>CAYVQQ010000042.1:8354-9098 GCA_964453085.1 uncultured Mycobacterium sp.
GGTGCTGCTCGTCCTGCTGGTGGTCTACCGCAGCGCGGTCACCATGGTGCTGCCGCTGGTGTCGATCGGGTTGTCCCTGGTGATCGCCCAGGCAGTGGTGGCGGGTTACTCGCAGCTCACCGGCTCCGGTGTGTCGAACCAGTCCATCGTGTTCCTGAGCGCGATCGTCGCCGGCGCGGGAACCGATTACGCGGTCTTTCTGATCAGCCGATACCACGACCATCTGCGGTCCGGCGCGGATTTCGACCAGGCGGTCAAAATGGCGATGATCTCGATCGGCAAGGTGATCACCGCGTCCGCCAGCACCGTGGGGATCACTTTTCTGCTGATCAGCTTCGCCCGGATGGGCATCTTCAAAACGGTCGGCGTGTCGTCGGCAATCGGCATCGCCGTGGCATACCTGGCCGCGATGACGTTGCTGCCGGCGATCGTGGTGCTCGCCGGGCCACGCGGCTGGATCAGGCCGCGCCGCGAGCTGACCGCCCGCTTCTGGCGGCGCTCCGGCATCCGAGTCGTGCGCCGGCCGGTGGCCCACCTGGTCGCCAGCGTGCTGGTGTTGATCGTCCTGGCCAGCTGCGCGGGCCTGGTGCGGTACAACTACGACGATCGCAAGGCCCTGCGGCCCTCGGCGCCGAGCTCCATCGGGTATGCGGCCCTGGACCGTCATTTCCCGGTCAACCAGTCCATTCCCGAGTACATCCTCGTCCAGTCGCCGCATGACCTGCGCACACCGCAGGCCCTCGC
>CAYVQQ010000042.1:9108-16018 GCA_964453085.1 uncultured Mycobacterium sp.
GGATGTCGCCGCGGTCAGCGGCATCACCCGGCCCACCGGAAACGTGCCCGAACAGTTCCGGGCCACCTATCAGGCGGGAGCCATCGGCGCCTTCCTGGCCCGCGGGTCCACGCTGATCAACGACCACACGGATGACCTCGACCAGCTGGTCGACGGGGCCGGGACGCTCGCCGACAACCTCGGCCGGGTGCGCGGCCAGGTCAGCCAGCTCGCCGCCGGGGTGCAGGAACTGGAGAACGCCTTCTCCTCGGCGAAGAACCAGTACAGCGGCGACGCGCTGGTCAAAGAGGTCGACCTCGCGGCTCAGCTCGTCGACCACGTCAACTCGCTCAGCACAGCGATGGGCTGGAACTTCACGGCCGGCATGAACATGTTCGCCTGGATCGGCCCGGTGCTGGCGGCGCTGCAGGGCAACCCGGTCTGCGACGCGGATTCGTCGTGCAGCGCCACCCGCGGGACGTTCGAGCGGCTGGCCGGCGCGCGGGATCAGGGAGACCTCGACGCCATCAACGACCTGGCCCACCAGCTGCAGGAGTATCCCGACAAGCGGGCCCTGAAGGCCTCGACGGACCGCCTGCGCGCCGCCGTCGCGAAGCTCACCACCGTGCTGCGTTCCCTCGGGATGGACCAGCCCGGTGGCCTGCAGGCAAATCTGAACACGCTGCAGAACGGCGCGGACCGGTTCGCCGGCGGGAGCCGGCAGGTGGCCGAGGCGGTGGCCCACCTCGTCGACCAGGTCAAACAGCTCGGCGGCGGCCTCAGCGAGTCGGCGGCGTTCCTGTTGTCACTGAAACGCGACGCGGCACACCCGGCGATGGCGGGGTTCAACATCCCGTCCCGGCTGCTGCACCTGAAGGAATTCCAGGACGCCGCCAGGGTCTTCGTCTCACCGGACGGCCACTCGGTGCGCTACCTGGTGCAGACCAAGCTGAACCCGTTCAGCACCGAGGCGATGGGCCAGATCGACAGGATCGGCGCGACCGCCCGGGGAGCCCAACCCAACACCGCCCTGGCCGACGCCACCGTGTCGATGACCGGATTCACCGTGGGCCTGAAGGACACGCGCGACTATTACCGGCACGACACCGTGTTCATCATCGCGGTGACCTTGCTGGTCGTGCTGCTCACCCTGGTCGTGCTGCTGCGCGCGATCGTCGCGCCGCTGTATCTGGTTGCCTCGGTGGTGATTTCATATCTGTCGGCGGTGGGCATCGGGGTCCTGGTGATCCAGTTCCTGCTGGGCCGGCAGTTGCACTGGAGCGTGCCCCCGCTGGCGTTCGTGGTGCTGGTCGCGGTGGGAGCCGACTACAACATGCTGCTCATCTCGCGCATGCGCGACGAGTCCCCGCACAGCACGCGTTACGGCATCATCCGCACCCTGAGTTCGACGGGCGGCGTGATCACCGCGGCGGGTCTCATCTTCGCCGCCTCGATGTGCGGTCTCCTGTTCTCCACCATCGGCACTGTCGCGCAGGGCGGATTCGTGATCGGAGTGGGGATTCTGCTGGACACCTTCCTGGTGCGCACCATCACGGTCCCGGCCGTCGCCGCGCTGGTCGGTCGGGCGAATTGGTGGCCGTCCCGGATGAGCGGGCGGCGGTCTCCGGCCGGACGCGCCGAGCCGCGACCGGGTTAGCACGCCCACGTGAAGTATGTGAAACTAGAGCAACCGAGCGGGTCGGGGGTAGGGATGCAAACACTCCTCGCGGGAGTCACGGCGGTGATAACCGTCGGCGTCGCAGGATATTTCGGCGTCGGGGCGGTGTCCGCCGACGACACGCCCATCGGCGGCCCGCCGACCCCCGGAGCGCCGGGCGACCAGACCGCGTTCGCCCTCGGCGGCGCGCATGTCCTGGGCATCCCCTACGACGAGTACATCCGCCAGGAGGGCGCCCAGTGGTTCCCGGGCCAGAAGCGGGAAATCGTCCGCTACCCGGCCGGACAGGTGCAGGGCCACGTGCTGGAGCGATTGTTCCCGGGCATCGGCAAGCTCGATGAGAACTTTCCGGGCCTGGGCCTCGACGGCCCCAGTGTCGGCGAATCGGTCGACGTGGGAATCGACAACCTCGATGCGGCGATCAAATCGGGCGGCCCGGGCACGGCGATCGGCCTGTCCGAGGGCGCGTTCGTGGTCGACGGCGAACAGGCACGCCTGGCCGGCGACCCGGCCGCTCCGCCACCCGGCACGCTGAACTTCGCGACGTTCGGCGATCCGATCGGGCATCACGCCTTCGGCCAGAGCTTCCTGAGCGCCATGTTCCCGGTCGGCAGCGTCGTCCCCGCGCTCGACTACACGATGCCGCCGCCGTCCGAGAGCCAGTACGACACCAACAGGTTCGTCGCGGCCTACGACTCGATCGCGGACTTCCCCGACCGGCCGGACAACATGTTCGCCCTCGCCAACGCGCTGCTGGGCCTCGCCACCGGGCACACCGCGGTGGCCTTCACGAACCCGAGCATGGTGCCGCCGCAGAACATCCGGACCACGATCAACTCCCGGGGCGCCCGAGACACCACGATCATGATCCCCGAGCAGCACCTTCCGCTGGTGATGCCGCTGAAATACGTCGGCATCCCGGAGGACACACTCAACCGGCTCGACGCCATCCTGATGCCCCGGGTGAACGCGGGCTACGCGCGCAACGACGACCCGTCGACCGCCCCGGTTCAGGTCGATCCGGTGCACGGCTTCGACCCCGCGGAGGTCACCGCACCGGCCAACCAGGCGACATTCGGCGGCGGTGCCGATCCGTTCTCGCAGATCCTGGCCGGTGCCATGTCCGTGTTGTCCCACGGCGCGGGACAGGCCGACCACTGACCGATGCGACGCAGTGGACAGCTCGGCACGGACGTGATGTGACCGCATGACCCCCATGCCGCAGACCTCTATTCCGCACATGCCCCGGTCGTCGATCCTTTCGATGCTGCACGGACGGGCCGGCATGCGCCCCCACGACGTGGCATTCACCTTCACCGACTACGAGAACGAGTGGGCGGGCGTCCCGGAGAGCCTGACGTGGTCGCAGCTGTCCCGCCGGACACTGAACCTGGCGCGCGAACTCGACCTGCACGGGTCGGTCGGGGATCGGGCGGTGATCCTGGCGCCTCAGTCCCTCGACTACGTCACCGCGTTCCTGGGGTCCATGCAGGCCGGCCTGATCGCGGTGCCGCTGCCGCTGCCGCACCGCGGCGCTACCCACGAGCGCGTCAGCACGGTCCTCGCCGACACGTCACCGACGGTGATCCTCACGACGTCCGCGGTCGCCGAAGACATCGCCGAACACGTCGACCGGGCACGCCTGGACGCCGTTCCCAAGATCGTCGAGATCGATGCGGTGAACCTGGACGCGGACGGCCAAACACGTGCTCCGACAACCGAATTGCCAGCCGTTGCCTATCTGCAGTACAGCTCGGGGTCGACTCGGTTGCCGACCGGGGTCAGGATCTCGCACCACAACCTGCAGGTGAATTTCGAGCAGCTGATGCGCGGCTTCTTCGCCGCCTCCCAGATCAAAATCCCGGCCGACGCCACGATCGTCTCGTGGTTGCCCTTCTACCACGACATGGGTCTGGTGCTGGGGGTCTGCGCACCGATCCTGGGCGGCTACCACGGCGAGCTGGCCAGCCCGGTTTCGTTCCTGGAGAGACCGGCCAGGTGGATGCGGTCCCTGGCAGCGAATCCCCACGCCTTTTCGGCGGCGCCGAACTTCGCGTTCGACCTCGCCGCCCGCAAGACCAGCGACGACGACCTGGCCGGGCTCGACCTCGGCGGCGTGCTGGGCATCATCAGCGGTGCCGAACGTGTCGAACCGGCCACCTTGCAGCGCTTCGTCGACCGGTTCGCCCATTTCAACTTCCGGGACCACATGGTGCGCCCCTCGTACGGACTGGCGGAGGCGACCGTCTTCGTGACGGCCGGCACCTGGGACGAATCGTCGAGCGTGGTGCGCTTCGACACCGACGAGCTGTCCGTCGGCCGCGTTCGGCCGGCTGCGGCCCGGACCGGCGCGGCGCTGGTCAAGTATCGCGTGCCGGACTCACCCACGCTGCGGATCGTCGACGCCGACACGGGCCGGGAGTGCCCACCCGACGTGGTCGGCGAGATCTGGATACACGGTCCCAACGTCGCCGACGGCTATTGGCGCAAGCCGCCGGAGGAGCAGCGCTGCTTCGGCGCCACGCTCGTGGACCCGTCGCCGGGCACGCCGGAGGGCCCCTGGCTGAGAACGGGCGACCTCGGTTTCCTGTTCGCCGGTGAGCTTTTCATCGTCGGGCGCATCAAGGATCTGCTGATCATCCGCGGGCGGAACCACTATCCCGAGGACATCGAGGCGACGGTCCAGGAGATCACCGGGGGCCGGGTCGCGGCGATATCGGTTCCGGTGCAGGGCACCGAGGAGCTGGTCACCGTCATCGAGCTCAAGAAGCGAGGCGGTTCCGACGAGGATGCGCTACGCCGACTCGCCCGCATCAAGAGCGACGTCACGTCGGCGGTATCCAACGCCCACGGCCTCAACATCGGCGACCTCGTGCTGGTGTCCCCGGGCTCGATCCCCACCACGACGAGCGGCAAGATCCAGCGCGCCGCCTGCGTCGAGCAGTACCGCGAGGACCGCTTCGCCCGGCTGGACTCATGAGAGCGCCACCGGGTCCCGACCCGACCGGCGGTCGCGCGGCCGACGACGTCTGCGCGCCGTCCGCGATGTCCCGTTGAACCCATGCCATTCGCCACACCAAACCGGCCCGGAGGAACGGTGCCGTGCATTAAGGTCTACGATACTCAGCTGAGCAAATGTTCTGGCGACCGGGCTGGCCGTCGCCGGTGTCGACCCATCCGTTCCGGCAGGAGACGGGAACCCGCAGCGGTGAGTGGAAGGCGTGACATGAGATCGGTTTCCGTCGGCGGCTACCTCAAGCGGGCGTGGATACCCATGGTGCTGGTGGTCGTCCTGAGTGTCTCGGGTCTGGTCGTGTCGCGCCTGCACCGGATCTTCGGTTCGCAGGACCTCAACGCCAACGCCGGCGCCGGGATCGAGATCGTGCAGTTCAACCCCAAGGTCGTCACCTACGAAATCACCGGACCGCCCGGGTCGACCGCGAACATCAACTATTGGGACGCCGACGCCAACACCCACCAGGTCAACGGGGCGCCGTTGCCGTGGTCGTACACCCTTTCGACGACCCTGCCCTCGGTGAGCGCCAACATCATGGCCCAGAGCGACGCCGACCAGATCGGCTGCCGGATCACCGTCGACGGTGTGGTCCGAGAACACCACAGCGTCGACGGCGTCAACGCGCAGACCTTCTGTCTGGTGAAATCCGCATGACCGCCCCGAGCGTCCGCGAGCGCGGCCGCGGCCGCCAGCCGTTCATCCCGCACGTCATCCGCATCTTCGCGGTGCCGATCATCCTGGGCTGGGTGGCGCTGACGGTGATCTCCAACGTCACGATCCCGACGCTGGAGGTCGTCGGTGAGGCGCACTCGGCTCCGATGGCCCCCATGGATGCACCGTCGATGAAGGCCATGATCCTGCTGGGCCACAACTTCCAGGAGTTCGACTCCAACAGCACGGTGATGGTCGTGCTGGAGGGCCAGCAACCGCTCGGCGACGCAGCCCACCGCTACTACGACGACATCGTCAGCAAGCTGCGTCAGGACCCCGAGCACGTCCAGCACATCCAGGACTTCTGGGGCGACCGCTTCACCGCGGCGGGGGCGCAGAGCGCCGACGCCAAGGCCGCCTACGTCATGATCAACATCGCCGGCAACGAGGGCACCACGCTGGCCAACGATTCCGTCGACGCCGTCCGCAAGGTGGCCAAGGACACCCCGGCACCGCCGGGGGTGAAGGCCTACGTCACCGGGCCCGCGGCCCTGTCCGACGACATGCACGTCATCGGCAACGCCAGCCTGGCCAAGATCACGCTGTTCACCCTCGGTGCGATCGCGATCATGCTGCTGCTGGTATACCGCTCGATCGTCACGACCCTGGTCCAGCTGTTCATGACCGGGATCGCGCTGGCGTCGTCGCGTCAGATCGTCGCCGCGCTCGGCTACGTCAACGCGTTCGGACTGACCACGTTCGCCGCCAACATCCTGACCATGCTGGCGATCGCGGCCGGCACCGACTACGGCATCTTCCTGGTCGGGCGCTATCAGGAGGCGCGGGCGGCCGGCGAGGACCGCGAAACCGCCTACTACACCACGTTCCGCGGAGTGGCGCCCGTCGTGCTCGGGTCGGGTCTGACCATCGCCGGCGCGACGTACTGCCTGAGTTTCGCCCGGCTGCCCTGGTTCAGCACGATGGGCGCGCCGGTGGCGATCGGGATGCTGGTGGTCGTGCTGGCCGGGCTGACGCTGGGTCCCGCGGTGATCTTCGTAGGCAGCAAGTTCGGTCTTTTCGAACCCAAGCGGGCCTCCAGGGGCCGGCTGTGGCGCCGCGTCGGCACCGCGGTGGTGCGCTGGCCGCTGCCCATCCTGGCCGTCAGCGGCGCGGTCGTGCTGGTCGGCATGCTGGGCCTGCCCGGCTACGTCACCAACTACAACGACCGCTACTACCTGCCGCAGACGGCCCCGGCCGACGTCGGCTACGCGGCGGCGGACCGGCATTTCTCTCAGGCCCGGATGAACCCCGACATGCTGATGATCGAGGCCGACCACGACATGCGCAACCCGGCCGACATGCTGGTGCTGGACAAAATCGCCAAGAACCTGATCCGCACCCACGGCATCGCGATGGTCCAGGACATCACCCGGCCCCTCGGGATCCCGATCCAGCACAGCTCGATCCCGTTCCAGAACAGCGTTGCCGGCCAGACGACCATGCAGAACATGGCCTTCCTCAAGGACCGCACGGCCGACATGCTCAAGATGGCCGACATGATGCAGCTCCAGATCGAGACCATGGAG
>CAYVQQ010000043.1:0-15793 GCA_964453085.1 uncultured Mycobacterium sp.
GCTACGGGTCGGTGGGTGAAAACCTGGCCGGTACGCTGTTGGACTGGGAGCAGCACGGCACCGAGGCGGTTGCCTACATTCAACTGGCAGGCGAGTCCCGACCGCGTGCGATGCGGCTGTCGGTGGTCGGCCGGCACATGGCGTTCAACGCGCTGGGCGCGCTGCTGGCGGCGACGCAGATCGGCGCCCCCACCGACGAGGTGCTGGACGGACTGGCTGGTTTCGAGGGTGTTCGCCGCCGCTTTGAACTGGTCGGGACGTCCGGAGAGGGCCGCGCGCAGGTGCGGGTGTTCGACGACTACGCACACCACCCGACGGAGATCAGCGCCACGCTGGCGGCGGTGCGCACGCTGCTCGACCAGACCGGCGACGGTCGCTGCATCGTGGTCTTCCAGCCGCATTTATATTCGCGGACCAAGGTTTTCGCCGCCGAGTTCGGTCGCGCACTGGACGCGGCCGACGAGGTGTTCGTGCTCGACGTCTACGGCGCGCGCGAGCAACCGCTCGCCGGTGTCAGCGGCGCCACTGTCGCCGCACACGTCGGCGCGCCGGTGCACTACCTGCCCGACTTGTCCGCGGTGGCCGCAGCGGTGGCCGCGGTCGCCGGCCCCGGCGACGTCATCGTCACGATGGGCGCGGGCGACGTCACCCTGTTGGGGCCCGAGATCGTGACCGCGCTGCGGGTGCGGGCCAACCGCAGCGCGCCCGGTCGGCCGGGGGTGCCCCGATGACCCGGCCGAACCCGGAGCCGACCGGGGCGGCGCCGACCGACGTGGTGGAGGAGGAGGGCGGCGCCCCGCCGGACACCCAGCCCGCCACCCCCGCCGGCGAGGCGTGCGAGGGTGCCGTCGTCGCAGGCACCGTCGACACAGGCACCGTCGACGCCGGCGCCGTCGTCACCGAACCGCCGACCGACCGCGGCCGGGAGCCGATGCCCGAGGCGGGGCGGGTCGAGTTCGAGGGCCCACGGCGGCGGGCCCGCCGCGAACGGGCCGAGCGCCGCGCCGCGCAGGCGCGTGCCACCGCCATCGAGGAGGCGCGCCGCGAGGCCAAGCGGCGGGCCGGTGGGCTTGTGGTCGCCCAGCCCAAGCCCGTGGCCCGCGGCGTCGTCCGGGGCCTGAAGATGCTGCTGGCGACGGTGGTTCTGGTGATCGTCGGGATCGGTCTGGGGTTGGTGCTGTATTTCACGCCTGCGATGTCGGCCCGCGACATCGTGGTCAGCGGAACCGGGGCGGTGACCCGCGACATGGTCCTGGACGTGGCGCGGGTGCGGCCCGGAACGCCGCTGCTGCAGATCAACACCCAGCAGGTCGCCGACCGGGTGGCCACCATTCGGCGCGTGGCCAGCGCCCGCGTGCAGCGGCAGTACCCGTCGGCGCTGCGGATCACGATCGTCGAGCGGGTTCCGGTGGTCGTGGTGGACTTCCCGGACGGTCCGCACCTGTTCGACCGCGACGGCGTCGACTTCGCGACCGCGCCGCCGCCACCGGCACTGCCCTACCTCGACGTCGCCGACCCCGGGCCGAGCGACCCGGCGACCAAGGCCGCGCTGCAGGTGCTGACCGCGCTGAGCCCCGAGGTGGTGGCGCAGGTGAGCCGCGTCGCAGCCCCGTCGGTGTCCTCGATCACGCTGACGCTGAACGACGGGCGGGTGGTGATCTGGGGGACTACAGACCGCACCGGGGAGAAGGCCGAGAAGCTCGCCGCGCTGCTGACCCAGCCCGGACGGACCTACGACGTGTCCAGCCCGGACCTGCCGACCGTCAAATAACGCGGCGGTGGGGAGAAAAAAATCCGTGCGCGTGTCGGCGCGCCTACGGGGTTGGCGGCGGTCGTGCCCATACCGTTCTGGTTGCGCGGGACTACCTGACATAACTCTAACCCTAAAGTAGAGGTTGAAGGCTTGGCAGGCGGGCGCCCCGCCACCGTCCGGAGAAGCAACGTGGAGACCCCCGAACGGGGCACCAGCCCATCAGGGAGGAAAACGAATGATGACCCCCCCACATAACTACCTCGCCGTCATCAAGGTCGTGGGTATCGGTGGCGGCGGTGTCAACGCCGTCAACCGGATGATCGAACAGGGCCTCAAAGGTGTGGAGTTCATCGCGATCAACACCGATGCCCAGGCGTTGTTGATGAGCGATGCCGACGTCAAGCTGGACGTGGGTCGCGACTCGACACGCGGTCTCGGCGCCGGCGCAGACCCGGAAGTCGGCCGCAAGGCCGCCGAGGACGCCAAGGACGAGATCGAAGAGCTGCTACGCGGGGCGGACATGGTGTTCGTCACCGCCGGCGAAGGGGGTGGCACCGGCACCGGCGGCGCGCCCGTGGTCGCCACCATCGCGCGCAAGCTGGGTGCGTTGACCGTCGGTGTGGTCACCCGGCCGTTCTCCTTCGAGGGCAAGCGGCGCAGCAACCAGGCCGAGGCCGGCATCACCGCGCTGCGCGAGAGTTGCGACACCCTCATCGTGATTCCCAACGACAGGCTGCTGCAGATGGGCGACGCCGCCGTGTCGCTGATGGACGCCTTCCGCAGCGCCGACGAGGTGCTGCTCAACGGCGTGCAGGGCATCACCGACCTGATCACCACGCCGGGTCTGATCAACGTCGACTTCGCCGACGTCAAGGGCATCATGTCCGGCGCGGGCACCGCGCTGATGGGTATCGGTGCGGCCCGCGGTGAGGGCCGCTCGCTCAAGGCCGCCGAGATCGCGATCAACTCGCCCCTGCTGGAGGCGTCGATGGAGGGTGCCCAGGGCGTGCTGATGTCGATCGCGGGCGGCAGCGACCTGGGCCTGTTCGAGATCAACGAGGCGGCGTCGCTGGTGCAGGAAGCGGCCCATCAGGACGCCAACATCATCTTCGGGACCGTGATCGACGACTCCCTCGGCGACGAGGTGCGGGTCACGGTCATCGCGGCGGGCTTCGATGCCACCGGGTCTGGCCGCAGGCCCGTAGTGGACGATGCCCCTGAAGGTGGCGCCGCGGCCGGCGGCGGGGCCCACCGCATCGAGTCGGCAAAGGCGGGCAAGCTCAGTTCGACGCTGTTCGAGCCGGTCGACGCCGTGAGCGTGCCGGTGCACACCAACGGAACGACGCTGAACATCGGCGACGACGACGACGTCGACGTGCCACCCTTCATGCGCCGCTGAGGCCGTGGAGGTCACAATGCTGTCCCGACCTCCCCGGACAATGGTGTCCGGGCCGTTTGGGCGCCAATGCTTTCCGGATACTGGTGGGGTGAGTCTTCGGATCCGGCGAGTGACGACGACCCGCGCCGGCGGTGCGTCGAAACCGCCGTTCGACACCTTCAATCTCGGCGACCACGTCGGTGACGACCCAGCCGCCGTCGCGGCCAACCGGGCCCGCCTGGCCGCGGCCACCGGCCTCGGCGCCGATCGGGTGGTCTGGATGGACCAGGTGCACGGTGACCACGTCGAGGTCGTCGATGGACCGCGTGACGCCGCTGTCGCCGGTACCGATGCGTTGGTGACCGCCACACCCCGACTGGCGCTGGCGGTGGTGACGGCCGACTGCGTGCCGGTGCTGCTGGCCGACGCGCGCGCCGGGGTGGTCGCGGCGGTGCACGCCGGTCGAGTCGGCGCGCAGCGCGGCATCGTGAACCGTGCCGTGGAGGCTTTGCAGCGCCTGGGCGCGCGCACGGCCGACATGTCGGCGCTGCTCGGCCCGGCGGTCAGCGGTGCCAACTACGAAGTGCCCGCCGCGATGGCCGACGAGGTCGACGCGGCGCTCCCGGGCAGTCGCACCACCACCGCGGCCGGTACCCCCGGCCTGGACCTGCGGGCCGGGATCGTCCGCCGACTGAAGGATCTGGGCGTCTCCTCGATCGACGTCGACCCGCGCTGTACTGTGGCCGACCCGACGCTGTTCAGCCACCGGCGGGACGCGCCGACGGGCCGGCTGGCGTCGCTGGTCTGGATGGAGTGACCGCCGTGGCGGAAGACAGAACCGGCGCCGGCGACCGAGGCGACCGCGAATCCGACCTGACCCGCGCCCTGGCCGCGGTGCGGTCTCGGCTCGCGGCGGCGGCCGAGGCTGCGGGTCGCAACGTGGCCGAGATCGAACTCCTTCCGATCACCAAGTTCTTTCCCGCCACCGATGTCGCCATCTTGGCGCGGCTGGGCTGCCGGGCCGTCGGCGAGTCGCGGGAGCAGGAGGCCTCCGCGAAGGTGGCCGAACTCGCCCGGCTGGCGGCCGCGTCGCCGCGCACCGAACTGCCGCCCATCAACTGGCACATGGTGGGCCACATCCAGCGCAACAAGGCCCGATCGGTGGCCCGGTGGGCGCACACGGCACACTCCATTGACAGCGCGCGACTGGTGACCGCGCTCGACAAGGCCGTGGCCAAGGCGTTGGCCGACGGCTACCGGCAGCAGCCGCTGCGCGTCTACGTCGAGGTCAGCCTCGACGGGGACGTGTCTCGCGGTGGCGTCGACATGTCCGTGCCGGGCGCGGTCGACGCACTGTGCGCGCAGATCGCCGCTGCCCACGCTCTGCAACTGGTCGGGCTGATGGCCATCCCGCCGCCAACGTGGGATCCGGAGGCGGCTTTCGACCGGCTCCAAACCGAACATGCGCGCGTGCTGCGGTCGCATCCCGAGGCGGTCGGGCTGTCGGCCGGCATGTCCGCCGATTTCGAGATCGCCGTCAAACATGGTTCGACGTGTGTGCGTGTCGGTACCGCGCTATTGGGTCCCCGACCGCTACCGTCACCGTGAGTAGTCACTGCAGTCACATCTTCATCACAGACAACACCACCGCGAGAACCTTCCCAGGGCTATGAAGGGGTCAACACAATGAGCACACTGCACAAGGTCAAGGCCTATTTCGGGATGGCCCCGATGGAGGATTACGACGACGAGTACTACGACGACCGCGCACCCTCCCGCGGTTTCCCGCGTCCACGCTTCGACGACGGCTACGGCCGCTACGAGGGGCGCGACTACGAAGATCTGCGCGCCCCGCGCGGCGAACCGGCCGACTACGCGCCGCCGGGATACCGCGGCGGCTACGCCGAGGAGCCCCGGTACGGTTCGGTCCACCCCCGCGAGTTCGAGCGGTCCGACATGCCCCGGCAACAGCGCTTCGGGTCGTGGCTGCGCAACTCCACCCGCGGGGCGCTGGCGATGGACCCGCGCCGCATGGCGATGCTGTTCGACGAGGGCAGTCCGATGTCGAAGATCACCACCCTGCGGCCCAAGGACTACAGCGAGGCGCGGACCATCGGCGAGCGGTTCCGCGACGGCACCCCGGTGATCATGGACCTGGTGGCGATGGACAACGCCGACGCCAAACGACTCGTCGACTTCGCCGCCGGCCTGGCCTTCGCACTGCGGGGTTCGTTCGACAAGGTCGCGACCAAGGTGTTCCTGCTCTCGCCCGCCGACGTCGACGTGACGCCGGAGGAGCGCCGCCGCATCGCCGAGACCGGCTTCTCCGCCTACCAGTAACCCGGGCCGCCATGCGATGCCGCAGGGGGTGGCCGCCCAGATAGCGGCCAGCGGGCTTCAAGGGAGCTTCAGGGTCGGAACCCCGTCTCGGCGGTGGGTCCCCGGCACAGGCGTGTGCCCGCGTTCGCAGTCGGTACGCTGGCGTTGACCGCCCCGCGTGCGGCGCTTGACATCTCATCGGTAAGGTCGGGTGTTTCGTTGGTTCTGTTCTTTCGGATTCTCGGGTTCGCGCTGTTCCTCTTCTGGCTGCTGTTGATCGCCCGGGTCGTCATCGAGTTCATCCGCTCATTCAGCCGTGACTGGCGCCCCACCGGTGTGACCGTGGTTGTCCTGGAGGCCATCATGTCGGTCACCGACCCGCCGGTGAAACTGCTTCGGAGGTTGATTCCGCAGCTCACCGTCGGCGCGGTGCGGTTCGACTTGTCGATCATGGTGCTGCTGCTCGTCACCTTCATCGGGATGAACCTGGCGCTCAAGGCCGCGGCGTGAGGTCCGCCGTGGACGGGGGCGCCGTGAGGAATACGGTTCGGCCACGCTTCCGCCTCGATTCGGTGTGCGCGATTTGAGATTTCCACGGACTCGGATTTTATTGGCCTCAATGTCTGAAATCCGTTCTTATGTTTTTGGCCTATTCGGCACTGTTCGGAGCCCGTGTGACAGGATGGACGGCAGTTGCACGACTACTAGCACTGCGTTTTACACTTTCGGGAACGTTTGACAGGAACTTGAGGGGACGAAACAATGCCGCTTACACCAGCCGACATCCACAATGTGGCGTTCAGTAAGCCACCCATCGGCAAGCGGGGCTACAACGAGGACGAGGTCGACGCCTTCCTTGACCTCGTGGAAGCTGAGCTGACGCGCCTCATCGAGGAGAATTCCGATCTGCGCCAGCGGATCGAGGAACTCGACCAGGAGTTGGCCTCCGGCGGGGGTGCCGAAGCCGCGGCATCCATGCCCACCGCGGCGATCCCCGTCGCCGAGCCCGAAGCCGCTCAGCCGGTGGCGGTCGCGGCCCCCGTCGCGGAACTGTCCGAAAGCAACGAGGAGCGGGCCATGAAGGCCGCCCGGGTGCTGACCCTGGCCCAGGACACGGCCGACCGGCTCACCACCACGGCCAAGGCCGAATCCGAGAAGATGCTCGCCGATGCTCGCGCCAACGCCGATCAGATCCTCACCGAGGCCCGCAACACCGCCGAGACCACGGTCGCCGAGGCCCGGGAGCGCGCCGAGGCGATGCTGGCTGACGCCCAGACCCGCTCGGAGGCACAGCTGCGCCAAGCCCAGGAGAAGGCAGACGCGCTGCAGGCCGACGCCGAACGCAAACATTCCGAGATCATGGGGACCATCAACCAGCAGCGCACGGTGCTGGAAGGCCGCCTCGAACAGCTACGCACCTTCGAACGCGAGTACCGCACGCGGCTCAAGACCTACCTGGAATCGCAGCTTGAGGAACTCGGCCAGCGCGGATCGGCGGCTCCCGTCGACTCCAGCGCCGACGCCGCCGGCGGATTCGACCAGTTCAACCGGGGCAATAACTAGCACACCCGCTAACCACTAGACCCGCGAACGAGCAGACTCGCGCGGCTGGCGTACGGGAGAGCCGGCAAGGACCTCGAACTTCCCTCGTCGGTTGGAGGATGACCAATGCTGATCGTCGCGCTGGTGTTGGCCCTCATCGGCCTGGCCGCATTGGTGTTCGCGGTGGTCACCAGCAATGAGCTGGTGGCATGGATGTGCATCGGCGCCAGCGTCCTGGGCGTGGTGCTGCTCATCATCGACGCGCTGCGCGAGCGCCGACAGCGGTCCGCGGACGGCGAAGATCAGGGCAGCGAAGACGAGGGCGACAAGGGCGAGGAGCCCGCCGCCGACGATGAGGGCGACCACGTCGACCGCCCGGAGGATGCAGGGGACGAACGGCCCGCCACCACGGACGGCGCGGGTGCCGCGGAATCCGATACCCCGGAGTCGTCCGGGGACTTCGGCAGCGAAGCGGCGGTGCCCGCCGATGGCCGTGGTGACGGCTCCACACAGTAGCCGCGGCGCGCATCACACGGCACGCAGAGCCGGCCGCTGCGCCAATTTCACCAGCACCTCGTCGTCACCAGCACCTCGCGCATCCGGTCGTCGCCGATCCCGGAGGGCACGTCGTCCGGCATCGCGATGTCCTGCATTACGCTGTCCTGTGTCGCGATGTCTGGCCGCCGCCGGCGGATGCGCATCCCTACCGGGGCGCCCCACCGGATGGCCGCGGACCGGCTCGGCGTCGACGTCAGCGTCGCGGCCCGCGGCTTGGGCCGGGCCACCAAAAGGTGGAATCATGGTGTCCAGTTCGACGTTGGACCGGCTTGGCGCCCCAGTGCGTGGGGATGGCCGGGCGTGGCGATCTACCGCCTCGAAGCCAGTAGGGAGTTGGCAGTCTCCGATGACCAGGACGAATCACAGGCGTAGGACGAATCACGTGCATAGTGGGTGTCGATGATCTACGGCATCGTGTCCCGGCTCGGCCGGATCCGGTTCACCATCGGGTACGTGGCGGTTCTGCTGGCCGTCAGCTCCGCGCTGATCGTCCTGGGTCCCCAGACGCGCGAAGTCGTCATCCAGCACGCCAGCACCAACCTGCACAACCTGGCCCGCGGGCACCTGGGCACCCTGCTCGGCAGCGCCCTGGTCGTCGATGCCGGCCCGCTGTACTTCTGGCTGCCGTTTCTGACCTGCATGCTCGTGCTCGCCGAGCTGCACCTGCGCACCATCCGGATTTTCGTGGCGTTTGTGGTCGGACACGTCGGGGCGACGCTGCTGGTCGCCGCCGCGCTCGCCGCGGCCGTCGAGTTGGGCTGGCTGCCGTTGTCGGTCACCCGGGCCAGCGACGTCGGCATGAGCTACGGCGCGCTCGCGGTCCTGGGAGCGATGACCGCGGTGATTCCCCGGCCCTGGCGGATGGCCTGGATCGGCTGGTGGGTAGCCGCGGGCATCGCCTCGGCGATCGTCGGTGGCGATTTCACCGATGCCGGCCACACCGTCGCCGTCATCTTAGGCGTGCTGGTGTCGTCCCGGTTCCGCCAACCGATCTACTGGACCCCACTGCGCGCCTTGATGCTGGTCGCATCGTCGGGTTTCGGGTTCCTGATACTGGCCCACCAGTGGGCCACGATAGCCGCGGCGCCGATCTTCGGCGCGCTGGGCGCGGTACTGGCCCACAAGATCGACCAGATGGTCACGGCGCGCAGGGCGATGATGGTTCCGCCGGCGGACGTCCCGCAGCTGGTTGCGTCCAGATAGCCCGGCCGACCCCGGCGCGCGGCGCGCAACTCCAAAGGTCCCGGACCCGATCGCCTATGATCGGCACTCGACCGGTGCCGCGCGTGGACCGGACCAAATTCGGGCGGGCCCGGCGACGATGCGGGCAAACTGTACAGCCGTGAGCAAGGAGATGTCGCCGCGTGGGTGAGCAACCCGTCGACCTGTCGTCGGAAGCGTTGGCCGAGGCGGTCACCGCCGCCCGGGAAGCCATCGCCGGTGCGTGCGATCTCGACGCGCTGGCCCGTGTCAAGACCGAACACCTCGGTGACCGTTCGCCGTTGGCGCTGGCCCGGCAGGCACTCGCCGCCGTGCCCAAGGAGGAGCGTGCCGACGCCGGCAAGCGCGTCAACACCGCGCGTGCCGAAGCCCAGCGCAGCTACGACGACCGGTTGGCGGTGCTACGGGCCCAACGTGACGCGGCCGTGCTGGCCGCCGAGGCCATCGATGTCACCCTGCCGTCGACGCGACAGCCTCCCGGTGCCCGGCACCCGATCACGCTCCTGGCCGAACACATCGCCGACACCTTCGTCGCCATGGGCTGGGAGGTTGCGGAGGGCCCGGAGGTCGAAACCGAGCAGTTCAATTTCGACGCCCTCAACTTCCCGGCCGACCACCCCGCCCGCAGCGAACAGGACACCTTCTACATCGGGCCGGAGAACTCCCGGCAGTTGCTGCGCACCCACACCTCACCGGTGCAGGTGCGCACGCTGCTCGAGCACGAACTGCCGGTCTACATCGTGTCGATCGGCCGGACCTTCCGCACCGACGAACTCGACGCCACCCACACGCCCGTCTTCCACCAGGTCGAGGGCCTGGCGGTGGACCGCGGCCTGACCATGGCCCACCTGCGCGGGACGCTGGACGTGTTCGCACGCGCCGAGTTCGGTCCGTCGGCGCGCACCCGGATCCGGCCGCACTTCTTCCCGTTCACCGAGCCCTCCGCCGAGGTCGACGTGTGGTTCGCCAACAAGAAGGGTGGCGCCGACTGGGTGGAGTGGGGCGGCTGCGGTATGGTCCACCCGAACGTGTTGCGGGCCGCCGGGATCGATTCGGAGGTGTACTCGGGCTTCGCGTTCGGTATGGGGCTGGAACGCACCTTGCAGTTCCGCAACGGCATCCCGGACATGCGCGACATGGTCGAGGGTGACATCCGGTTCTCGCTGCCGTTCGGGGTGGGGGCCTGATGCGGCTTCCTTACAGTTGGTTGCGCGAGGTGCTGCAGGCTGACGCCCCGGGCTGGGACGTCGCCCCGCGCGAGCTCGAGCAGACGCTGGTACGCATCGGCCACGAAGTCGAAAAGGTGGTGGCCCTCGGCCCGGTCGGCGGCCCACTGACCGTGGGGCGGGTTGCCGCGTTCGATGAGCTCAGCGGCTTCAAAAAGCCGATCCGGGCCTGCCTGGTGGACGTCGGTGAGGAATCGCCGCGTGAAATCATCTGCGGGGCCACGAACTTCGCCGTCGGCGACCTCGTTGTGGTGGCGCTGCCCGGTACCACGTTGCCCGGCGGATTCACCATCGCGGCACGCAAGACCTACGGCCACAGCTCCGAGGGGATGATCTGCTCGGCGACCGAACTCGGGCTGGGCACCGACCATTCCGGGATCCTGGTGCTGCCGCCGGGCACGGCTGAACCAGGAGCGCCCGGCACGGCGGTGCTGGGCCTCGACGATGTCGTGTTCCACCTGGCCATCACGCCCGACCGCGGCTACTGCATGTCGGTGCGTGGCCTGGCCCGTGAGATCGCGTGCGCCTACGATCTGACGTTCGTCGACCCCGCCGACGTCAAGCCGTTGCCGGTGGCGGGGGAGGCGTGGCCGCTGACCGTGCAGCCCGACACCGGTGTGCGGCGGTTCGCGTTGCGCCCGGTCACCGGGATCGATCCGGCCGCCGCGTCGCCGTGGTGGCTGCAGCGGCGGCTGCTGCTGTGCGGTATCCGCGCAACGTCCCCGGCCGTGGATGTCACCAACTACGTGATGCTGGAACTGGGCCATCCGATGCACGCCCACGACCGCAACCGCATCACCGGGGGACTCGAGGTGCGCTTCGCCCGGCCCGGCGAGACCGTCGTCACCCTCGATGACGTCGAGCGGCGGCTGGACCCGGCCGACGTCTTGATCGTCGATGACGTGGCGCCGGCGGCGGTCGGTGGCGTGATGGGCGCGGCGAGCACCGAGGTGCGCGCCGACTCCACCGACGTGCTGCTGGAGGCGGCGGTGTGGGACCCCGCCGCAATCTCGCGGACCCAGCGCAGGCTGCACCTGCCCAGCGAGGCCGCTCGGCGGTACGAACGCGGAGTAGACCCGGCGATTTCGGTGGCCGCGCTGGACCGCTGCGCGACGCTGCTCGCCGACATCGCCGGCGGCGCGGTGTCCGATGCGCTGACGGACTGGCGCGGTGATCCGCCAGTGGGCAGTTCGGCCGCCGATTGGGCTGGACCGCCGATCCGGATGGCCGCCGACCTGCCGGACCGTT
Organism: uncultured Mycobacterium sp.; assembly: GCA_964453085.1. Taxonomy (GTDB): domain Bacteria; phylum Actinomycetota; class Actinomycetes; order Mycobacteriales; family Mycobacteriaceae; genus Mycobacterium. Next base: position 11,246 of record CAYVQQ010000043.1, read on the forward strand.
TCGCCGGTGTCGCGTACGCCCCAGGTGCGACCGCCCGGCGGCTGACGCAGATCGGGGCGACGGTGATCCGGGAAGAAGGAGCGGACGGCGTGCTGACCGTGACGCCGCCTAGCTGGCGACCCGACTTGGTGCAGCCCGCCGACCTGGTCGAGGAGGTACTGCGGTTGGAGGGCCTCGAGGTCATTCCGTCGGTGCTGCCGTCGGCGCCCGCGGGTCGGGGGCTCACCGCGGTGCAGAGGCGACGCCGCGCGATCGGAAGGTCGCTGGCCCACTCCGGCTACGTCGAGATCCTGCCGACGCCGTTTCTGCCGGCCGGCGCCTTCGATCTGTGGGGCCTGCCCGACGACGACCCCCGGCGCGCGACCACGCACGTGCTCAACCCCCTCGAGGCCGACCGTCCGCACCTGGCGACGACCTTGCTGCCCGCGCTGCTGGAAGCGTTGGGACGCAACGTATCCCGCGGCCTTGTCGACACTGCGTTATTCGCCCTCGCCCAGGTGGTCCAACCCACCGAACAGACTCGGGCCGTCGAGCGCATCCCCGTGCACCGGCGCCCGACCGACGCCGAGATCGCTATGCTGGACGCCTCGCTGCCGCGGCAGCCCCAGCACGTTGCAGCGGTGCTGACGGGTCTGCGTGAACCACGGGGCCCGTGGGGGCCGGGTCGGGTGGTGGAGGCGTCCGATGCGTTCGAGGCGGTCCGCATCGTGGCCCGTGCCAGCGGGATCGAGGTGACCCTCCGGGCGGCCCAACGCCTGCCGTGGCATCCGGGCCGGTGCGCCGAGGTGCTCGTCGAGGGCACCGTCGCCGGTTACGCGGGCCAACTGCATCCCGCCGTGGTCGAGCGGGCGGGCCTGCCCAAGGGCACGTGCGCCATGGAGTTGGACCTGGATGCGCTTCCGCTTGTCGATGCGTTCCCCGCGCCGAAGGTCTCGCCGTTTCCAGCGGTGGTCCAGGACGTCAGCCTGGTCGTGCCGGCGCACGTGCCGGCGGCGGCGGTCGCCGACGCAGTGCGTGCGGGCGCCGGCGAACTGCTGGAGGACATCCGGCTGTTCGACGTCTTCACCGGTCCGCAGGTCGGCGAGAACCGCAAGTCGCTGACGTTCGCGCTGCGCTTCCGGGCACCGGATCGCACGCTGACCGAAGACGACGCCAGCGCCGCCCGCGACGCCGCGGTGCGGTGTGCCGCCGAACGGGTCGGCGCGGAACTGCGCGCCTGAGACGGCGCAGCAACGACGCCGGCCGCGGCGATGTCAGCGAGCAGCGGACCCGTCGATGTGGGTCCGGGCGTGATGGTGAGGATCGTGGTAGCAATCGACCGGGACAACCTTGCCGGAAACGGGTTCACGCGATCCGCCTGCTGATCACCGGGTTCGAGCTGCGCGGCGTGGACATCAAGCGGCTGAAGCGTTGGGCCGGTGCCGCGGATCAGGTGGCCGGGCGGGCCGTAGACGATGACGTCCCGGCCCACCAGATCGGGATGCCGTGGTGCATCCGGGTTTGGTGGTGTGTGGAGCCGTTTGCCGCGCCGCACACCGGCGATCCCAGCTCCGCGCCTCCGAACTCGCCGCGGCTGATGTCGATGAAGTCGACCCTCTCGTGTGTTGGCGGTCCGGATCCGTCCTGACGAAACTCGCGGCCCGTTTCAGACGTTCAGTGGCGCGCTTAAGTTTTGGATTTTCCTGTTCGAGAATCCTTGATCCGCTTCGACTTCGTGGTGGATGCCTCGGGCGGCTACCAGTCATCGGTATCGGCCTGGCGGACCCACGGGTGCAGCGTCTCGTGCTCGCTGCCCAACTCGGTACGCAAGGTGATTCAGGTCCCTGGAACGCGGCGGCGCGGCAGAAACGGGAGCCACTCGACTACAAGACTCGCTGGTACGGATCGCATTTGGGCTAAGCGGACAGATGGTGCCCCGGGCGCACCCGACCGGCGGTCTTGAGATCGGGCAAGGGCGTAACGCCGCTGTCAATTTGGCGCGTCATCGTGCGCCTACGGCGGGGCCGGCGACTGATGCACTATGGATGTGTGGGGGTGATGCCGACATCCGGTCTCGGCGCGCGGCCGAGGGTCGATTTGCCAGCGGTGCGGGTCGGCTCGCGACACGATTGGCCCACGGCGCCGCGTCCAGCGGGTTTCGATTGCTGCCTTTCTCGCGGCCGGATACCGAGACGCAACCAATCACGCACCGGTCGCGTGACCAGGAATCGTCGGTCAGGACGCCCACGAGGCAAAACGATTCCCGCAGTGCAGATGGGTGGCCGTACGAGGGAAACCACTACTACTACACCGCGATCCGGTAAGAGTGGAGCGAATGACTATGCCCAGAACCGACAATGACACGTGGAGCATCACTGAGAGTGTGGGTGCCACGGCGCTGGAGGTTGCCGCGGCGCGGGTGGCGGAGACGGAGAGCGACAGCCCGCTGATCAGCGACCCGTACGCGAGGATGTTTCTGGATGCGGCCGGCGACGGCGTGTGGAGTGTATTCGCCGGGCCGGCGTTGCCCGATGACGTCGACGCCGGCGTGCGGGCACTGGTGGGCGCGATGGTGGACTTCATGGCGGTGCGCACGGTGTTTTTCGACGAGTTTTTCTTGGCCGCCGCCGACGCCGGGATCCGGCAGATGGTGATCCTGGCGTCGGGTTTGGATGCGCGGGCGTGGCGGCTGCCGTGGCCGGACGAGGTCACCATCTATGAAGTCGATCAACCGAAGGTATTGGATTTCAAGGCTGCCACGGTGCGGCGCCACGGTGTGCGGCCGGCGGCGAAGCTGGTCTACGTGCCGGTGGATTTGCGCCAGGATTGGCCGCGGGCACTGCGTGCGGCCGGGTTCAACCCAGCCGCGCCCACCGGCTGGTCGGCTGAGGGACTGCTTCGCTATCTGACGGCATCGGCGCAGGATTTGCTGTTCGAGCGCGTTCACGCGCTCAGCGCCGCGGACAGCCGGCTCGCCGTCAACGCGGTCGGTGCCGAGGCTTTGAACCCCGAGCGGCTGGCGCGTCAACGTGACCAGATGCGGCGTCTGCAGTCGGTGGCCGCCCGGGTGGTCGACACCGAGGCCGTCGATCTCGAGGAATTGTGGTATCCCGAGGAACGCACCGATGTCGGTGCGTGGCTTGACGAACACGGTTGGGAGGTATCGGCAACGCCGCTGCAAGAATGGCTGGCTCGGTACGGTCGCCGCGAGCTTGGCAAGGACCTCATGCCGAACCTTTTCGTCTCTGCACGGCGAACGCGCCGCTGATCCCCGCTGCCGTTGCGATACCGCGAAAGCGGCAAAGCTGGATTGGTGTCTTGGTGGAGTTCGCGGGGGCCCTTTCGGTAAGCCGTCTCGTCGATACTGATCCGCGCCAGGTCCCGTATCCCGTACCCGCCGTCATACCAGCGCTTGCGGCAACGTGAACATCGAGACGCCTGTGCACCTTTCGGTCCCGGTGCGTCGCCGAAACCGCGGCGGACCGCTCGGCAACCCACCAGAGCCGCCTCCGTTACGTGTATGACATGAATCTCACTTGAGTACCGCCCACTCGCTGATCCCGGCGCCAATTTACGACCGGCAGAATGCTTACGGGGCCCGCGGCGGCCGTGTCTGTGACATGCCTGAAAATCGCCGTTTTCGATTTGGCCGGACGGGCGCCACTAAGCTACAACCTACCTTCTGGGTTGTTCGGGCTCGTAGAGTCACAATTCGTTCGTTGGCGTGGGGAGATGGGTATGTCGTTCGTAGTCGCGGTACCGGATCTCGTTGAGGCAGCAGCCGAGGATCTTGCGCGCATCCGTGCGGCGCTCGATGAGGTCGCGTCTGCGATAGCCGCCCCCACGACGGCGTTGATGCCCGCCGCCGGGGACGAGGTATCACAGACAATCGCACTGCGGTTCAGTGAATTCGGCCGGCACTATCAGAACCTCAACGCCGAGGTGGCGGCCTTCCACAACCGGTTCGTCAGCAACTTGAGCGGCGGCGCGGCCGCGTACCTGGGCGCTGAGGCCGTCAACGGCGCCTCGCTGCTGCAGGGCGGCGGCGCCCTGACCGTCGATTTTGGCACCGCGCTGTCCGGGTTGGGCGCCAGCATCAGCGGGGCATTGTCGACGAGTGTCGACGTCGGGCTGGTGGGCAGCATCGGCGGTGCTCTGGGCACGGCCATCGGCGCCGGCGCCAGCGGCTTCTTCCTGCAGACCGGTGGCGCTCTGCTGCAGGGCGTCGGAGCCGGCCTGGTTCAGACCGGCAACGCCATCGTGAACCTCGGCACGGCCCTGGAAAACAGCGGTGCGGCCTTGTCCGGTCTCGGCGCCGAGTTGAGCGCTCAGGCCGGTGCGGCGCTCAACGCTCTGCTGAGCGGCGGCCTGGCGGCACAGCTGGGCGCGTCGCTGACGGCCGGCCTCACCGGCAACCTGGCGAATCTGGGTGCCGGGTTGACCGCCGTGGTGCAGACCGGGGAATCGCTCATCGGAAACCTGGGCGTGGCGCTGAACGACCTCGGCGGGTCGCTGAGTGCGGCGATAAACGCCGGCCTGCAGACCGGCCTCAACGGGCTCTTGAACAGC
>CAYVQQ010000044.1:0-15477 GCA_964453085.1 uncultured Mycobacterium sp.
CGTCGTCACACCGCAATACTGTCCGGGGTCGCGGTCGGCAGTCAATCGAGCCGGCGCCGCAGGGATCGGAGGGAACACGTGCGGAGCGAGCGCACTGTCGTGTTCCCTGGGCCGCTCGACTTCCGGGCCACCCTGGCTCCGCTGCGGCGGGGGGCCGGAGATCCGTGCTTTCAGGTCGTTGGCGACGGCACGGTGTGGCGGGCGTGCCTGCTGCCCGCCGGCCCGGTCGCCGCCCGGATCGTGCGCCTGTCGCCGAACTCGGTGCATTGCACGGCGTGGGGCGCCGGGGCGCCGCAGTTCGTCGAGATGCTGCCCGCGATGCTGGGCGCCGACGACGACGCCTCGGACTTCGTCCCGCGGGACCCGACCGTCGCCGCGGCGCACCGACGAGTCCCGCACCTACGCCTCGGCCGCACCGGTCAGGTCCTGGCGGCCTTGATCCCCGCGGTCATCGAGCAGCGGGTCCCCGGAGCCGACGCCTTCCGGTCGTGGCGCCTGCTGGTGTCGCGGTACGGAACGCCGACCCCGGGGCCGGCACCGCCCGGCATGCGGGTCCCGCCGTCGGCCGAGGTGTGGCGCAGCATCCCGTCGTGGGAATTTCATCGCGCCAACGTCGACCCCCGGCGCGCGCAGACGGTGGTGTCGTGCGCGCGTCGGGCGGACTCGCTGGAACGGTTGGCGTCGCGACCGGCGGCGCAGGCGCGTGAGGCGCTCGCCGCACTGCCGGGTGTCGGGGTGTGGACTGCCGCCGAAACCGCGCAGCGGGCGTTCGGTGACGCCGATGCCCTGTCGGTGGGTGACTACCACGTGTCGAAGATGATCGGCTGGACGCTGCTGGGCCGCCCCGTCGACGACGCGGCCATGCTCGAGTTGCTGGAACCGATGCGGCCGCATCGGCACCGGGTGGTGCGTCTGCTGTATGCCAGCGGCCTGGCGCGCGAACCACGCCGCGGGGCGCGGTTGCCGGTGCGGCGCATCAGCGGCCTGTAGCGTGCCGGCATCACCCGCGGGTGGGTCCTCGTCGGAGAAACGTGACCGTGTGCGAACACAGGGAGGACGCCCTCACAGGTGACGCGGTTCACAATCGACCGGCGGGAGGCCATCCCGCTCAGGACCGGCTCGTCGGGAGGGGCACCGCGCTCAGCACGCCGGGCGGCCGGATCGCCGTCGAGGTGTTCGACGCGAACTCGCACAACACCCAGCGGCGGTGGCATGCGTGAGCGGCTCGGTCCGGACGTCGCCGTGCAGGCGCTACCCTACGATGAGCCTGATCGCTCGGGACGCCGTCGCGTCGCCGGCCCGGCACGGCCGGCAGGCGGGCGTGGTGAACATCCGTGACGAGATGTGCCCGATCGGGCCCGCCCGGTGCCTGAAGGCCTGGCTGACGAGGCCGTCAGCAGCACGCTGCTGGGTGCGCCCTCGGCGCTTCCACCAGACTGACCGTCAACACGCCGAACAGAGGAACGACGATGAGTTCACTACGCACCCACGACGACACCTGGGACATCAAGACCAGCGTTGGCTCTACCGCAGTGATGGTGGCCGCGGCGCGGGCCGTCGAGACCGAACGACCCGACGCGCTGATCTCCGACCCGTATGCCAAGCTGCTGGTCGCCAACTCCGGCGCCGACGTGCTCTGGGAGAAGATGCTCGACCCGGCGATCGTGGCCAAGGTTGAGCAGATCGACGCCGACTCGGCCGCCCACCTGCAACACATGCGTAGCTACCAGGCGGTGCGCACGCACTTCTTCGACGCGTACTTCACCGACGCGGTCGCCGCCGGGATCCGGCAGGTGGTCATTCTGGCGTCGGGCCTGGACTCGCGGGCCTACCGGCTGGACTGGCCGGTCGGAACGACCCTCTACGAGATCGACCAGCCCCAGGTGCTGGAGTTCAAGTCCACGACGCTGGCCGAGAACGGCGTCACGCCTACGGCCGATCGCCGCGAGGTGGCCATCGACCTGCGCCGGGACTGGCCGGCCGCGCTGCGTGCGGCGGGCTTCGACCCGGCCGCGCGGACGGCGTGGCTGGCCGAGGGGCTGCTGATGTACCTGCCGGCCGACGCTCAGGACCGGCTGTTCGCCCAGATCAGCGAGCTCAGTGTGCCCGGCAGCCGGGTGTCCGCCGAAACCGCGCCCGCGCTCGCCGAGGAGCGGCGCCAGCAGATGCGCGCGCGGTTCAAGAGGGTGGCCGATGAGATCGGCCTGGAGGAGACCACCGATGTCTGGGAATTGATGTACCGCGACGAAGACCGCGCCCACGTCGCCGAGTGGCTCAACGGCCACGGCTGGCGGGCCCAGTCGCAAGCCGCCACCGACGAGATGCGCCGTCTGAACCGCTGGATCGAGGGTGTCCCGTTCGCCGACGACGCCGGCGCGTTCTCCGACTTCGTGACTGCGGAACGTCTGTAGCGGCTTGGATGGGGGCTCCCGGGCAGGCGTTCCGGAACCCCCCTGGTGTGCTCCCGACGGATGGTTAGGATCGCGGGTATACCGATGAGGGCCCCGCGCGACCCGGAGGCTCCTGCGCTCGGGAAGGACGACGATGACCACCGAAGCGGTTGCAGCGACGACATCCGTGTCCTCGAACGGTGGCCCGGCCGCCGCGCCTGTCGACGTCTCCGCGACGGTGGACCGGCTCCGCAAGACCTTCGCCACCGGGCGTACCCGCGACCTCGAGTGGCGCCGGAGCCAGTTGCTTGCGCTGCAGAATCTGATGGAGGACAACGAGGCTGCGGTCGCTGCCGCGCTCGCCGATGACCTGGACCGCAACCCGTTCGAGGCGTATATCGCCGACATCGCGACCACTGCGGGCGAGGCGAAGTTCGCGGCCAGGAATCTGCGGAGGTGGACGCGCCGCAAGCACGTCCTGCTCGAGGTGCCGCAGCTGCCGGGCCGCGGTTGGATCGAGTACGAGCCCTTCGGCACCGTGCTCGTCATCGGCGCCTGGAACTACCCGTTCTACCTGACACTGGGGCCGGCGGTCGGGGCGATCGCCGCCGGAAACGCCGTCGTGCTCAAGCCCTCCGAGGTCGCGCCCGCATCCTCGCACCTGATGGCCGAGTTGGTGCGCCGCTATCTCGACAACGACGCGATCGCGGTCGTCGAGGGCGACGGTGCCGTCAGCCAGGAGCTGATCGCCCAGGGCCTGGACCGGGTGATGTTCACCGGTGGCACCGAGATCGGCCGCAAGGTCTACCAGGGCGCGGCGCCGCACCTGACCCCGGTCACTCTGGAACTGGGCGGCAAGAGCCCGGTGATCGTGGCGGCGGACGCCGACGTCGACGTCGCCGCCAAACGGATCGCCTGGATGAAGCTGCTCAACGCCGGGCAGACGTGCGTGGCGCCCGACTACGTGCTGGCCGACGCGAAGATCCGGGATGATCTGGTGGACAAGATCGGCGCGGCCATCACGAAGTTCCGGTCCGATGACCGGGCCGGGATGCGGATCGTCAACCAGCGTCAGTTCGACCGGCTAAAGGGCTACCTGTCCGGCGAGGACGGCCGGATCACCATCGGCGGTGCCTACGACGCCGCGACCCTGCGCATCCAACCCACGGTGGTGGTCGACCCCGACCTGGACGGGCCGCTGATGTGTGACGAGATCTTCGGGCCGATCCTGCCGGTGGTCACCACGCAAAACCTGGACGACGCGATACGGTTCGTCAACGCCCGACCCAAGCCGCTGGCGGCCTACCTGTTCACCAAGTCGCGGGTCACCCGGGAGCGGGTGATCAAGGAGGTGCCGGCGGGCGGCGTGGTGGTCAACCACCTGGCCTTCCAGGTGTCGACGGCCAAGCTGCCCTTTGGCGGGGTGGGTCCGTCGGGGATGGGCGCCTATCACGGCAGGTTCGGGTTCGAGGAGTTCAGCCACCGCAAATCGGTGCTGACCAAGCCCACCCGGCCCGACCTGTCTCACTTCGTCTACCCGCCCTACACCGAGCGGGCTTTCAAGATTGCCCGAAAGCTGTTCTGACCGTGACGTTCTAGCCTGTCCCAACCTCTCGAAAGGAAGCTGATGCCTGGAGTGCAGGATCGCGTTGTCGTCGTCACCGGAGCCGGTGGAGGTCTTGGGCGCACGTATGCCCTCACTCTCGCCAAGGAGGGTGCCAGTGTCGTCGTCAACGACCTCGGCGGCGCGCGCGACGGAACGGGCGCCGGGTCCGCGATGGCCGACCAGGTCGTCAGCGAGATCCGCGAGGCGGGGGGCCGGGCGGTGGCCAACTACGACAGCGTCGCCGATCCCGCGGGTGCGGCCAACATCATCAAGACCGCGATCGACGAGTTCGGCGCCGTGCACGGGGTGGTGAGCAACGCCGGGATCCTGCGCGACGGCACGTTCCACAAGATGACTTTCGAGAACTGGGACGCCGTGCTCAAGGTGCACCTCTATGGCGGCTACAACGTCCTGCGTGCCGCGTGGCCGCATTTCCGTGAGCAGAGCTACGGGCGCGTGGTCGTCGTCACCTCGACCAGCGGGCTCTTCGGCAACTTCGGCCAGACCAACTATGGGGCCGCCAAACTCGGCCTGGTCGGCATGATCAACACGCTGGCCCAGGAGGGGGCCAAGTACAACATCCACACCAACGCGGTCGCCCCGATCGCGGCCACCCGCATGACCGAAGACATCATGCCCAAGGAGGTGCTGGAGAAGCTCACTCCGGAATACGTGGCGCCGGTGGTTGCCTACCTGTGCACCGAGGAATGCGCCGACACCGCGTCGGTTTTCATCGTCGGTGGTGGCAAGGTGCAGCGGGTGGCGCTATTCGGCAACGAGGGTGTCGACTTCGAGAAGCCCCCGTCGGTACAGGACATCGCCGCGCACTGGGGTGAGATCACCGACCTGTCCGCGGCGCAGAAGGCCGAATTCAAGCTGTATGCCTGGCAATGAAAGCTTGTGTCGTCCAGCGACTCTCGGGTCCGTCCGGCATCGCCTACACCGATGTCGACGACCTCGTCGAGGATCGTGACCACGTCATCATCGATGTGCGGGCCGCCGGGGTGTGTTTCCCGGACCTGCTACTGAGCAAGGGCGAGTACCAGCTGAAGCTGCCACCGCCGTTCGTGCCCGGCATGGAGGCCGCCGGGGTGGTGCACGCGGCGCCGGAGGGCTCGGGTTTCAAAGTGGGCGACCGGGTTTCGGCGTTCGGCATGCTGGGTGCCTATGCGGAGCGGGTCGCGGTCCCGGTGCCAAACGTGGTCCGCAGCCCCGCCGAGCTCGATGACGCCGAGGCGGTGTCACTGCTGGTGAACTACAACACCATGTATTTCGCCCTGGCCCGCCGGGCGGCGATGCGGCCGGGCGACACGGTGCTGGTGCTCGGTGCGGCCGGCGGAGTGGGGACGGCGGCGATCCAGGTGGCCCGGGCGATGGGCGCGAAGAAGGTGCTGGCGGTTTTGCATCGCACGGCGGCCACCGACTACGTGGCGTCACTGGGCGCCGAACTGGTGCTGCCGCTCTCCGGGGACTGGGTCGACGAGGTGCGCGCGTACACCGGCGGCCGGGGCGTGGACATCGTCGTGGATCCCATCGGCGGCCCGGCGTTCGACGACGCGGTGCGGGTGCTGGCCGTGGACGGCAAGCTGTTGGTCATCGGGTTCGCCGCCGGCAGCATTCCCACCGTCAAGGTGAACAGGCTGTTGCTGCGCAACGTCAGCGTGGTGGGCGTCGCGTGGGGCGAATACCTCAACAAGGTTCCCGGTTCGGCGGCGTTGTTCTCCTGGGGGCTGGGGCAGCTGGTCGACCTGGGTCTGAAACCCCCTCCACCGCAACGGTATCCGCTGTCGGAGGCGCAGGCGGCGCTGCAGTGCCTGGCCGATGGCGGGGTGTTGGGCAAGCTGGTGCTCGAGCCGTGAACCGATCAGGGTGACGGGTTCGGTGCGCCGGTCAGGAGGGTGTCCAGCGTATTGCTGACGACGAGGAATTCGACACCGCCCGCGAGTGTTCCCAAGCCCACGTCGGCGGCGATGGGCTGACCGAACGCGTTGACGAGTCCCTGAACGGGTTGACCGTTGAGCGCCTGCGAGATCCCGTTCAGGAACAAGTCCAGGTCGTAGGACGGCAGGGTGACGGCCAGAGCGGTCCCGATGTCCGCGGTGGGCAGCAACGTTGCATATGCGGTTGAGACCGCGCCGGCGACGGAGCCGGCGAAACCGTTGTTGGCCGACTCGATGTCGGCGAGCAGGCCGGTGAGGCCGGTGACCGGGGATGGCGCGACCGGGGTGCCGGAGACCGCGGACGACAGCGACAGGGGCGGCAGTGCCGGCAGTCCCTCGGATTGGAGGTCGCCCAGGGCGGCGAGAATTCCCTGCTGGGTGCCGCCGAGCAGATCCCCGGGCAGCACGGTGGTCGCGCTCAGCGGTGGAACCACCCCGAAAGGCGTTGCCACATTGGCGTATCCGGTGGAATAGCCGTAGTTGGGATCGCCGTAGCCCCAGTTGACCAGGTACCGCAAATCCGGCTGCAGCAGGTCCGCGAGCGGGTTCCCGACGTAGGGAATCGCCCGCAGCGGATCCAACAGCGGCAGATTGTGGGTGGGAATCAGATAGTAGGTGCTGCCGCCGGTGTAGCCGGGGCTGGTCGGCAGGGTGATGGCCGAATCGATCTGGGATTGTGGGATCTGCAGATACGTCCCGTGCACAAACGCGATACCCGCGAAGGCGTTGAGATCGGCGAGGATGTCGATCGGGTACCGGGGGAAGTCGGCGAAGCCGTCGTATTCCAGCGTGTAGTTGTAGATCGGGTACCCGGTGTTCGACGCCATGGCGCCGTAGAACGGCAGACCCAGGCTCGGGAAATCCAGACCGGGGAAACGGGCGAGCAGTCCGCCGTTGGGTGTCATCTCGTTGCCCACCAACACGAAACTGACGTCCGAGGTCGGTACATGGGCGGCGACGAGGTTCGGCAATTCCAGGGCGGCGAGCATGGCGCCCTGTGAGTAGCCGAACACGGTGACGGGCCTGGTCGCCGCGTTGGGACCGGTGAGTGCGCTGTTGAGGATGGTCAGGCCCCGGTCCACCGAGATGTTCAGGGTCAGGTCCTTGACCCCGGTGATCGGGTACAGGCCCTCGGGGGTGAACAGGCCCGAGATGTTGCTCGTGGTGAAATCGCGGGAGACGTAGTTGGCGTATGCGGTGGCGATGTACTTGGCATCGGGGATCGGCACGCCGCTGGCACCCAGGATCAGCGCCGTCGTTACCGGTGTGGGGCTGCTGGCCGGTGGCGTGGTGCCCGGCGCGCCGAGCGGCGTGGTGCCGCCGGTCAGCGCGGTCAACTGGGCCCGGGCCGACGCCCCGAGCGCCCCGAGTGCGTTCGACGCCGCGGATTCGGTTGTCGCATAGGCGTTTGCGGCGTTGTTGAGTGCCCGCGCGAACTCGTCGTGGAAACCCTGGGCCGTCCGGATGAGCGCCTGGTATTCCTGGGCGTATGCGCCGAACAGGTTCGCTGTCGCCGCCGACACCTCGTCGCCGGCCGCGGCCTGTAGCCTGGTCGTCCAAACCGCCGCCCGCGCGTTGGCTTCGCCGATCGACGAACCCAGCTCCATCACGTCCAGGGCTGTCGCCGTCACCGTCGACGGTTGCGTCAAGAGGCTGGTCATCGGCCGGACTCCTTTCTCGTGTGCGGCCCGCCAGTCTGCACCAGGTCAGCGTAAACCTAAAGCACGCGGCGCCGGCGGGAAGCGGACCGGCCGTTTCGTCCGCCGAAGGCGGTGCGACGTGGCCCCGGTGTCAGTCGCGCCGCTACGGAATCGCCTCGACCGCGTGGACGAGGACGTCGAGTTCGAAACCGCCGGCCGGCGTCGTCGGTATCGGCTGCGGTCGGTGCGCCCACTTTGCGCAACCGCGTTGGTGACGAAGTCGGGGAGAGCGCCGGCGGCAGCCAGGGGGCCGGGGGAAGGCGAATTCGACCATGCTGTTGCCAGCGGGCACAGAGCTTTGCGGCGGGATCGGCCGGGCGTCGTGTCGGCGCCGTGACCGCCTCGCCGGTCAGGCCAGCAACGCGCCGCGCAGCCGGTTCAGTTCGGCGGCGGTGATGCCCGCGTCGCTCAGATAGGCCGCCAGCGAGCCGAACTCCTCGTCGATCGTTGCCCGCGCCGCGTCCAGGTACTCCTCACGGACGCCGAGCACCCTGTCCGACAGTCCGGCCTCGATGAAGGTCACCGCCTCCGGGGTGAGCCCGGGTTCCGCGCGCGCGTTGACCAGTTCGGAGATCAGCGTCCGCAACTGCGGCACGGCATCGTTGCTGCGCAGGAAGTCGGCGACGACGGCGTCACGGTCGACCCCGATCGCCTCGAGCACCGTCGCCACCACGAAACCGGTGCGGTCCTTGCCCGCGAAGCAGTGCGTGAGCACCGAGCGGCCGTCGGCGAGGAGCGTGACGACGCGGTGCAATGCGCGCTGCGTGCCGTTGCGGGTGGGGAATCGCCGGTACTCACCGATCATGTAGCGGGTTGCGGCCTCGTCGACCGACAGGCCATCCTCACGCCGCAGCAACCGCTGGAACACGTGCTCGTGCGGCGCCTGCCGGGTGTCGCTGTTGGCGGGGTCGTCGGCGAGATCCGGGACCGGCAACAGATGGATGTCGACGCCGTCGGGCACGCGGCCCGGACCGCGGCGGGCGACTTCGCGCGCCGAACGCAGGTCCGCGACATCGGTGATCCCCAGCCGATGCATGGTGGCGCGCCCGTCGTCATCGAGCCGGCTCAACTCGCCAGAGCGGAACAGCCGCCCGGGCCGCAACGCGGACACGGTGTCGGAGACGTCGCGAAAGTTCCACGCGCCCGACAGTTCCCGGGGTGCCTCAGCCACGCGACGTGACCGCCGCGGCCAAGGCAGACATCTCCCGGCCGATCTCGGCGTGCGCGATGGTCCGCATGTGCACCTCGTCGGGCCCGTCGAAGATCCGCATGGCGCGATGCCAGCCGTACATCCGGGCGAGCACGGTGTCCTCGCTCACCCCGGCGGCACCGTGCACCTGGATCGCGCGGTCGATGACGTTGCAGGCCACCTGCGGGGCGACCGCTTTGATCTGGGAGACCAGCAGGTGGGCGGCCCGGTTCCCGTGCTGGTCGATGGTCCACGCCGCCTTCTCACACAGCAGTCGGGCCTGGTCGATCTCATTGCGCGACTTGGCGATTGCTTCGCGCACCACGCCCTGCTCGGCCAGTGGCCGCCCGAACGCCACCCGAGTGCGGGCGCGGTCGGTCATCAGGGCCAGCGCGCGCTCGGCGCCGCCCAGCGCGCGCATGCAGTGGTGGATGCGGCCCGGGCCCAGCCGGGCCTGAGCGATCGCGAAGCCTCCCCCCTCCTCGCCGAGCAGGTTGGTGACCGGCACGCGCACGTTGTCGTAGACGATCTCGCAGTGCCCGGGCTGGTCCTGGTAGCCGAAGACCGTCGTCGAGCGGACCACTGTCACACCCGGGGTGTCGATCGGCACCAGCACCATCGACTGCTGCCGATGGCTGGGTGCATCGGGGTTGGTGCGCCCCATGACGATGAGGATCTTGCAGCGCGGGTCGGATGCCCCCGACGTCCACCACTTGCGGCCGTTGATGACGTAGTCGCCGCCGTCGCGCACGATCGAGGTCTCGATGTTGCGGGCGTCGCTGCTGGCGACCGCCGGTTCGGTCATCGAGAAGGCACTGCGGATCTCGCCGGCCAGCAGCGGCTCCAGCCACTGCTTGCGCTGCTCCTCGGTGGCGAACAGGTGCAGCGTCTCCATGTTGCCGCTGTCGGGTGCTGCGCAGTTGAGCGCCTCGGGTGCCAATTCCTGGCTCCAGCCGGTGATCTCGGCCAGCGGCGCGTACTCCAGGTTGGACAGCCCCGACTCGGCCGGCAGGAACAGGTTCCACAGGCCGCGCTCCTTGGCCTTGATCTTCAGTTCCTCGACCACCGGGGGGACGGTGTGGTCGTCGGGGCCGGCCTCGCGACGGTACTTGTCATATTCGGCCTCGGCTTTCAGGACGTGCTCGGTCATGAAGTCGGACAGTCGCCGGCGGTAGTCGCTCGCCTTGGCCGACAGCGCGAAGTCCATGTCCGTCACGATAGGTCACTGGCAGCGGGGCACGATGTGTGTCGTGACTGAGACACTCCCCCCGTTCCCCCCGTTCAGCCGCCAGACGGCGACGCAGAAGGTGCAGGCCGCCGAGGATGCCTGGAACACCCGCGACCCCGAGCGTGTCAGTCGCGCCTACACAGCGGACTCGGTGTGGCGCAACCGCGGCGAATACGTCGTCGGCCGCGATGAGATCGTTGAATTCCTGACGCGCAAGTGGCGGCGCGAACTCGATTACTCGCTGCGCAAGAGCCTGTGGGCCTTCCACGACAACCGCATCGCGGTGCGGTTCCAGTACGAATGCCGCGACCACGACGGCCAGTGGTACCGCAGCTACGGCAACGAACTGTGGGAATTCGCCCCGTCGGGGCTGATGTCGCGCCGCGAAGCCAGCATCAACGACGTCCCGATCAAGGAGTCCGAGCGGCGCTACTTCGGGCCGCGCCCAGTCGCCGAGCATGGCCGGGAGATCCCGATGTGGTGACGGCGCGGCCATTCGGCGCTGTCGGAGCACAACACTGTCTTGTGGCCCCACAACGCGGCGACAACTAGCGAATCGCCGAATGCCGGCCGCATGATAGCGAAGTATCGAGCGAGACAGCCGATCGATTGCCGGGTGTTTGCCGGGTATATCGGCCCGGCTGAGCGTGGGTCGGTGGTGAACCCGGCGGGGGTTTCGGCGCGCCGAGCGCGGCCGGGCCGGCCCCATGTCCATCGGTGGAACTGCCCATCGGCAGAAGGCACGGGAAAGCGGATGTACGCGTCATGACAGAACCGCAGACGTCGTCGGTCAGGGTCGGTGTGGTCGCCGAGTCCGGGGTCGGCGAGCGCAGGGTCGCGTTGGTCCCCAAGGCCATCCCGCCGCTGGTGAAAAGCGGTGTCAACGTGGTGGTCGAATCCGGCGCCGGAGAGAAGGCACTGCTTCCCGACGCCCTCTACACCGAGGCCGGGGCGAGCATCGGCGACGCATGGGGCGCCGACGTCGTGGTCAAGGTGGCCCCGCCGACCCCCGCAGAGGTGGGCAGGCTGCGCGGCGGCCAGACGTTGATCGGGTTCCTGGCGCCCCGCAACGCCGACAACATGATCGGCGCGCTGAGACAGGCTGGAGTGCAGGCCTACGCGTTGGAGGCGATCCCGCGCATCTCGCGCGCCCAGGCGATGGACGCGCTGTCCTCGCAGGCCAACGTGTCCGGGTACAAAGCCGTGCTGGTCGCAGCCTGGGAGTTGACCCGGTTCTTCCCGATGCTGACCACGGCGGCGGGCACCGTGAAGCCGGCTACCGTGCTGGTGCTCGGTGTCGGGGTGGCGGGGCTGCAGGCCCTGGCCACCGCCAAGCGACTGGGCGCCCGCACCACCGGTTACGACGTGCGCCCCGAGGTGGCCGACCAGGTGCGCTCGGTCGGCGCCCAGTGGCTCGACCTGGGCATCAGCGCCGCCGGGGAGGGCGGCTATGCCCGCGAGCTCACCGAGGAGGAACGTGCCCGGCAGCAGCAGGCCCTCGAAGATGCCATCGCCGGCTTCGATGTGGTGATCACCACCGCCTTGGTTCCGGGCCGGCCCGCGCCGCGGCTGGTGACCGCCGCGGCCGTGCAGCGCATGAAGCCCGGCAGCGTCGTGGTGGACCTGGCCGGGGAGACGGGCGGCAACTGCGAGCTGACCGAGCCCGGCGAGACCGTCGTCAAGCACGACGTCACGATCGCCGCCCCGCTGAACCTGCCGGCCACCATGCCCGAGCATGCCAGTGAGCTGTACAGCAAGAACATCACCGCGCTGCTGGACCTGCTGATCGAAGACGGCAAGCTGGCGCCCGATTTCGACGACGAGATCGTCGCGGCGGCCTGCGTGACCTGCGCCGGCGCCGATGCAGGGCGCGGCGATTCCGGGACGCGGCGCCAGGCCACCGGAGAGGATTCCTGATGTACGACGAGCTGTTGCAGAACCTGGCGATCCTGGTGTTGTCCGGGTTCGTGGGGTTTGCGGTGATCTCCAAGGTCCCCAATACGCTGCACACCCCGTTGATGTCGGGGACCAACGCCATCCACGGGATCGTGGTGCTGGGTGCGCTGGTGGTGTTCGGCAAGGTCGAGCACCCGTCGCTCGCGTTGCAGGCCATTTTGTTCGTGGCGGTGGTGTTCGGGACGTTGAACGTCATCGGCGGGTTCATCGTCACTGACCGGATGCTGGGCATGTTCAAGGGCAAGAAGCCTGCGGCCGCCCCGGCCGAGAAGGCCGTGAAAGCAGAAGGATCAGCGGGCAAATGAACTATCTGATCACGGTCCTGTACATCATCTCGTTCTCGCTGTTCATCTACGGCTTGATGGGCCTGACCGGACCCAAGACCGCGGTGCGCGGGAACCTGATCGCGGCGGTCGGCATGACCCTCGCGGTGGTGGCGACATTGGTCATGATCCGTGACACCACCCAGTGGCCGTTGATCATCGCCGCTCTGGTGGTCGGGGTGGTCCTCGGTGTGCCGCCGGCGCGGCTGACCAAGATGACCGCCATGCCGCAGCTGGTGGCGTTCTTCAACGGCGTCGGCGGCGGCACCGTCGCGCTCATCGCGCTGTCGGAGTTCGCGGAGACCACCGGCTTCTCGGCCTTCCAGCACGGCGAGTCGCCGACCGTGCACATCGTGGTGGCCTCGCTGTTCGCCGCGATCATCGGCTCGATCTCGTTCTGGGGCTCGATCATCGCGTTCGGCAAGCTGCAGGGGATCATCTCCGGCAAGCCGATCGGCTTCGGCCGGATTCAGCAGCCGATCAACCTGCTGCTGCTGGCCGCGGCCGTGGCCGCCGCGGTCGTCATCGGCCTGCACGCCCATCCCGGCAGCGGCGGCGTGTCGTTGTGGTGGATGATCGGCCTGCTGGCCGCCGCCGGTGTGCTGGGCCTGATGGTGGTGCTGCCCATCGGCGGCGCGGACATGCCGGTGGTCATCTCCCTGCTGAACGCGATGACCGGCCTGTCGGCCGCCGCGGCGGGGCTGGCGCTGAACAACACCGCGATGATCGTGGCCGGCATGATCGTCGGGGCGTCCGGTTCGATCCTGACCAACCTGATGGCCAAGGCGATGAACCGCTCCATTCCGGCGATCGTGGCGGGCGGCTTCGGCGGCGGCGGCGTGGCGACCGGTGGTGGTGGCGGCGGCGACAAGGTCGTCAAGTCCACCTCGGCGGCCGATGCGGCGATCCAGATGGCCTACGCCAACCAGGTGATCGTGGTGCCGGGCTACGGCCTGGCTGTGGCGCAGGCCCAGCACGCGGTCAAGGACATGGCATCGTTGCTGGAGGCCAAGGGTGTGACGGTCAAGTACGCCATCCACCCGGTGGCCGGCCGCATGCCCGGGCACATGAACGTGCTGCTGGCCGAGGCCGGGGTCGACTACGACGCGATGAAGGACATGGACGACATCAACGACGAGTTCGCCCGCACCGACGTCGCGATCGTCATCGGCGCCAACGACGTCACCAACCCGGCGGCCCGCAACGATCCGTCCAGCCCGATCTACGGCATGCCCATCCTCAACGTGGACCAGGCCAAGTCGGTGATCGTGCTGAAGCGCTCGATGAGCTCTGGCTTCGCCGGCATCGACAACCCGCTGTTCTACGGCGAGGGGACGACGATGCTGTTCGGCGACGCGAAGAAGTCGGTGACCGCGATCGTCGAGGAACTCAAGGCGATGTGAGCGGGCCCGTGAACCTAGACGGGCGGATAGGCAGGCGGCGGATAGCCGTTCCCGTCCACGACGCCGCGTAGGCCCCACGTAAGGTAGCGAAAGAAGAACTCGATTTCGTCGCTTGCGTCGTAGTCCGGGCTCGGATCCATGGGCCACCCCTGTAGTCGGTACCCCTGTACGCGGTGATGACTGACTCGCAGCCAGTCTAGCCCCCTCCGCCGCGACGCAACACCCGCATAAACTGTCCGACCAGTTGATTGACAGCAAGCCCGGTCCGGGGTGCCCGGCCCCGGCGTCGGACGATAGCGAGTGCAGATGCCATCCGAGAACGGGAATTCCCGCCGCGAGGAGTTGTTGGCCGTGGCCACCAAGCTGTTCGCCGCCCGCGGCTATCACGGCACCCGGATGGACGACGTGGCCGAGGTGGTCGGCCTGAACAAGGCGACCGTCTACCACTACTACGCCAGCAAGTCGCTGATCCTGTTCGACATCTACCGCCGGGCCGCCGAGGGCACGCTGGCAGCCGTCCACGACGACCCCTGTTGGAGTGCGCGCGAGGCGCTCTACCAGTACACCGTGCGACTGCTCGGCGGAATCGCCGACAATCCCGAGCGCGCTGCCGTCTACTTCCAGGAAGCGCCCTACATCACCGAGTGGTTCACCGCCGAGCAGGTCGCCGAAGTGCGCGAGAAAGAAGCCCAGGTCTATGAGCACGTGCATGGGCTGATCGACCGCGGGATCGCCAGCGGCGAGTTCTACGAGTGCGACTCGCACGTGGTGGCCCTGGGCTACATCGGGATGACGCTGGGCAGCTATCGCTGGCTGCGGCCCAGCGGGCGGCGCAGCGCCAAGGAGATCGCCGCCGAGTTCAGCACCGCGCTGCTGCGGGGGCTGATCCGCGACGAGACGATCCGCCAGACGTCGCCGCTGGGGCCGTAGGCGCTCAGCAGTACGGCCCCGGCGGGATCAGGCGGAATATCGAGCCGAGGGCCCCGCTGAGCAGGGACAATCCCGTCACGCTGGGCTGACCGAGGTTCAGCGAGAGGCCGGGATCCACCGACGGAAGGTACGGGTAGGCATCCGGCAGGCAGGACGGCGGCAGCAGGCCGACGTCCACCAGAGCGGCCTGCGGGCCCTGCACGGCTCCCGCGGCCAGGTCGGCGGCGACGGTGAACGGATCGATGATCTCGAACGCCCGTGCCGGGGTGGGAAGGTTCGCGTAGTCGGCGCCCGGCCCGAAGTTGCCGTAGCCCAGGTCGATGAGCACCCGCAGGTCCGGCTGCACCAGGTCGGCGATCGGCGGACCCACGAACGGGATGCCCCGGACCGGGGCCAACATCGGCAGATTCTGGGTGAGCAGCATGTAGTAGGTAGTGCGTGTCGCCGGTGTAGCCCGGAGACGTCGGCAACGGTTGAGCGGTGGCGATCTGGGTGGGCGTGAACGCCGCGTAGTTGTGCCCGTAGAGGTCGCCCATGAAGGCGTTGAGGTCCGACAGGACGTTGAGCGGATACTGCGGGGCGTCGCCCACGCCGTCGTACTGGGACGTGTAGATGCTGGTCGGGAACGGCGAATTCGGTGGGGTCGCCCCGTTGAACGGCATGTCGAGGAACGGAAGGTAGAAGCCCGTGAAGCGCTCGAGGAGACCGCCGTCGGGATTGTTGGGATCGGCGGTCAGCACGAAGGACAACTGGCTCTGGTCGGGGCGCAGGTCGGCCGGCAGCGCCGCCAGCGCACGGATCTCGTCGGTGGC
>CAYVQQ010000045.1:0-15333 GCA_964453085.1 uncultured Mycobacterium sp.
ACGTCGTTTGACGGAGGCCCCCAGGCCGTTGCTGGCATCGAGGATCTCGTTGGCCAGCCGCTCGATCATGGTCTTCTCGCGGCGTTGCCGCGAGAAGCTGACCAGCCAGCGCAGCGCCAGCGTGGTGGACCGGTCCGGACGCACTTCGACGGGTACCTGGTAGGTCGCACCACCGACGCGCCGGCTGCGGACCTCCAAGGCGGGCTTGACGTTGTCGAGCGCGCGCTTGAGTGTGATGACGGGGTCGGTGCCGGTCTTGTCACGGGCTTGCTCGAGCGCACCATAGACAATGCGTTCCGCCAGCGATTTCTTCCCCTGGAGCAACACCTTGTTGACCAGCTGAGTGACCAGCTGCGATCCGTAGACCGGGTCGTTGACCAACGGACGCCTGGGTGCGGGTCCCTTGCGCGGCATCAGCTCTTCTCCTTCTTGGCGCCGTAGCGGCTGCGAGCCTGCTTGCGGTTCTTGACGCCCTGGGTGTCGAGCGAACCGCGGATGATCTTGTACCGCACACCCGGCAGGTCTTTCACACGGCCGCCGCGAACCAGCACCATCGAGTGCTCCTGCAGGTTGTGACCCTCGCCGGGGATGTAGGCCGTGACCTCCACCTGGCTCGTCAGCTTCACACGCGCGACCTTCCGAAGCGCCGAGTTCGGCTTCTTCGGGGTGGTGGTGTACACGCGGGTGCACACGCCACGACGCTGCGGGCTGCCCTTCAGGGCCGCGGTCTTGACCTTAGCGATCTTGTCGCGGCGGCCCTTGCGGACCAGCTGCTGAATGGTTGGCATCTAGGAGGCTTTCTGTGTTGAGCGTTCGAGGTGTTCGGCTGTCGCGGGCGGTCTTCACGTCCTGTACTGCGCTTTTACCGGGCCGCACCACCCCGCGGCCGGGCGTGTCGCATGCGCCCGGCAGCGGATTTCTCCGGTACGCCGCGGACATGCGAATTTGCCCGGCATTCGTTTACTTACGTCAGGCGCCGTAAGCCGCCAGGCACGAGCTTTCACAATACCCGCCGGCGGTCTGACAGGTCAAAGCGGCGACGGGCCCCTTCGGGCACCGACCGGCGTGGCGTGCCCTCGGGGCGCCGGTTCAGCGTCACGATGATGTCGTCGATGAACCGGATCCGCACCGCGCGCCGCAGGTCCGGGGTCGCCCGATGACTCTAGCGGGGAGACCGGCAACAGCAGACAACCCTGCCATCGGACGGCCGGGTGCACGTAGTCTCGTTCGTGCAGCTTCACCCGTCGCAGAGGGGGCCCGCAGTGAACTGGACAACCGTCGCGGGGTCGCGGGCAACCTGCGCCCGCGCCGGCGGTCCGCTGCGCGGTGACGGTGCCGGGCGTGAGCGACACCGGCATCGCCGCCGCGGCCTCGACCACGGCATCACCAACGGGTCAGACGAAACCGTGTCCTCCCGCATCGGCGCGCCCTTCCTCCCGGACCGCGGCCATGCACGGGTCGTGGTAGACCGTCTGCGGCCGATGTCCGCGTAACCCAGAGCGACCGCCGATCAGATTGCCGACAACGAACGAGGAGAACCCGGAAGCGATGCATGCCCACTTCACCGACCACCCCCTTCGCCTGGGCGCGTTCGCCCTGGTTCCGGCCGTCGCCGCCGTCGTGCTGGCGGGCTGCAGTTCGACAGTCAACCCCCCTGGAACCTCCACCTCGACGACGTCGAGCAGTCCGGCCCCGACGACGGGCGGCGGGGCCGCTCCGACGAGCACGACCAACGGCAGCACCACCGCCTCCGTGGAGATCGGCAACACGCTGAACTACGGGTCCATGGGGACGACGGCCACCCTGGACTGCGGCGACGGCAAGTCGCTCAATGTGGGCGGTTCCAACAACACGCTCACCGTCACCGGTACCTGCGAGACCGTGACCATCGGCGGTGCGAGCAACACGATCACCTTCGACAAGGTCAACACCCGCATCAACGTGATCGGCCTGAACAACACCGTCAGCTACAAGGACGGCAACCCCAAGGTCGACAACTTCGGCACGGGCAACACCATCAGCAAGGGCCGCTGACGCGCTCAGCTCGCCGGGGCGCCGTGCCGCCCGGCTCCCGCGGCGAACCGTCCGGCGCCTTCGCGGGCCTCTGCTGCGACGCGGGAGATACTGGTGAATTCAAAGTCGATCGCCTCGGCTTCCGGTGTCCCCCACTGGCGCAGCGCCGAGAGCCGATCGGAGCGCAGGCACTGCTGCGGCAACGCCGCGAGCTGGGCCGCTAACTCCTCGGCGGCCCGGCGGGCCTGGCCCTTTGGCACGACCCGATTCGCCAGCCCGATCGCCAGCGCCTCGTCGGCGGCCACGGCCCGGCCGGTGAGGATCATGTCCATCGCCCTGCTGTGCCCGATCAGCCGGGGCAGTCGCACGGTGCCCCCGTCGATGAGCGGGACACCCCAGCGCCGGGAGAACACCCCGAACACAGCGTCCTCCTCGGCCACCCGCAGGTCACACCAGACAGCCAGTTCGAGTCCCCCTGCGACGGCGTAACCGCTGACCGCCGCGATCACCGGCTTGGACAGCACCATCCGCGTCGGCCCCATCGGGCCGGGACCGGTCCGGTGCACGGCGTTGGCCTCCGGGGTGCCCAAGGCTTTCAAATCGGCTCCGGCGCAAAAGGTTCCGCCGTCACCCCACAGCACGGCCACCGACGCGGTGTCGTCGCGGTCGAATTCGTCGAACGCTGTGTACAACGCGGCGGCGGTGGGGCCGTTGACCGCGTTACGCGCCGCCGGGCGGCCGATGATCACCGTTGTCACCGCGCCGTTGCGCTCCACCCGCACCGGATCGCTCATCTCGCCTCCGCCAGTCGGGTCGTCTCGCGCCGTTTCGCCAGCTCGGCGGCGAAGTCGTGGTAGGCCGCCCGCAGCCGGGCGCCCGGCCAGTAGGCCGGCAACAGTTCGTCCGGCAGCACCGGATCGGTCAGCAGATGGCGCACCATCGCCGCGGCCACCATGAATCGGCCGGGTACGTCGGGGGCGGCGGTCATCTCGCCGAGCAGCCGGTGGCCGGTTTCGGCCCAGTCCGACAGGTCCCACAGCTTGCGGGCCAACTCGGCGGGCGCAACGTCGCGGGCCTTGAGCACTCGGACCCGGTGCAGCGTGTCGGGGTCGAGGTCCACGTCGAGGTTGTCCGGCCGCATCCACACCCCCTCGCGAAGCTCGCCGAAGCGCTTGTGGTGCATGGTCGTTCGCAGGGCCGCCCGGCCGCGGGCGTCGGTGCCCACGGCCGTGACGATCAGGGTCAGCCAGTCCCCGTGCCAAGCCCGGGAGCGGGGACGCATGGCATCGTCCTGGCGGCGCTGGCGGGCCAGCAGTCGCTCCGAGAGCCGGTAGCCGTCCGCGGAGCGGATCAGGTCCCCAGCACCGACCATGCGGGTCAACGCCACCCGCAACGCGGTCTCCCTGATACCGAAATCGGTCGTCATCCCGATCAACTCGCCGGCGGTGGCGCAGGCGGGATGGGCGCCCAGCAGCAGGCTGAGCACCACGGACCGGGCCGTCATGGTCGCCATCAGCTGAACCCCGGAAGCTCTGCGGCCGTGGTCACCGAAGGGCTCGTCACGGTGCCGGGCTGTGTTCGACGGGTTCGCTCGGCACACCCCCGAGGGTTGCTGTTACGGGAGTCGACCCCCTTTCCCCGCCAAGACCAGCAATCAGCCAGCATGGAACCCCTGTTCCTATAGAAGCCCACCCCGCGACCGGAGACACCGATGACGTGCACGCCGGGGTCGAGGGCGGGGTGTTCGACGGGTGTCGAAGTCATGACGACTCAGCCCTTGACCAGAGCGCGCTCCAGGATGGGTGCGACGTCCAGCCCGGGGGGCATGGTGCCGAACGCCCCGCCCCACCGGCCGTCGATGCGCGTGGTCAAGAAGGCCTCGGCGACCGCGGGATGGCCGTGGCGCACCAGCAGCGCGCCCTGTAGCGCCAGACAGATGTCCTCGGCCACCTTGCGGGCGCGGTAGGCGATGGTGTCCAGATCGGCCAGCTCGTTGCGCAGACGCTCGACGTGGCGCCCCAGCCTCGGGTCCTCGCCGGCGCTCGACTCCAATTCACCGAAGAGCACCTCGACGCACTCGGGGCGAGTTGCCATGGCGCGCAACGTATCCAGTGCGCTGATGTTGCCCGAGCCCTCCCAGATCCCCATCAACGGAGCTTCCCGGAACAGTCGCGGCATCCCGGAGTCCTCCACGTAGCCGTTACCGCCCAGACATTCCAGCGCCTCGGCGGCGTGCGGGGTGGAGCGTTTGCACACCCAGTACTTGGTGGCCGCCAGCCCGATGCGGCGCAGCAGCGCCTCGGTCTCGTCTCCGCGCACCGCCCTGTCGGTGGCACCGGCCATCCGCATCACGACCACCGTGGCCGCCTCCGCTTCCACGGCCAGATCGGCCAGCACATTGCGCATCAGCGGCTGGTCGATCAGGTAGGCGCCGAACGCCTTTCGGTGTTGCGCATGGTGGACGGCCCGGGTCAGGCCGGTGCGCATGCTGGTGGCGCTGCCCAGCGCGCAATCCAAGCGGGTGAGGTTGACCATCTCGATGATGGTCCGCACACCGCGGCCCTCCTCGCCCACCAGCCACGCGATCGCGCCGTCGTATTCGACTTCGCTGGATGCGTTGGCGTGGTTGCCCATCTTGTCCTTGAGCCGCTGCAGGAGCATGCGATTACGGGCGCCGTCGGGAAGGATGCGCGGCAGCAGGAAGCATGACAGCCCGCCGGGCGCCTGCGCCAACACCAGGAAGATGTCGCACATCGGCGCCGAGGTGAACCACTTGTGCCCGGTCAGGCTGTAGGTTCCGTCGGCGTTGGGCGTCGCCTGCGTGGTTCCGGCCCGCACGTCGGAGCCGCCCTGCTTCTCGGTCATCGACATGCCCGCGGTGATGCCCGATTTGGTGGTGGCGAGTTTCAGTTCCGGGTCATAGGTGCGGCTGGTGAGCAACGGCTCGTAAACCGCCGCCAGCTCGGGATTGTTGCGCAGCGCCGGGACGACGGCGTAGGTCATCGAGATGGGGCAGACGTGGCCCGCCTCCACGGTCCACGCCGAGGTCTTGGCGGCCCGCACCACGTGGGCGCCTGGGCGGTCGTCGGCCCAGGGCGCGGCGTGCATGCCATGGGCGATGGCCGCGCGCATCAGCTCGTGATAGGCCGGGTCGAACTCCACCTCGTCGACGCGGTGCCCGTAGCGGTCGTGGGTGTGCAGCACCGGCCTGTTGCGGTCGGCGAGCTCGCCCCAGCGCTGGGCTTCACGGGAGGCCGACAGCGCCCCGACCCGGTTGACCTCGTCCAGACCCCACCCACCGCCCTCGCGGAGCAGGGCCTCGACGAGCACCGCGGACGTCGCGGGGTTGTAGTTCTCCAGGGGCGGAACCTGATTGGTGACGACATGGGTGTCAGGCACACCCCCATATTACGGTTTTTCGACAACCGCACAAGAGATGTAATGACGGTTCAGCGGGCGGTCTTCCTCCGCAGGAACGCGATGTCATCCTTGCGGCCCTCCTCGGCGGTCTCGCAGATCACCGGCGCGTCGGCGGCCTTGACCGCCGCGACCAGCAGGTCGGTGTCGATCTGACCGCTGCCCAGGTTGGCGTGGCGGTCCCGCCCCGAGCCCGCGGCGTCCTTGGAATCGTTGCAGTGCACCAGGTCGATGCGTCCAGTGATGGCCTTGATGCGTTCCACGGCGTCGACGAGCGCCTCACCCGCCGCCCACACGTGGCAGGTGTCCAGGCAGAAACCAATTCCGGTGTCCCCGATGACATCCCAGAGCCCGGCGATGGTGTCGAAGTGGCGCGCCATGGCATGGTCGCCCCCGGCGGTGTTCTCCAGGTACACCGGCACGACGGTCTCGAGCCGGTCGAGGGCCTTGCGCCAACGGTGGAAACCCTCTTCCAGATCGTTGTCGTCGGCGACGTGGCCGCCGTGCACGATCACCGCGGCGGCGCCGATGGCCGCCGCCGCGTCGCAGGTGTCCTGCAGCATCTTTCGCGACGGGACGCGCACCCGGTTGTCGGCCGAGGCGACGTTGATCAGGTAAGGCGCGTGCACGTAGATCGGCAGCGCAGCCGACTTGAGCAAAGCGGCGTCGTCGCGCGGCTTGGGGGCCTTCCAACTCTGCGGGTTGCCGAGGAAAATCTGCACCACGTCGGCACCCTCGGCCTGCGCCGCGGCCAGCGGGTCCCGCGAACTGACGTGCGAACCGATGAGCACGGCGGCCAGTGTAGTGCCGGGCGGCAACGCCGGTGACGGTGTGCCGCGGACCATGACGCGGCCCTTTCGGGGCCACGGTCGCGGGTTTCCCCACCTCTCGCCGCTGTTGGCCTGACCCACCGACCACCGAAGCCGCCGCCGAACGTCGACTGGCAGGCCCAGGGAGCCGATGCCGCTCGACACGCGGACGAAGAAGCCCCGGGGGCACACCCGGGGCTTCTTCGTCTACGCGGCAAAAACTACCGGTAGTCGCTGTAGCCGTAGTCGTCCAGCGGAACCGCGGCACCGGCGGCCTGTCCGAAGTCCGGGCTGTAGTACTGATCCTCGTAGGACGGGATCGTGTACGCCGCGGCCCGGGCCTCCTCGGTGGGCTGCACCTGGATGTTGCGGTACCGACTGATCCCCGTGCCGGCCGGGATCAGCTTGCCGATGATCACGTTCTCCTTCAGACCGTTGAGCTTGTCGCTGCGGCAGTTGATCGCCGCATCGGTGAGCACCCGCGTGGTCTCCTGGAACGACGCGGCGGACAGCCACGAGTCGGTGGCCAGCGACGCCTTCGTGATGCCCATCAGCACCGGACGGCCCGCGGCGGGTTCGCCGCCCTCGGCCACCACCCGACGGTTCTCCGCCTCGAACTCCGCACGGTCGATCAGCGAGCCGGGCAGGAACTCCGTCGCACCCGAGTCGATGATCGTGACCCGGCGCAGCATCTGCCGGACGATCACCTCGATGTGCTTGTCGTGAATCGACACACCCTGAGCACGGTAGACCTCCTGGACCTCGCGGACCAGGTGGATCTGCACCTCGCGCGGGCCCTGCACGCGCAGCACCTCATGCGGGTCGGCCGAGCCCTCCATCAGCTGCTGGCCCACCTCGACGTGATCACCGTCGGAGAGCACCCGCTCGGAACCGTCCTCGTGCTTGAACACGCGCAGCCGCTGCCGCTTGGAGAGCTTGTCGTACACGACCTCCTCGCCCCCGTCGTCGGGAACGATCGTGATCTTGTAGAAGCGGTCGTTGTCTTCCAGCTGGACCCGCCCGGTGACATCGGCGATGGGCGCCTTGCCGCGCGGGATGCGAGCCTCGAACAACTCCTGCACGCGGGGCAGACCGCCGGTGATGTCCTCACCCACACCCCCCTGGTGGAAGGTGCGCATGGTCAGCTGCGTGCCGGGCTCGCCGATGGATTGGGCCGCCACGATACCCACGGCCTCTCCGATGTCGACCAGCTTGCCGGTCGCCATCGAACGCCCGTAGCAGGTCGCGCACACGCCGGTGCCGGTGGTGCACGTCAGCACCGACCGCACCTTGACCGACGTGATGCCCGCCGCCAGCAGGGCGTCGATCTCCGGGTCGCCGAGATCCTCGCCGCGGGCGACGACGACGTTGCCGGCCTCGTCGACCGCATCGGCTCCCAGCGTCCGTGCGTACGCCGAGGTCTCGATGTGCGGGTCTCGGATCAGCGTGACCTTGCCATCAGCAGAGGTTTGGCGCTCGGCCAGCTCGACAACGATGCCGCGCTCGGTCTGGCAATCGTGCTCGCGGACGATGACGTCCTGGCTCACGTCCACCAGGCGACGGGTCAGGTAACCGGAGTCCGCGGTGCGCAACGCGGTGTCCGCCAGACCCTTCCGCGCCCCGTGGGTGTTGATGAAGTACTCCAGCACGGTGAGGCCTTCGCGGAACGAGGACTTGACCGGACGCGGGATGAACTCACCCTTCGGGTTGGTCACCAGGCCCTTCATGCCGGCCAGCGTCCGGGTCTGGGTGAAGTTACCCGTGGCACCCGAGTCGACGATCGTGATGATCGGGTTGTCGCTGGGGTAGTGTTCGCGGAGCGCCTGGCCGACCTCGTCGGTGGCTTCCTTCCAGATCTCCACTAGCGCCTCGTTGCGCTCGTCGTGGTTCAAAGCGCCACGCTGAAACTGCTTTTCTACCTTGTCGGCACGCTCCTCGTAGTGGTCGAGGATCTCCTTCTTGCGCGGCGGCACCAGCACGTCGGCCATCGACACCGTCACCCCGCTGCGGGTCGCCCAGTAGAAACCGGCGTCCTTGAGCTTGTCGACGGTCTGCGCGACCACGATCATCGGGTAGCGTTCGGCGAGGTCGTTGATGATCGACGCCTGCACCTTCTTGTGCATCTGCTTGTTCACGAACGGGTAGCCGTGCGGCAGCAGCTCGTTGAACAGCACGCGGCCCAACGTCGTCTCCGCCGTCCAGGCGTCGCCCTCCTGCCAGCCGTTGACGCCGAACAGCTCGGCCTCCACCTCGGCCGGCGGGCGCAGCTGCGTCAGCCGCACCTTGATCTTGGCCCGCACCGACAGCACGCCGCGGTCGAACGCCATGATCGCCTCGGCCGGCGAGGAGTACACGCCGCCCTCCGGTTGATCCTTGCCGGCCGGTGAGTACTCGCCCTTGTCGCCCTTGACCTCGGTGGTCAGGAAGTACAGCCCGGTCACCATGTCCAGACGCGGCATGGCCAGGGGACGGCCGGATGCGGGCGAGAGGATGTTGTTGCTCGACAGCATCAGGATGCGGGCCTCGGCCTGCGCCTCCGCAGAAAGCGGCAGGTGCACAGCCATCTGATCGCCGTCGAAGTCGGCGTTGAAGGCCTCACACACCAGCGGGTGCAGGTGAATCGCCTTGCCCTCCACCAGCATCGGCTCGAAGGCCTGAATGCCGAGGCGGTGCAGGGTGGGCGCGCGGTTGCGCAGCACCGGGTGCTCGGCGATGACCTCTTCGAGCACGTCCCACACCTGCGGACGCTGGCGCTCGACCATGCGCTTGGCGCTCTTGATGTTCTGCGCGTGGTTGAGGTCGACGAGCCGCTTCATGACGAACGGCTTGAACAACTCCAGCGCCATCAGCTTCGGCAGGCCGCACTGGTGCAGCTTGAGTTGCGGGCCGACCACGATCACGGAACGACCGGAGTAGTCCACGCGCTTGCCGAGCAGGTTCTGACGGAACCGGCCCTGCTTGCCCTTGAGCAGGTCGCTCAGCGACTTCAACGGGCGGTTACCCGGCCCGGTGACCGGGCGGCCGCGGCGGCCGTTGTCGAACAGCGCGTCAACCGACTCCTGCAGCATCCGCTTCTCGTTGTTGACGATGATCTCGGGAGCCCCGAGGTCGATAAGCCTCTTGAGCCGGTTGTTGCGGTTGATCACCCGGCGGTACAGGTCATTGAGGTCGGACGTGGCGAACCGGCCGCCGTCGAGCTGCACCATCGGGCGCAGCTCCGGCGGGATCACCGGCACTGCGTCGAGCACCATGCCCATCGGCGAGTTGCCCGACTGCTGGAACGCGGCGACCACCTTCAGCCGCTTGAGGGCGCGAAGCTTCTTCTGCCCCTTGCCGTTTCGGATCACCTCGCGCAGCGCTTCGGCCTCGGCGTCGAGGTCGAAGTTCTCGATCAGCTTCTGGATCGACTCCGCGCCCATGGCGCCGGTGAAGTACTCCCCGTAGCGGTCGACGAGTTCGCGGTAAAGGTTCTCGTCGACGATCAACTGCTTGGGGGCCAGCTTGGTGAAGGTTTTCCAGATGTCGTCCAACCGGTCCAGCTCGCGCTGGGCCCGGTCGCGCAGCTGCCGCATCTCGCGCTCGCCGCTGTCCCGAACCTTGCGCCGAGCGTCCGCCTTAGCGCCCTCGGCCTCCAGTTCGGCCAGGTCGGCTTCCAGCTTCTGCGCCCGCGCCTCAAGGTCGGCGTCACGCTGGTCCTCGACGGCCTTGCGCTCCACCACCATCTCGGCCTCGAGCGTCGAGAGCTCGTTGTGCCGCATCTCCTCGTCGACCGACGTGATCACATACGCCGCGAAGTAGATGATCTTCTCGAGATCCTTCGGCGCCAGGTCGAGCAGGTAACCCAGCCGCGACGGCACGCCCTTGAAGTACCAGATGTGCGTGACGGGCGCGGCCAGTTCGATGTGACCCATCCGCTCCCGGCGCACCTTGGCCCGGGTCACCTCGACGCCGCAGCGCTCGCAGATGATCCCCTTGAAACGGACGCGCTTGTACTTGCCGCAGTAGCACTCCCAGTCGCGGGTCGGCCCGAAGATCTTCTCGCAGAACAGCCCGTCCTTCTCCGGCTTCAGCGTGCGGTAGTTGATCGTCTCGGGCTTCTTGACCTCGCCGTACGACCATTGCCTGATGTCCTCCGCGGTGGCCAGGCCGATGCGGAGCTCATCGAAGAAGTTGACGTCTAGCACGTAACTCCCTTTCCCCTTTCGGGTTTGGTGACTGTTAAGCCAAATCCTCGACGGACGCGGATTCGTTGCGCGACAAATTGATTCCGAGGTTGGCCGCGGCGCGCTCGAGGTCTTCGTCCTCGCCCTCGCGCAGCTCGATCGCCGCACCGTCGCTGGACAGCACTTCGACGTTGAGGCACAGCGACTGCAGCTCCTTGAGGAGCACCTTGAACGACTCGGGGATGCCGGGTTCGGGAATGTTCTCGCCCTTGACGATCGCCTCGTAGACCTTGACCCGGCCGACGGTGTCGTCGGACTTGATCGTCAACAGTTCCTGCAGCGTGTAGGCCGCGCCGTAGGCCTGCATGGCCCAGCACTCCATCTCGCCGAACCGCTGACCACCGAACTGCGCCTTACCACCCAACGGCTGCTGGGTGATCATCGAGTACGGGCCGGTGGAGCGGGCGTGGATCTTGTCGTCCACCAGGTGGTGCAGCTTCATGATGTACATGTAGCCGACCGTCACCGGGTACGGGAACGGCTCGCCGCTGCGCCCGTCGAACAATCGCGCCTTGCCGTCGCCGTCGACCAGCACCTCACCGTCGCGATTGGGCAGCGTCGACGAGAGCAGACCCTGCAACTCCTCTTCCTTGGCGCCGTCGAACACCGGTGTCGCGACGATCTGGTCGGGCTCGGCGTGCAGCAGCTCCTCGGGCAGGTTGGCCGCCCACTCGGGTGAACCCTCGATGTTCCAGCCGGACTTGGCCACCCACCCGAGGTGGGTCTCCAGGATCTGGCCGATGTTCATCCGTCGTGGCACCCCGTGGGTGTTGAGGATGATGTCCACCGGGGTCCCGTCCGGCAAGAACGGCATGTCCTCGACGGGCAGGATCTTGCCGATGACACCCTTGTTGCCGTGCCGTCCGGCCAGCTTGTCGCCGTCGGAGATCTTGCGCTTCTGGGCCACGTACACACGCACCAGCTCGTTGACACCCGCGGCCAGTTCGTCGTCGTCCTCGCGGGAGAACACCCGGATGCCGATCACCTTGCCGGACTCGCCGTGCGGCACCTTCAGCGAGGTGTCGCGGACCTCCCGGGCCTTCTCGCCGAAGATCGCGCGGAGTAGACGCTCCTCGGGGGTCAGCTCCGTCTCCCCCTTCGGGGTGACCTTGCCGACCAAGATGTCGCCGTCGCGGACCTCGGCGCCGATGCGGACGATGCCGCGCTCGTCGAGGTCGGCGAGCACCTCGTCGGAGACGTTCGGGATGTCCCGGGTGATCTCCTCGGCGCCCAGCTTGGTGTCCCGGGCGTCGATCTCGTGCTCCTCGATGTGGATCGAGGTCAGCACGTCCTCCTCGACGAGACGGTTGGACAGGATGATCGCGTCCTCGTAGTTGTGGCCCTCCCACGGCATGATGGCCACCAACAGGTTCTTGCCGAGCGCCATTTCGCCGTTCTGGGTGCACGGGCCGTCCGCGATCACCTGGCCGGCCTCGACCCGGTCACCGGCGTCCACTATCGGCGACTGGTTGGCGCACGTGCCGTGGTTGGACCGGGCGAACTTGCGCATCCGGTAGGTGCGCCGGGTACCGTCGTCGGCCATCACGGTGACGTAGTCGGCGGACACCTCCTCGATCACCCCGGCCTTCTCGGCGACGACGACGTCACCGGCGTCGATCGCGGCGCGCAACTCCATGCCGGTGCCCACCAGCGGCGCCTCGCTGCGCACCAGCGGAACCGCCTGGCGCTGCATGTTGGCGCCCATGAGCGCACGGTTGGCGTCGTCGTGCTCGAGGAACGGAATCATCGCGGTCGCCACCGACACCATCTGGCGCGGCGAGACGTCCATGTAGTCCACCTCGGACGAGGCCACGTACTCGACCTCGCCGGCCTTGCGGCGCACCAGGACGCGTGCCTCGAGGAACCGACCATCATCGTCGATCGGCGAGTTGGCCTGCGCGACGACGTGGCGGTCCTCCTCGTCGGCGGTCAGGTACACGATCTCGTCGGTGACCATGCCGTCGACGACCTTGCGGTACGGCGTTTCGATGAACCCGAACGGGTTGACCCGCGCGTACACCGACAGCGAGCCGATCAGACCGATGTTGGGTCCTTCCGGGGTCTCGATCGGGCACATGCGGCCGTAGTGCGACGGGTGCACGTCCCGGACCTCGAGGCCGGCCCGCTCCCGGGACAGACCGCCCGGCCCCAGCGCCGAGAGGCGGCGCTTGTGGGTGAGCCCCGACAGCGGGTTGTTCTGGTCCATGAACTGGGAGAGCTGGCTGGTGCCGAAGAACTCCTTGATCGCGGCGACCACCGGCCGGATGTTGATCAGGGTCTGTGGCGTGATCGCCTCGACGTCCTGGGTGGTCATCCGCTCGCGGACCACCCGCTCCATCCGCGACATGCCGACCCGGATCTGGTTCTGGATCAACTCACCGACCGTGCGTAGCCGGCGGTTGCCGAAGTGGTCGATGTCGTCGGTTTCCACCGGCACCTCAACACCGCCGGGGACCGTCATGACGGCGGGGTGACCATCCACGGCGGCGTGGTGCAGGCGCACCAGGTACTCGATCGTGGCGACGATGTCCTCTTGGGTCAGCGTGGTCGACGAAGTCCGGGCCGGCTCCGCGCCGAGACCCAGCTTCTTGTTGACCTTGTAACGGCCGACACGGGCCAGGTCGTAACGCTTCTCCTTGAAGAACAGGTTCTCCAACAGTGTCTGCGCGGACTCCTTGGTCGGAGGTTCGCCGGGCCGCAGCTTGCGGTAGATGTCCAGCAGCGCCTCGTCGGAGCCGACCGTGTTGTCCTTCTCCAGCGTCGACATCATGATCTCGGAGAAGCCGAACCGCTCGGTGATCTGCTCGTTGGTCCAGCCCAGCGCCTTGAGCAGCACGGTGACGGGCTGGCGGCGCTTGCGGTCGATGCGCACTCCGACGGTGTCGCGCTTGTCGACGTCGAACTCCAGCCACGCGCCCCGGCTCGGGATCACCTTGACGCTGTGCAGCAGCTTCTCGGTCGACTTGTCGATGGTCTCGTCGAAGTACACACCGGGTGAACGCACCAGCTGGCTGACCACCACGCGCTCGGTCCCGTTGATGATGAAGGTGCCCTTCTCGGTCATCATCGGGAAGTCGCCCATGAACACCGTCTGGCTCTTGATCTCACCGGTGTTGTTGTTGATGAACTCGGCCGTGACGAACAGCGGGGCCGCGTACGTCACGTCCTTGTCTTTGCACTCATCGACCGGCGCCTTGACCTCGTCGAAGCGCGGGTCGGAGAACGACAGCGACATCGAGCCGGAAAAGTCCTCGATCGGCGACAACTCGTGGAGCACCTCTTCCAGGCCGCCCACTGGATCGCTCTCGCCCCGGGCGAGAGCCGATTCCCGCCAGCGCGGCGACCCGATCAGCCACTCGAACGAGTCGGTCTGAACGTCAAGCAACCCCGGAACCTCAAGGGGTTCCCGCAACTTGGCGAAGGAGATTCGGTTTGGCGCTCCGGGCACGGAACTGTTCGACGAACTTCCATGGGGGGAACCTTGTGGGCGA
Organism: uncultured Mycobacterium sp.; assembly: GCA_964453085.1. GTDB lineage: Bacteria > Actinomycetota > Actinomycetes > Mycobacteriales > Mycobacteriaceae > Mycobacterium. Next base: position 13,954 of record CAYVQQ010000045.1, read on the forward strand.
TTCGTCTTGCTCTGGCGGAAATCTGCCAAGATGCATCCTTCCAGCACCTCATGCGACTCACGTGGATCCGGCGGCCACCGGCCTGTTCGCCGCGACATTGTGTCTGCTATGCCGGCGAACAAACTGTCCGGATCTCACGCACGCACTAAGCAGCTGAGCCACAGAGGGCGACTCAACTAAGACCACGGTGTCAGTGGCGGGTGAGATGGGCAGGAGGTAGCCAGCGCAACGTCCAACGATAGCGCAGAACGGCGCATTCCTCAACTATCCGAAAATCCCAGCCCTTGGGGGCATCGGCGCTGGCTGGCATCTCGACTTCCCGTGGACACATGCTGACCAACAGACTGACCCGTTTGGGCCTCGTCGTCAAGGGGCGGGACGGTAAGTTGCGCCGAATTAACGGCAAATCCGACCGTGCCCGGCGCCGGCTAGTCGCCGAACGCGTGCGTTTGGTACTTGTGGGTTCCCTCCAAGTCGTCGAGAATCGCAGCCTGAGCCTTCCTGGGCAGCGTGTGCAGCAGCTCGCGCACGCGGGCCTGGCGACGAGCCACCGCCTTGCGTTCCGGCATGCCGGGTGACGGCACGATCTGCGGCGGCACGCCCTCGATCTCCTCCACACCGCCGGCGTGCTGGCCGGCCTCGAACGCGGCCTGCTCCTCGGCCATGGTGGCCTCGTCCTTCTCCTCGGACATGCCGATCGGCCCGATGCGACGGCCGTTGAGGAACTGCCGCACGGCCGGCTCGTCGCTGGTCAGCAGCACTTCTCGGGGACCGAACATGACCAGCTTGCGGCGGAACAGCATACCGATGTTGTCCGGGACGGTGCGGGCGATGTTGATGTTGTGAGTCACGATCAGCACCGTCGCGTCGATCTGGGCGTTGATGTCCAGGATCAGTTGGCTCAGGTAGGCGGTGCGCACCGGATCCAGACCCGAGTCCGGTTCATCGCAGAGGATGATCTGCGGGTCGAGCACCAGCGCCCGGGCCAGGCTGGCGCGCTTGCGCATACCACCGGAGATCTCCCCGGGGAATTTCTTCTCGTCGCCGCTCAAACCCACCAGATGCAGCTTCTCCATGACGATGTCACGGATTTCGCTTTCCTTCTTCTTGGTGTGCTCGCGCAAGGGGAACGCCGCGTTGTCGAACAGGTTCATCGACCCGAACAGGGCGCCGTCCTGGAACATCACGCCGAACAGCGTGCGAATGTCGTACAGTTCACGCGCCGAGCACTGCATGATGTCGGTGCCGTCGATGACGATCGAGCCGCGTTCCGGACGCAACAGCCCGATCAGGGACTTCAGGAAGACGGATTTGCCGGTACCCGACGGTCCCAGCAGGACGCTGACCTCCCCGGCGGGGATCTCCAAGGTCACGTCTTCC
>CAYVQQ010000046.1:0-10915 GCA_964453085.1 uncultured Mycobacterium sp.
CGTCGACGCCGGTGTCCACCAACCAGTCGCCCACACCCGCGGACGGCAGGAACAGCCGGGCCAGTTCGATCTCGCTGTGGCGGCTGCGGCGCTCCCAATAGTCTTCTGCCGCGGCATGTCCGGGCAGGCCCAGGACTGGCGCGCAGTGAGCCCGCACCGCGAAGCCCAGTTGCGAGTCGAACCCCGAGTCGAACCCGGCGAGCGGCTCGGTGTTGGCCTCGTTGAGCGCGTTCTCGAACCGCGCCCGGTCCCCTGCCGCCAACCAGCACCCGTGGACGTGCTGATCGATCAGAGTCACGGCATCGATGTGCCGCGCCAACTCGGTCACAGGCTCCAGGCCATCCGGAACTTGTCCGCGAGTTGCTCGGGGCCGAGGTTACCGTAGCGCTCGTACTCCAGTCTGCGCACCGCGATGACCGCGTCCACCGCGGCGTCGCCCAGCACTCCCCGTAGCAGCGCCGAATCGTTCAGTGCGCCGATCACCTCCGCCTGATCGGTGGGCAGCCCAACGATGTCGTCGCGGTCGGAATCCGACAGCGTCGCTGGGTCGACAGTCACCTGCGGTGGCAACGCCGCCTGGTTCTTGATGCCGTCGAGCGCCAGGCCTAGGATCGCCGCGGACGCCAGGTAGGGGTTCGCCGACGGGTCGACGATCTTCACCTCGGCGTTGCCCCCATACGCCGCGCCGAGGCCTCCCCTGACGAATCGCACTGCGGCCTCTCGGTTCTCGGTGCCCCAACACGTGTAGGCACCGGCCCATTGGCCGGGCCGCATCCGCAGACCGGACACGATCGACCCGCACAGCACGCCCTGCGCCTCGCGCAGTCCGCGCACCACGCCCGCCAGCGCGTTCTCCCCAACCGGTGTCATCCCTTCGGCGCCCGTGCCATCGCAGAACAGCGGCCCCTCCGGGGTGCTGAGTGAAAAATGTTGGTGCGCACCAGATCCGACGCCGCCCGCAAAGGGTGCAGGCGACAGGCTGATGCGCATTCCATGGCGGCGGGCTGCGCGGCCGATGATCAACCGCGTCAGCACCAGCTGGTCGGCGGCGGCCACCGGCGGGTGGGGTGCCAGCGAGATCTCGAACTGGTTGGCCCCGAATTCGGGGTGGAACTGCTCGATCGAGATCCCGGCGGCCGTGGCCGAGGCGTTGACATCGCGGATGAATGCCTCGAACTCGAGGACGCCGGCCAGGCCGTACTGAGCCCACAGCGCCGACGGCAGCCGCCCCCCGAGGGGACCGACGAGCAGGAATTCGATCTCGTGGCCGATCAGCGCCTCGATGCCGGCCGCAGTGAGCGCGGCCTCGATCCGGCCGAGCGTGCCGCGGCCGCACGCGGGCACCGGTGTGCCATCCGGCTGGTAGAACGCGGCGGGTGCCCAGGCCAGTCCGTCGTCGATGATGCGCAGGGCCGACAGGTCGATGCGCAGGCGCTGATCGCCGATGACACCGATGTCGTCGGTGAAGGCGATACCGGTCTGGTCGATCGCGAAGCCGTGCCAGGACGGACTGGCGCCCAGTCCGGGGTCGGCGAAGGTGTTTGCGCGCCGGACGGGGACCGTCTTGGCCAGCGTGAGTCCCGCCGCGTTGACGACGGTCCCGATGACGGTGTCGACGCCTTCGGCCTCGAGTTGGGCGATCACAGCGGCCGCAAGCGAGGCGCCGTTGACGTGCTTCCCGCAGTGAACCGCGGGGACTCCTCGTGCCGACCCGTGGTCTCGATGGCCGTTCATGCGGCTGTCACCGTGGGCCGGTCGGTCGTGCAGGTTCGCGCCGGGCGGCTCCGTTGCATCACGGTTCCGGCTTCCCTCCGCGACGGCGGATGCCTATGGCCGCGCATGAGTCGGTGACGCGTTCGGCCATGGACACGCACGCGGTTTGAGCACCGGCCCCGCCGCCGGTGTCACCGCCATACGGCGGGGGCTACCCAGTGTCGTCGTGACCAAGCATCGCCGCCGGCGCCCATCTGCCGGTCGCCTACCCACCCACACTCGCCATCTCGGTCCTGACGCCGCGTGCCAGTGTTTGCCGTCTTCGGGCTGATCACACACCGGCGGACGGAAGTTCAGTCCCCGTGTTTTTGCGAGCCCGGCGGACGGGACACACATTGTGCAAGGTATAGCTCCTCGCCGAGCTTGCCCATCAGCTCCAGTTGCGTCTCCAAATAATCGACGTGCAGTTCCTCGTCGGCCACGATCTGCTCGAAGATGTTGGCGGTGGTGGTGTCCTGCTTCTCGCGGCACATGATGATGCCCGGCTTGAGTCGGTCGAGCACCTCGTGTTCTATCGCCAGGTCGGCCTCGAACTGTTCGCGCAGCGTCTGGCCGATGCGCAGGGAGAAGAGGCGCTGATAGTTGGGCAGACCGTCGAGCAGCAGGATGCGGTCAGTGATCACCTCTGCGTGCCGCATCTCGTCGAACGATTCCTCGCGGGTGTGCTTCGCGACCTCCGTCAAGCCCCAGTTGTCCTGCATCTTGGAATGCAGGAAGTACTGGTTGATGGCGGTGAGCTCACTGGTCAACTGCTCGTTGAGCAGACGCAAAACGTCTGGATCACCTTGCACGGTCACTCCTTGCGGTTTGAAAAGACAATCTGTTCTGACCGGGGCGCGGCAAGCTAGGCTGTAGTCCCGGTCGCCACCTGTAGTCGCACTCTGCCATGCCGCGGAACAATCTTCCAGCAAGCGACGGCTCCGTTCGGCGCGTGGGGGCGGGTGGCCGGGAGTGACCCAACTAACAACCACCCTGGAATAGACCCCACCGATTAACTTAGGTTAGACTCCACTAACATGCGGCCTATCCACCCGGTCCCACCGCCCCAGTTCCCGACGACGCGAGACATGCCGGGCGAGGCCGGACCGTGGTCGCTTGGATCCGTTTCCGAATCTGTTTCCCGAGAAGGCGTCGCCGGCGTGCGGAGGGTGTGCTGATGGTGCGGAGGGTGTGCTGATGTACGTATGCCTGTGTGTCGGGGCCACCACCCACACCGTGTCCGAGTGCATCGCGCGCGGGGCGTCGACGTCCAAAGAGGTCGCCGCCGCGTGCGGCGCCGGTGCGGACTGCGGGCGTTGCAGGCGCACGCTGCGGGCGATTATCGCCGCGTCAGCCAATAAGGAAGACAGCCGGGAAGCCGAACTGCAGCCCGCCGCATCGCATTAGCGGCCCATGTCGGGGTCCGCCGGGGCGGTGGTGTTGCCCCGGTGTTGCCTCCATCGGCTCGGCATTGGTGCCCGACCCGGAGCAAGCGCGTTCGCCGGCACACTCAACCGCATCCGCATCGTGCCCCGACCCACAGACGACCACATCACCTCTGTAGTCCCTCTGTAGTCGCGGCCGTTCAGTCGGCGGGCTCCCCTTTCACGAGGCGCACCCGGTGTTCGGCGCCGATCAGCCCGCCGATGATGCCGGCCAGTCGCTGGTAGGAGTCGCGGCGCCTGCTGGAGGCGCGGAATACCAGGCCGATCCGCCGGCCCGGGCGGGGCACGGCGAATTCAGCGAGACCCAGCCGGCTTCTCGCCGCCTCGACCGGGACCGCCGTCTGCGGAATCAGGGTGACGCCCAGTCCGCCGGTCGCGCACTGCACCGCGGTCGACAGCGACGCCGCGCGGGTATTGGCCAGCTCGGGCCGGACACCCGCCATGCGGCAGACGTCCAGCGCCTGGTCGCGCAGGCAGTGGCCCTCGTCGAGTAACAGCAATGGCAGCTGCGCCAGCGCCGTCGTCGGGACGCGTCGCCGGCCCGACAGCGGATGCCCGGGCGGCAGCGCGAGGACGAAGTCCTCGTCATAAATCGGGATCGCGGTGATTCCGGCGGCATCGGCGGGCAACGCCATCAGCGCCGCATCCAGCGCCCCTTCGCGCAGCGCCGCCAGCAGCCGCTCAGTCTGGTCCTCGATCACCCGCAAGGTGAGGGCTGGAAGCTGCTCGGCGACCCCGGCCAGCACCGTCGGCAGTACGTAGGGCGCGACCGTCGGGATCAGCCCCAGCCGCAGGCTGGCCTGCAAGGGATCGGCGGTGCCCGCCGCGGCGGTGGTGAACGCTTCGACCGCATGCACCACGGACTGGGCGTGCGGGAGCAGTTGCGCGCCCTCTGGGGTCAGGAAGACACGCCGCGTCGAGCGCTCGATCAACTGGATGCCCAGCCCGTTCTCCAGAGCCGCCAACGCCTGCGACAACGTCGACTGGCTCACGCCCAGAGCGGGCGCGGCGCTGCTGAAGTGCCGCTTCTCGGCCACCGCGACGAATGCGCGCAGCCCGGCAATGGTCGGCTGATAATTCTTATCGGTCATACCTGTCAATATAAGGTGAAAAATTACCTTTACCTCACAGTCCGGTACGGCTAACATTCACGGGGAAGTCCCAAATCCCCATTGCGACACCGAGTAAAAGGAGCGATATGTCATTGCTGACGATCGGCGACCAGTTCCCCGCCTATCAGCTCACCGCGCTGATCCCCGGTGACCTGTCCAAGGTCGACGCCAAGTCCCCCGACGACTACTTCACCACCATCACCAGCGACGCCTACCCCGGCAAGTGGCGCGTGGTCTTCTTCTGGCCGAAGGACTTCACCTTCGTGTGCCCCACCGAGATCGCGGCGTTCGGCAAGCTGAACAACGACTTCGCAGACCGCGACGCCCAGGTTCTCGGGGTGTCGACCGACAACGAGTTCGTGCACTTCAACTGGCGTGCGCAGCACGAGGACCTCAAGACGCTGCCCTTCCCGATGCTTTCGGACATCAAGCATGAGCTGTGCCAGGCGACCGGCGTGCTCAACGCCGACGGAGTGGCCGACCGAGTGACCTTCATCGTCGACCCCAACAACGAGATCCAGTTCGTTTCGGCCACCGCGGGATCTGTGGGCCGCAACGTCGACGAGGTCCTGCGGGTCCTGGACGCGCTCCAGTCCGACGAGCTGTGCGCCTGCAACTGGCACAAGGGCGACCCGACGCTGAACGCCACCGAGTTGCTCAAGGCATCCGCTTGATCGCGGCCTGAACACCGGCCCGACAAGCCTCGCGAGGAGGCGACATGAGCGTCGAGAACCTCAAAAACGCGCTGCCCGAATACGCCAAGGACCTCAAGCTCAACCTCAGTTCGATCGTGCGCAGCACCGAACTCGACGAGGAACAGCTATGGGGCACCCTCCTGGCCACTGCGGCGGCAACCCGGAATACCCGGGTGCTGGCCGAGATCGGTGCCGAAGCGGCCGACCTGTTATCCGCCGAGGCATACCACGCAGCACTCGGGGCGGCCTCGATCATGGGCATGAACAACGTGTTCTATCGTGGTCGCGGCTTCCTCGGAGGCAAGTACGACGATCTGCGCGCCGGATTGCGGATGAACATCATCGCCAATCCCGGCGTGCAGAAGGCGAACTTCGAACTGTGGTGCTTCGCGGTCTCGACGATCAACGGATGCCCGGATTGCGTTGCCTCCCACGAGCACACACTGCGTGAATCGGGGGTGGGCCGAGAAGCCATCCAGGAGGCGTTGAAGGTCGCCGCGATCGTGTCCGGCGTGGCGCAGGCGATCATCGCCGCCGACACGCTGGCCGGTGTCGGCTGATCGCGATTGCGTGACCGGGCCTCGATCGGCCACACGCCCTGAAGGCAGGCCTGCCCACCGGGTTTCGTCGGTGCGCTACCACAGCCGGCGAAGCCCACGCCGACAGAGCCGCCGCAGCCGAACCAACACCGGCTGCGGCGGCTCTCTCGGCTGAATCGACCACGTCATCGAGCCGGGCGTTCTGGGCTACAGCGCTGCAGGATCTGCAGTGGCTGCGCAGTCAGGCCAGCGCACGCGCCGCGGCCGTGGCGTCACCGTCGCGATGCCGTGCGAGCGGATGCTGCGGCACCGTCCCAAATCCTCGTTTGACGAGCCCGCCGTGGCACCGCGGACAGCGCAATGTCCCGGCGTGTTGGGGGAACGTCACGGCCTCGGGAACTCCAGAGGAACTCCAGCCAACTAGCTGCCCACAACCCCCAGCCCGTCGAGCGTCAACCGGTCACGTCGACCGTCGAAGTACTTGTCGAGCAGCGCGACGAACTCCGCGTTGTCGTCGGTGGCGGCGGCGAACAGCGTCATCGACGAGCACAGCTTGAGGTCGTCGGGCGAACCCAAGATCTCGGCGGCCGAACGGCCCTGAACCTCGTTGACCAGTCGCGTGCACTCCCGCAGCCGCGGCCCGAGCACGTTGTGGCGCAGGTAAGCGCGGGCCTCCCCCAGTGAGGAGATCCCGTAGCGCTGCGCCGTGGGGCTGGTACCCAGGCCACGCAGTTGCGGGAAGACGAACCACATCCAGTGCGTGCGTTTGCGCCCCTCGCGCAACTCCTCGACGACGGTGCGGTAGACGGGAGCCTGCGCCCGCAGGAAACGTTTCAGGTCGTAGGGGTCGGGTGCTGATTCCACGGCTACCCCGTCAGCCGACCGAGCGCCCGAGAAAGGCCATGCGCCGCACGGTCGGTGTCGCGTCTAGCGGCGTGGGCAGGACCGCTGGACGGCCGGTCCGAGTTCTTTTGCGGCGGGATGGCCAGAGTGCCGATCCCCGCGGTCGCAGAATCCATGACGCGCATCGTAGTCGCGGCCGTTCGAAAGGCGTCCGGTGGAACGCACAGACGCGGGTTGCACACTGGTAGCCATGGTGGTCAAGCGACGGGTGCCCAGGGTAAGCGACCTGGCGCCGCTGATCCGGTTCAAGCGGCCCGACTTCGACCGCACCCGGCGCCGCCTGGACACCGCGCTGACCATCGAGGATCTGCGTCGCATCGCCCGACGACGCACGCCCAGGGCTGCGTTCGACTACACCGACGGCGCCGCCGAGGCCGAACTGTCCATCGCCCGCGCCCGACAAGCGTTCCGCGACATCGAGTTTCACCCGACGATCCTGCGCGACGTCACTGAGGTGTGCATCGGATGGGACGTGCTGGGTCGGCAGGTCGCCGCGCCGTTCGGCATCGCGCCCACCGGATTCACCCGACTGATGCACACCGAGGGCGAGATCGCCGGTGCCGGCGCGGCCGCCCGGGCCGGCATACCGTTCTCACTGTCGACCCTCGGCACCACCGCGATCGAAGACCTGGTGACCGCGGTACCCCGGGGCCGCAAATGGTTTCAGCTCTACATGTGGCGCGATCGCGACCGGTCGATGGCCTTGGTGCAGCGCGCGGCCGACGCCGGCTTCGACACGCTGCTGGTCACGGTCGACGTTCCCGTCGCGGGCGCGCGGCTGCGCGACAACCGCAACGGGATGACGATCCCGCCGACCCTGACGCTGCGGACCGTGCTCGACGCGGTGCCGCACCCGAAGTGGTGGTTCGACCTGTTGACCACCGAACCGCTGGCGTTCGCGTCGCTGGATCGCTGGCCAGGCACCGTCGCCGAGTACCTGAACACGATGTTCGACCCCAGCCTCACCTTCGACGACCTGGAGTGGATCAAGGCCCGATGGCCCGGCAAGCTCGTCGTCAAGGGGATTCAGACGCTCCACGACGCCCGCGCCGTCGTCGACCACGGGGTCGACGGCATCGTGCTGTCCAACCACGGGGGGCGTCAACTGGACCGGGCGCCCGTGCCGTTCCACCTGCTACCTGCGGTCGCGCGGGAGCTGGGCGAACGCACCGAGATCCTCCTCGACACCGGTATCACGACCGGCGCCGACATCGTGGCTGCGGTCGCGCTGGGGGCCCGGTGCACGCTGGTGGGGCGGGCTTACCTGTACGGGCTGATGGCCGGCGGCGAGGCCGGCGTCAAGCGCGCGATCGACATCCTGACCGGCGAGATCACCCGCACGATGCGGCTCCTCGGGGTGACCTGTCTGGAGGAGCTTTCGCCGCGGCACGTCACGCAGTTGCAGCGCCTGGCGGCGCGGCCGTCGGTGTGACGCGGACCGCTCCTGCAGCGTCGCAGCGCCACGGAACAAACCGGCGGCCATCGCGGTTGAGTGCACCAGACTCAATTTTGGGAGGATTTCATGGCCGCCGCCACGCCAGTACCGGTGCTGTTCGTCACCGACACGATCGTGCTGCCCGGAATGGTGGTGCCGATCGCGCTCGATGAGGCCGCTCGCGCGGCTGTCGACGCCGCGCGGGCGAGCGAGTCGGGGCAGTTGCTGATCGCCCCCCGCCTCGAGGACCGCTCCCCGTCGCACGGCGTGGTCGCGAAGATCCTGCACGTCGGCCGCGTCGCGGGCGGCGGCACCGTCGCTGTCGTGCGCGGTGCGGGCCGCGCCCTGATCGGGGCGGCGGCCTCCGGGCCCGGCCCGGCGTTGTGGGTCGAGGTGACCGAGGTCACCCCGGGCGAGCCCACCGACGAGGTCAGAACCCTGGCGGCGGAGTACCGCAAGCTGCTGCTGGCCATGCTGCAGCGGCGTGAGGCCTGGGAGATCGTCGACTACGTCAACGGCTTGACCGACCCCTCGGCGTTGGCCGACACGTCCGGGTACGCGTCCTACCTGAGCGCCGCGCAGAAGCGGCAGCTGTTGGAAACGGTGGACACCGCCGAGCGGCTACGTGTGCTGATCGACTGGACGGCCACCCACCTGGCCGAGGTCGAGGTCAACGACAAGATCGCCGAGGACGTCCGCGCGGGCATGGAGAAGACGCAGAAGGAGTTCCTGCTGCGCCGGCAACTGGCCGCGATCCGCAAGGAACTCGGCGAGTTGGGACCGGAGGACGATGACGAGGTGGCCTACCGCGCCCGGGTGGAGTCCGCCGACCTGCCCGAGAAAGTGCGCGAGGCGGCGTTGCGTGAGGTCGGCAAGCTGGAACGCTCCGGCGACCAGAGCCCGGAGAGCGGCTGGATCCGCACCTGGCTGGACACCGTGCTGGACCTGCCGTGGAACGTCAAGACCGACGACTCCACCGACCTGAAGGCCGCGCGGAAGATCCTGGACGCCGACCATCACGGACTGGACGAGGTCAAGGACCGCATCGTCGAATACCTGGCCGTGCGTGCGCGCCGTGCCCAGCGCGGGCTGCATGTCGTCGGTGGGCGCGGCTCCGGCGCGGTGATGATGCTGGCCGGCCCCCCCGGCGTCGGCAAGACATCGCTGGGCGAGAGCGTCGCACGGGCGCTGGGTCGCAAGTTTGTGCGCGTCGCCCTGGGCGGGGTGCGCGACGAGGCGGAGATCCGCGGCCACCGGCGCACCTACGTGGGTGCGCTGCCGGGGCGGATCGTGCGCGCCATCGGCGAGGCCGGGACGATGAATCCCGTCGTGTTGTTGGACGAGATCGACAAGGTCGGCTCGGACTTCCGCGGCGACCCGAGCGCGGCGCTGCTCGAGGTGCTTGACCCTGCGCAAAACCACACCTTCCGCGACCACTACCTGGATCTGGACCTGGACCTGTCCGATGTGGTGTTCCTGGCCACCGCCAACGTGATCGAGAACGTCCCGTCGGCGCTCCTGGACCGCATGGAGCTGGTGGCCATCGACGGCTACACCGAGGACGAAAAGGTCGCCATCGCCCGCGACTATCTCCTGCCCCGGCAGCGGGAACGCGCGGCGCTGAGCGTCGACGAGGTGACCTTGACCGACGCCGCGCTGCGAAAGATCGCCGCCGACTACACTCGCGAGCCCGGAGTGCGGCAGGTAGAGCGGCTGCTGGCCCGAGTCCTGCGCAAGGTGAGCACCAGGTTGGCGGATGACGCCAACCCGATCACAGTCGACGAGCCGGATCTCCTCGAGTACCTGGGCCGCCCGCGATTCACCCCCGAGTCGGCCGAACGCACCGCGGTGCCCGGCGTGGCCACCGGTCTGGCTGTCACCGGCCTCGGCGGTGACGTGCTCTACATCGAGGCGGGGTCCACCGACGGAGAACCTGGCCTGCAGCTGACCGGACAGCTCGGCGACGTGATGAAGGAGTCGGCGCAGATCGCTCTGTCCTATGTGCGCTCGCATGCCGCGGAGTTGGGGGTCGACCCGAAGGCGCTGGACCGGCGCGTCCACGTGCACGTGCCCGCCGGCGCGGTGCCCAAGGACGGCCCGTCGGCGGGTGTCACGATGGTGACCTCGCTGGTGTCGATGGCCACCGGTCGACGGGTGCGCTCCGACGTCGGCATGACCGGTGAGGTCACGCTGAACGGTCGGGTGCTGCCGATCGGCGGGGTGAAGCAGAAGCTGCTCGCCGCGCAACGTGCCGGCCTGTCCACGGTTTTCATCCCGGCCCGCAACGAGCCGGACCTCGACGACGTGCCCGCCGAGGTCCTCGAGACGCTCGACGTGCGGCCGATGACCGACGTCGCCGAGATCGTCGCGCAGGCGCTGGCGCCGGCAGCGCAGACCGTTTCGGTCGCCGCCTGAGTTGATCGCGAACGTGACACCGCCGTCCTACGCGACGCCGTGGGCGTGCGGACCACCCGGCGGCTTCGCGTCCTGCCGCCCAGGTGACCGGTGTTTGCCCGGCCGTCCCGCGGGTACGTGATCCACTGTGAACGAGCCGAAACAGGTGTCGCGCCGGCTGCTCGAGGTGGCCGGGACCACCTTCGCGGACGAGGCCGGCATCACGTTGAAGGACACGCCGAAGCCGTTGTTCCAGCTTCTGATGCTGTGCATGCTGGCCGGCAAGCCGATCGACGCCTCCATCGCCGCGACCGCAGCGCGGGAGGTGTTCGAGGCGGGCCTGCGCACGCCCGATGCCGTGCTCGCCGCAGACCGACAGACCATGATCGACGCGTTCGGTCGGGCGTCGTACGCGCGCTACGACGAGAGTTCGGCCACCCGGCTCACCGAGATGGCGCGACGGGTTCGCGACGACCACGCCGGCGACCTCCGCGTACTTGCCGACCGCTGCGGCCACGACGTCACCGTGGCCAAACGTATGCTCAAGGCGTTCAAGGGGATCGGCGACACCGGCGCCGACATCTTCCTACGGGAGGTGCAGGACGTCTGGCCGTGGGTGCGACCCTACTACGACGACCGC
>CAYVQQ010000046.1:10925-15117 GCA_964453085.1 uncultured Mycobacterium sp.
CGCGCCACCGCCGCGGCACAGCAACTGGGTTTGCCGACCGCCCCGGACGAGCTGGCCTCGCTGGCGCGGGACGGCAACGCGCGGCTGGCGGCCGCGCTCGTCAGGGCGTCGCTGGACGACGACGTGCGCCGCCGAGTGACCGGTTGACCCGGCGGTGACCATTCGGATCGGCACGTCCGGATGGTCCTACAACCACTGGGCCGGCGTGCTCTACCCGCCCGGTCTGCCCGCCGCGCGCCGATTGGCCCGCTACGCCGAAGTTTTCGACACCGTCGAGCTGAACGCGAGTTTCTACCGATGGCCCGGGGACGCGACGTTCGAGGGCTGGCGCGATCAGTTGCCGCCCGGCTTCACCATGTCGGTCAAGGCGCATCGCGGCCTCACGCATTACCGCCGGTTGGCCTCGCCGAAACCCTGGATCGAGCGGTTCGAACGCTGCTGGGACCTGCTCGGCGACCACCACGGCGTGCTGCTGGTCCAACTGCATCCCGAACAGCGGCGCGACGATGCGCGCCTGGACGCCTTCCTGCGGGCCGTGCCGGCATCGATCCGCGTCGCCGTGGAGTTGCGCCACCCATCCTGGAACGACCCGGCCGTGTACACGCTGCTGGAAAGCCGGCGGGCCGCATACGTCGTGATGAGCGGTGCCGGCCTGCCCTGCATTCCGCGGGCCACCACGGACCTGGTGTACGTCCGAATGCACGGACCGGATCCGGACGCGCTCTATGCGGGCTCGTATCCGCAACGGGAACTGCGGTGGTGGGCCGACCTCGTCGCCGGATGGGACGGCAACGGCCGCGACGTGTGGATGTATTTCAACAACGACCTGGGCGGGCACGCCGTGCGCAATGCGTTGTCCCTGCGTGAACAGCTGAGCTGAGCGGGTACGCGGTCAGTCGCCTTCGCCCGCGGGATGCGGGCAATCGGAGCCCCGGTCGACGGGAACCCACTTTCCGTCGATGACGTCGGGCGGGCGTTGTGCCTGCAGGCGTTCCCGTTCGGCCCGCCGGCGCTTGACGCGCAATCGCGCGTCGGCCGGGATGCTGACCAATTCGTCGCAGGTCAGGTAGAAAACGTCGTCGGCGGCGTCCAGCAGGTCGGCATCCACACGCCGGGATCCCAATTCCCGCAGCGTCATTCGCAGCTGATGAGTGAACCGCAGAGTGGTGTCGTGGGCCAGTTCCCGTGAGCTGCGGGCGGCGTCGGCGAGCCGTTGCACCGTGGTCGGTGCGGCCGGGTCGGGCGGCGCGGTGGCGGCGAAATGCGCGGCCATCCGCAGCAGCCTCTGCGGGTCGTCACCGAAAACCCGGCCGGCCAGTTCGGCCTCGCCGGGACCGCGGTGCCCGATCCGGGCGATCGCCGAATCGAACTTGGCGGCGGTGGCCGGGGATAACGCACGGATGCTGCCGAGGTTGCCCTCGCCGGCCAACGCACACAATGGCGGATCGTTGCGCAGCACGGCGACCAGTTCGGCGGTTTCGGTCGCGATCCGGTTGCTTTCCGTGATCATTGCGATGCCGGACACGCTGCCGCCGACCTGGGTGTGTTCCAGCGCCGCCGCCGTGACCCCGGTGTCGATGAGCCACAGCGCGGTCAGCACCCAACCCTGGTGAATCCGGTCCCGCAACAACGGAATCCGAACGGCCAGGACGGAATCCGGTAGCGTGGCGAGCTGAGCGGCGTCCAAGTGCTCCGCCCCGGCGGCCGCGCTGTAGGTCTGCGTGTCAGCCTTGAGGTGGCGCAGCAGCGACAGTGACCGAGCCGCGACGACGGCTTTGGCCACCGACCCGAGCGTCCCGCCAGCCAGTCGCGGCTCACCGAAGGGCAGCAGGTCACCCACCTCGGGCCGGCCGCCCACCGTGCTCCGCACGACGGCTTCGCGGTCCCAGCCCGGAAGCTGGGTGGCGGCAAGCACATTGGCCGACACCCCGACGTAGGCCCGGTGGCCGAACACCGCGATGGCCCGGCTCCCCCACTCGTCACCCACGACGCCGCCGAGCGCGAGTACCCGCCCCAGCACCCGACTCGCCGTACGCAGCCCGGTCATCTGGACGTCCAGGGTGATCGGCGTCAGTGGCCCAGGCAGCGCCTCGGCGAGCGTGCTGGCACTGAAGACGGGGAACCGCGGATCGATCCGGTCGTCGAACTCGCCCTCTAGTCCCTCAGGCGCCGCGCTGGGCAACTCCGCGGCGGGCGAGCGTGGCAAAACCTCGACGGGGAGCGTCAATCGGCCGCCATGGTCGGCCGCACCGGAGTCTTCGAGCTTGCGCCCGACGATCCCGCGCGCCGTGTCTGCGACCGCGTCGTACGCCTGCCAGCCGCATTGGAACATCCACTCTTCCTGCACCGCAGCGGTATCGAGATCCAGGGCCAGCTGCGGCCAGCCGCGCAGCCGGTGCAGGCGCGACCGTGCCGTCACCGACCGCAGCAGCCGCCACGCCGTGACCACGTTGATGGTGTCCGGGGTAGCCAGGTCCACAACACCGGTCCGGTCGGTGTTCAGCGAAGACACCAGGAACCGCACCAGGTCGTCGATGTGCAGCACCCGTATCGGCTGGGTGGAAACCTTGCTGCGCAGCAGCGTGGCCACCGTGCGGCACACCGCCCAGTCGAGCTGGCGGCCCACGGGCGGCGCGGCCCGGATCACCAGGGTCGGGCCCCAGCTCGTCGCCACCAGCGACTCGGCCGGCTCGTACAGGTCGGGTCGGCCCGCGGCCTGGGACACGAATAGCAGCCGCGCCCCGGAGCGGGCGGCCGCGTCGGTAACGCGGGCCAGGCCGTCGATGCGGGCGCTGCCGGGCGCTGTCGGGTCGACCGGGGCCAGATGGATCACGGCGTCCGCTTCGGCGGTCAATTCCTGCAGGACCGGGTCGCTCAGCGGCGCGCGCACGAAGTCCACGGCCGGGTCCAGGGCGGTGTGACAGCGTTCGGCGATGCCGGCGACGCTGTGCCCGGCAGCAAGCAGCCGCCGTGCGACGAGCCGCCCGACTGCACCGGTGGCGTCGGTAACCAGGATCTGCACTGGGCTCACCCCTCCCAACGTCACACTCGACAATAGGCGACATCCATCGCCGCTGGTTACGCGACGTTGACGTCCTCCCCGCAGTGAACTGCGGGGATTCCTCGTGCCGGCCGGCTGTTTCGATGGCCGTTCATGCGGCGATCGCTGTGGGCTGGTCGGTAGTGGAGGTTCGCGCCGAGCGGCTCTGTCGTATTTTGGCCCGCGCTTTGCGTCGGGCTTTGATGCGCGCCACGGACCTCCGCGAGGGCGGGTGTCTGCGGCCTCGCCGCTTGTGTGCTTGCGCACTACGGCTGGACTTCGGCGGCTCGTCGACGTCCTGACGACGCAGCCAGCCGGTGTTGGCTGTCTGCAAGTCCAGCCGATCAGACCCATCGGCGGCCGTGTGGACGTGTAGTCCGAGGTAGGCCGAGAACAGGTCCCGATCTTCTTCGATGCCGCAGCCGCAGCGGTGGACGCGCTGGTTGAGCGGTTTCTTCTTACGGTCCCCGCACAGACACGTTTGCGACAGGGCGGTGGTGCGCGGGTTGTATTTCTCCACCAGCAACCCTGGTGCCCGGTCGCGCACACTGCGCGGGAAGTTCTTCTGCCACGCCACATAATCCAGGCCTTCACACGCGATCGCAGCACCGTGGCCCAGCAGCCGGTTGGCCAGCGCACCGTGCAGCGTCGTGCGGTGTCCGGCCAGGCGGCGATGCAACTCGGCCACCCCGATCGCGGTCCGCCGGGCGGCCGCCGAGCGCTGCCAGCCGCAGCGAACCCACTTATGCGTGCCATCGGTGTTGAAACATTGCGGTGAGCCGGCTCGGTGCTGGCGGTCCAGATGCCGCTGCGCGCGCCGTAGCCGTATCGTGTCCAGGCGGATCGCATCGGCCAGCGGCTCGGTCCAACCCGACCAGGAACCATCACTGTGCTCCACGGCGACCGCGATCTGGGACGGGCCGAGGTCGAACGACACCCGCCCGTCGCCGGCTTCGTGGCGTCGGGTCGGGCGACCATCACACACCAGTTGCATCCGGTAGGTGTCGCGCCCGCCGATCACGCTGCGCACGATCCGCGTCGAGAGCACCTTGCCCGCGGTGATCAGCGCCTCGATCTCGGCCAGCTCGGCCCGCTGCTCCCCGCCGCGGCGGCCGGTCTGGGCGGGCGGGGCGATCGGCACGATGAACCCCG
>CAYVQQ010000047.1:0-15054 GCA_964453085.1 uncultured Mycobacterium sp.
GTCGGCGACCTGCGCCGCCGTGACACCGTCGTCGGTGATCAGCCGCCGGTGCGCCAGCTGTCCCACCAACGCGGCCAGGGTGTAGGCCACCATCCGCGGCGGGGCGGCCACCACCTCGCCGCTCTCCTGCGCCGCGGCCACCACGGCCTCGATGTCGTCGACGAACCGTTCGTACATGCCGCCCAGATGTCTCTCGAACTTCGCGCCGAGCGCGAAGGGGTCACGCAGCAACAGCTTGACCGTGGCCTTGTCGGCCTCGAAGAACTCCAGGGTGGCCTGCGCGGCGGTCCGTAGGGACGCCCGCAGCAGCACTGGCCGCCCCCCGTTTCCGGCTTGCGCCGCGGCCAGGGCTGCACCGATGTGGTCGCGCAGCGCGCTCTCCTCGGCCGCCATCAGCGCGTGGAACAACTCGTCTTTGGAGTCGAAGTACCAGTAGACCGAGCCGTAGGCCAGGTGCGCCCGCTTGGCGATGTCGGCGATCGTGGTCGCGTGGAATCCTTTGTGCGCGAACGCTTCCTTGGCGGCCGCCATGATCTGGTCGCGCCGTTGGGATTTGTCCTCGTCGGTGACGGCGCGGCGCCTGCGGACGCGGCCGCTCACCTTTCGACCGGGCCCTCGAGCCGCCCGGCCTGGTCGACGATCTCCTCGACGATGCCCGTCGTCGACGGCGACCGCACCGTGTGCGAGGGTTCGGGCGGCACCGGCAGATCCACTCCGAATCCGCCTGCGTGGGTCACGGCGGCCACGACGTCGCGGCAGTGGCTGAAGCCGCAGCGCGGGAGTTTCACACCGAGCAGTTCGGCGGCTCTGGTTCGCATTCGCCGACGCTAGGATTTAGTGACTGATAAGTCAATCTCATCCGCGCAGGGTGTCGCGGGCGCGTCACAGCGGCCGGCACTCGCCCGTGATTTCGACCGTCACGGCGCGTTAGGCGCGGGTGCCCGGCCCACGTTGGGCCAGCGCGCGACGCCATCTTCCAACGGGTGGCCGTCGGCAGGCGGTGATCCGTGGGTCCGGGTCGCCGTGCCAGAGGAATCGGGCGGTCGTCATGGCGCGCCTACTCCGCTGTACTGGCGGAAATCCGTTGCGGTCACCGACCGTCGTATCCAGCGCATCGAAACCGGGCACAACAACGGCAGCCACGTCGGACGGCCCTGGGTGACACCAAACACCTTCGCGGTTCACCGCACCACCACCCCCGGCCGAGCCTCTCGGTGACCCCGCCGCTGTGTGCTACCGCCTGCCCGGCCACTCCCACCACATCATCCCGCGGATTCCTGAAACATGTTCCCGGGCAACCGAATTCGTAGACGCACTCAACCGCAGCCCCGAACAGAGCACATCCCCCCGGGCCCAAAGAACTCGACCACACACCGCAGGAAACGCGGCGACCCGTCAATGGCGCCGCCATGGCTGGTTTCGCGGACCACCATCAAATACGCTGACGTCAGGACGCGGTGTTCCTGCCTGCTGCGTGCGTTGAACATGGCTGCCGAGATGTCGAAGTAGTGGTCGATCCGACCGGTATCGGCGGTGGCCGAGCATGAACGGAGTCATCGGATGAACGTGGACGACGGCTCGCGACCGGCCGCCGGTGGTCCGTTGTCGGAGAGCGAGCGGGCGGATCTGGTGCTGATGCGGGAGGAGGAACGGCTGGCGCGCGACTTGTACGAGCGGTTTCACCGGGCGTGGGGTGTGCCGATCTTCGACAATATCGCGGCCAGCGAGCAGCGTCATTTCGACGCGATCGGGCGGCTGCTCGAGCGGTATGGTGTCCCCGATCCGTCGGTGGGGCAGCCGCCCGGTGTTTATGCCGACACCGAATTGCAGCACGCCTACGACGCGTGGCTCACCCGGGGACTGTCCTCGATCGAAGCGGCGTACGGGGCCGGAGTCGAACTCGAAATCGGAGACATCGCCGACCTTTCTGCAGCCGTGCAAGGCAGCGACGAGGCAGCCCTTCATAGGGTGTATGAGAACTTGCGTGCCGCTTCCGAGAACCACCTGGATGCGTTCGAAGCCGCGGTGTCAGGTCGGCCGGTAGGCGGCGGTCGGGGGTGGCGCCGGCGCGTCGGCAAACGCGGCGGGCATGGTTGCGGCGGCGGTCACCACGGTGGTGAAGGTGGTCACGGCTACCGTGGTGGTCGCGGACGCGGCGGCAGTTGAGGCGGGTTCGCGACCCCGCCGAATTTCCTGGACCGGTTATCCCTGGTGTTCGTGCGAATGGCGTTTTTGAAGTTCCGCCAACTCGGCCAGATGCCGGTCGGCCAACGTGCGATGATCCTGCAGCATTCGGTCGATGAGCTTGCGGTGCTCGTCCATGTGCCGCGCCGCCAACGAGTCCTGCTCACTGGTGGATACGTGACCCTGTTCACAGGCATCGCGATGCTCGGCCAGATGCCGGTCCATGAGGGCTTGGAGTTCAGCGAGATGGGCATCCGCCAGCTCGCGATGTTCTCGCAAGTGTGTTGTGGCCAGTTTCTCGTGCTCGGCCAGATGTGCCCGTGAAAGCTCGGCGCTTTCCTTTGCTGCGGACATGAGATGCGCTCCTTATGCGGATGCCCCGACTCACCGTCGGCCATCGGCCTCGAATTTTCATCCAATTCAATAGTGTCGGGTGTCGCCAATGCGAAAGATGCACCATCGCAACGGCAATCGGTGTTGCGAACACGTCGGTGCCGAGACGAACGTCGGTGCCGAGACAGTGGTGCGCCTGTCAGATCCAGGCTACTACGGATCGGTCCCGCAGTCTGCGGGTTTGAGGTGTGGTGATGTGACCGGGCCCGCCGGGAACGGACTCCCCGGGGCGCCGTGCCGCGCGACCACGTCGAGCCGTGCGGGCGGTGGCCTCGGTTCCGACGGTGTGGCCGGCTTCTCCCCTGCCCGAGATCGACGCAGCGGGGCTCAAGGTCGTGGCGGCACGAAACAAGGCCGGTGAGCGACTCGGCCGGGCTCCGCGTTGCTGAGCGGGCCTGGGTCGAGATCAGGAAGATGCCGGCCAAAACCTGGCCATGCCGGTAGCCGCCCCACGCGCACTCGGGCCCGGCCCGAGGCGGCGTTGGCCTTGAAGATCAACTCCGGCCAGGCCTGTCAACAGCCCCAGGCGGCGCGCCAGATCGTGGATCTCCTTGTCGGCCAGGCTCATCTCATCGCCCTGCGCACCCTCGGGGATCCGCCGTGGATGCGGCGACCATGACCGTATTCGGCGCCGACGACGGCTCCGGTGTTGTCGGGTCTGCCGAGAAGACTTCTCAGCACGACGATTTCGTGGGTTTTGCCGCCGCCGGCACGCGGGGGCCGGCGGCGCCTCCGCGCAGCGCATCACTCGCCGTCCACCAACTATGCTGGCGCGCAGCCAGATCCACGCCGCGATCAGTTCGTCCAGCTCCCCCGAGCACCGCCGGGCGAAACCGCCGATCGAGTGCTGCCGCGCCCCGCCCCTGAAGCGGTCACCCACCACCACGCCGGGTACGCCCCACGCCGGGTGTGCCGTTGTCGTCACCCGATTTTCAATCCCATACCACTTGCGTGGCAAGCAGCGCTCAGAACCGACGACACGACCAGCATTACAGGGGAATCCATCACTTATACATGTCAATTCGTCGAATTGCCCGCGCGTATTCCCCGGATACCTATTGATCGCGGCATCGGGTTCCGCCGGCACCGCGTTTCCAGACCGCACACCGACGCGAACCCTGGCCGCGCAGGACTGCCGCGAACACGCGGCGCTGAGGCTCCCGGTTCGCGGCCGCACCACCGATGCGCCGATCCCCCCTGTTCTGTCGGGGAGCGCCCCCCGAGGAGCGCGCCACCGATCCGCGGTGATCCGTATCACTGTCGCACTCAGCCGCCACCGCGGTCCGAAATTCCCCAATGCCTGACGGCGTTGGCGCACAGCGCCTCTAGCAGCGATTTCTACCAAATGAACAGTGGATTCTACTCATGGTGACGCATCGCGGCGCCCGCGATCTCCTAATGATCGATGAATCAGTCAAACAGCTGGGGTCAAGACAGAAAGTTCGTAAGGCTTGCAAATTTCTCGTGTGTCCGAACGATTTTTCCGCGCAAGTGAACCGGAGCCGCTACGCTGCTGATCGCGCCACGGTCTTGCGGCAGGCTTCGATCGCGGGGCGATGGGTTGTTCGTGCGGCGCTGCGATGTTCGCGGCCGGTACCGAAAATTCAACGATATCTCTCGAAGCGCTGATAATGAGGGCGCGGCGGTGATAGGAACTTCAGGATGGGCAAGGAGAGGTGAAGGACAGTGGATAGGGCAGGAGTTACTCCCGTAGCCGTCATCGGCATGGCATGCCGGCTGCCGGGGGGCATCAACTCCCCTGACCTCTTTTGGGACGCATTGCTACGCGGCGACGACATGGTCGCCGAGATCCCCGCCGACCGTTGGGACGTCGACTACTACTACGACCCCGACCCGGGTGGGCCCGGACGGTCGTTGTGCATGTGGGGCGCGTTCCTTGAGGAGGTCGGCGCGTTTGACCCCGTGTTCTTCGGCATCTCCGAAAAAGAAGCGACTGCGATGGATCCGCAGCAGCGCCTGCTGATGGAGACCGCGTGGGAGGCAATGGAGCACGCCGGTCTCACCAAGGCCACCATCGCCGAGGCCACCGGCGTGTTCATCGGATCCAACTACAGCGACTACGAATTCGTGTCGGCGGCCACCGACGCGTTCGACGGGCCGTACGGAACGCCGGGCACCATCTCCTGCATGGCCTCCGGACGGATCGCCTACGCCCTGGGACTGCACGGACCGGCGGCGACCACCGACACCGCGTGCTCGTCGGGCCTGTTCGCCGTGCACCAGGCCTGCCGCAGCCTGGCCGACGGTGAGAGTGACATGGCCTTCGCGGGCGGCGTCAACGTGATGCTGGAACCGCGCCGCTCGGTTTCCGCCTCGGCCGGGGGCATGCTGTCGGGGACCGGACACTGCCACGCGTTCGACACCAAGGCGGATGGCTTTGTCACCGGCGAGGGCTGCGTGGTGCTACTGCTCAAGCGGCTCACCGACGCGCAGCGCGACGGCGACCGGGTGCTGGCGGTGATCCGCGGCACGGCCGCCAACCAGGACGGCCACACCATGAACATCACGATGCCGTCGGCCGACGCCCAGGCCGCGGTGTTCCGCGCGGCCCTGACCGCGTCTGGCGTGGACCCCAAGACGGTCGGCATGGTGGAAGCGCACGGCACCGGCACCCCGGTCGGGGACCCGATCGAGTACGCGAGCCTCGCCGAGGTGTACGGCGTGGACCACCCGTGCGTCCTGGGCGCCGCGAAGACCAACTTCGGGCACACGCAGGCCGCAGCGGGCGCGCTGGGCATGATGAAGGCGGTGCTCGCCGTCCAGCACGGCGTCGTCCCCAAGAACCTGCATTTCGAGGCCCTGCCTGAGGAGATGGCCCGGATCCAGACCGGGCTGTTCGTGCCGCGGGAAACCACCCCGTGGCCGACGAGCGGTGACCAACCCCGGCGGGCAGCGGTGTCGGCGTACGGCATCTCCGGCACGAACGTGCACGCCATCGTGGAACAGGCCCCCGAGAACGTTTCCCGCAACGGTGCGGTGATCGACACCCGTCACGGCGAAGCCCTGCTCTTCCCGCTGTCGGCGTCGTCCGCCGAGGCGCTGCGGGACACCGCCGGCCGGCTCGCCGACTGGGTCGAGGCACACGCCTCGGAGCTGGCGCTCACCGACCTCGCCTACACCCTTTCCCGTCGGCGTGGGCACCGCCCGGTGCGGACGGCGGTGCTGGCCGGCACCTCCTCGGAACTGGTCGAGGAGCTGCGTCAGGTCGCCGCGGGCGACACCCCCTACCCGGAGGCGGCCGGCAGGGACGACAAGGGCCCCGTCTGGGTGTTCTCCGGGCAGGGATCGCAGTGGGCGGCGATGGGCACGGACCTGCTGGCCCACGAACCTGTCTTCGCCGCGACCGTCGCCGAACTGGAGCCCCTGATCGCCGCCGAGTCGGGTTTCTCGGTGACCGAGGCCCTGACGGCTCCCGAGAAGGTGACCGGCATCGACCGGGTGCAGCCGACGCTGTTCGCGGTGCAGGTCGCGCTGGCGGCGACGATGAAGTCCTACGGGGTGCAGCCCGGGGCGGTCATCGGCCATTCGATGGGCGAGGCGGCGGCGGCGGTGGTGGCCGGGGCGCTCTCGCTGCGGGACGGCGTGCGCGTCATCTGCCGGCGCTCCCGGCTGATGACCACGATCGCCGGCAACGGCGCGATGGCGTCGGTGGAGCTGCCGGCCCAGCAGGTGCTCTCCGAGCTCATGGCCCGCGGTGTCGACGACGCCGTGGTGGCCGTGGTGGCCTCGCCGCAGTCCACCGTGATCGGCGGCGCGACCGAAACGGTCCGCGGGCTCGTCGCGGCCTGGGAGCAACGCGAGGTGCTGGCCCGTGAGGTGGCCGTCGACGTGGCGTCGCACTCGCCGCAGGTCGACCCGATCCTCGACGAGCTCTACGACGTCCTCGCCGACATCGAGCCGCTCACCCCGGAGGTTCCGTACTACTCGGCCACCTCGTTCGACCCCCGCGAGGAGCCGTACTGCGACGCCAACTACTGGGTGGACAACCTGCGCCACGCGGTGCGGTTCTCCGCGGCGGTGCAGGCGGCGCTCGAAGACGGCTATCGCGTGTTCGGCGAGCTCGCGCCGCACCCGCTGCTCACCCACGCCGTCGACCAGACCGCCAAGAGTTTGGACATGACGGTGGCCGCCCTGGCCGCGATGCGGCGCGAGCAGCCGCTGCCCCGGGGTTTGCGCGGCTTCGTGGGCGACATGTACTCCACCGGCGCCGCTGTCGACTTCTCGGTGCTGCACCCCGCCGGCCGGCTGGTGGACGCGCCGCTGCCGTCCTGGACGCACCGGACGCTGCTGCTGAGCCGCGACGGCCACAGCTCGCGTGCCCTGCGTTCCAGCGTCGCGGTGCACCCGCTGATGGGCCAGCATGTGCGCCTGCCCGAGGAGCCCGAGCGCCACGTGTGGCAGGCCGAGATCGGCACCGCCGCGCTGCCGTGGCTGGCCGATCACCAGGTCCACGGCACGGCCACCCTGCCGGGCGCGGCCTACTGCGAGATGGCGCTGGCCGCGGCGCGCACCGTGTTCGGTGAGACCGCGGGAGTCCGCGACGTCCGCTTCGAGCAGATGCTGATCCTGGACGAGGAGACCCAGGTCAGCCTCACCGCGACCGCGGAGGCACCCGGGGCCCTCGACTTCGCGGTGGAGACCACCGACGAGGGGATGCGGGTGCGGCGCGCCGGCGCCGTGCTCTTCGACGTGGTCGACGAGGAAGACCGGCCGGCGGCGCACGACATCGACGCCCTGCTGGCCGCACACCCGAGCCGCGTGGAAGGCGCCGACCTGCGGGGCGCGATGGACCTGTGCGGCATCCAGTACGGTCCGGCGTTCACCGGCCTGGCCGCCGCGCACACGGCCGAGGGCACCGGCAGCACGGCGCTGGCCGAGATCGGGCTGCCCAGCGTGATCCGGACGCAGCAATCCAGCTACGGCGTGCACCCGGCGCTCCTGGACGCGTGCTTCCAGTCGGTGGCCGCCCACCCCAGCGTCGCGCACGCCAGCCTCGGCGGCCTGCTGCTGCCGCTGGGCGTGCACCAGCTGCGTGTCTACGGCCCGGTCCACACCGCCCGCTACTGCTACTCGCGGGTGACGGCGGCGACCGGCGGTGCCGTCGAGGCCGACCTGGACGTGCTGGACAAGCACGGCGCCGTCCTGCTCGCGGTGCGGGGGCTGCAGATGGGCACCGGCGCCGCGCCGGGCGGCGAGCGGGCCCGGGTGATGGGCGAACGGCTGCTGACCGTCGAATGGCAGCAGCGGTCGCTGCCCGATGTGGCCACCGCCGAGCCCGGCGTGTGGCTGCTGATCAGCACCTCCGAGGCCGCCGACCTGGTGGCGGCGTCGTTCGCCGACGCGATGAAGCTGCACGACGCGGAATGCACGACGATGACGTGGCCGCAGGACGCCGAGCACGCGGCCGTCGCCGAACGGCTGCGCACTCAGATCGGCAACGGCGGGTTCACCGGCGTCGTCTTGTTGACCGCGCCGCAGCACGGCGCCCCCGCAAACGACGACGCCGCCCTGGCTGTCGCCGGCGGCGAGTACGTTCGCCACCTGGTGCGTATCATCCGCGAGCTGGCCGAGATCGACGGTGAGGCGCCACGGCTGTACGCCGTGACCCGCAACGCGCAGACGGTGCTGCCCGACGACCGTCCCAACCTCGAGCAGGGCGGCCTGCGCGGCCTGCTGCGCGTCGTCGGGGCCGAGCACCCGCACCTGCGCACCACCCACATCGACGTCGACGAGAACACCGACGCCGAGCAGGTGGTGCGCCAGTTGCTGCTCGTCGGCCCGGACGAGGACGAGACGGCGTGGCGCGACGACCAGTGGTACACGGCGCGGCTGTGCCCGTCACCGCTGCGGCCCGAGGAGCGCCGCAGCACCGTCGCGGTCCACGAGCGTGACGGCATGCGGATGCAGATCCGCACGCCCGGTGACCTGCAGAGCATGGAGTTCGTCGCCTTCGACCGGACCCCGCCGGGCCCCGGGCAGATCGAGGTCGCGGTCACCGCGTCGAGCATCAACTTCGCCGACGTGCTGCTCGCGTTCGGCCGCTACCACAGCCTGGACGGGATCCTTCCGCAGCTGGGCACCGACTTCGCCGGAGTGGTGACGGCGGTCGGACCCGACGTGACCAACCACAAGGTCGGGGATCACGTCGGCGGCATGTCCCCGAACGGCTGCTGGGCGACGTTCGTCACCTGCGACGCGCGCCTGGCCACCCCCCTGCCCGAGGGTATGACCGACGCGCAGGCGGCCGCGGTGACCACCGCGCACGCCACCGCCTGGTACGGCCTCAACGACCTGGCCCGCATCAAGGCCGGCGACAAGGTGCTGATCCACTCCGGGACCGGCGGTGTCGGGCAGGCGGCCATCGCGATCGCCCGGGCCGCGGGTGCGGAGATCTTCGCCACCGCCGGCAGCGAGCAGCGTCGACAGTTGTTGCGCGACATGGGTGTCGAGCATGTGTACGACTCGCGCAGCATCGAGTTCGCCGACCAGATCCGCCGGGACACCGACGGCTACGGCGTGGACATCGTGCTCAACTCGGTGACCGGTGCCGCGCAGCTGGCCGGGCTCAAGCTGCTCGCGCTGGGCGGGCGGTTCGTCGAGATCGGCAAGCGGGACATCTACGGCGACACCAAGCTGGGCCTGTTCCCGTTCCGGCGCAACCTCGCGTTCTGGGGCGTCGACCTGGGTCTGATGTCGGTCAGCCATCCGCATCAGGTCAGCGAGCTGCTGAGCACGGTGTACCGGTTGACCGCCGAGGGTGCGCTGCCGATGCCGGAGAGCACGCACTACCCGCTGGCCGAGGCGGCGACCGCGATCCGGGTGATGAGCGCCGCCGAGCACACCGGCAAGCTCATCCTCGACATCCCGCGGGCCGGGCGCAGCAGCGTCGTGCTGCCACCCGAGCAGGTGCCGGTGTTCCGCCACGACGGCTCCTACATCATCACCGGGGGGCTGAGCGGGCTGGGGCTGTTCCTGGCCGAGAAGATGGCCGCCGCGGGCGCGGGCCGGATCGTGCTGAGTTCACGCTCGGAGCCTTCCCAGAAGGCTATCGAAACGATCGCACTCATCCGCGCGATGGGTTCTGAAGTGGTCGTGGAATGCGGCGACATCGCCCACGCCGACACCGCGGAGCGGCTGGTGTCCGCGGCGACGTCCACGGGCCTTCCGCTGCGTGGCGTGTTGCATGCGGCGGCGGTGGTCGAGGACGCGACCTTGACGAACATCACCGACGACCTGCTTGACCGCGACTGGGCACCCAAGGTCTACGGCGCCTGGAACCTGCACCGGGCCACCGCGTCGTCGGAGCTGGACTGGTTCTGCCTGTTCTCGTCGGCGGCGGCGCTGCTGGGCTCGCCGGGTCAGGGCGCCTACGCCGCGGCCAACAGCTGGCTGGACGCGTTCACCCAGTGGCGGCGCGCACAGGGTCTGCCGGCCACCACCATCGCGTGGGGCGCCTGGGCCGAGATCGGCCGCGGTGCGGCCTTCGCCGAGAGCAGCGGCGCCGCGATCACCCCGGACGAGGGCGCCTACGCGTTCGAGTCGCTGCTGCGCCACGACCGGGCGTACACGGGCTACACCCCGCTCGTC
This sequence comes from uncultured Mycobacterium sp., assembly GCA_964453085.1. GTDB lineage: Bacteria > Actinomycetota > Actinomycetes > Mycobacteriales > Mycobacteriaceae > Mycobacterium. The sequence continues at coordinate 10,186 of CAYVQQ010000047.1, forward strand.
GGGACCCCGTGGATCGCGTCCTTCGCGGAACGCAGCAAGTTCCTCGAGCTGTTCAAGACGGCCGGGGAACAGCGTTCGGGGTCCAGCAAGCTGCGCGCCGAGCTGGCCGAGCTGCCGCTGGAGGAGTGGCCGGCCCGGCTGCGGCGTCTGCTGTCCGAGCAGATCGGGCTGATCCTGCGCCGCAACATCGACGTGGATCACCCGCTCTCCGAGTACGGTTTGGACTCCCTCGGCAACCTGGAGTTGAGGACGCACATCGAGGCTCAAACGGGGGTAAGGATCACCTCTGCCGACATCACGACCGTGCGGGGTTTGGCAGATCACCTCTTCGACAAGCTGGCACCCAAGGAGGACGCCCCGGCGTGACGGAGAACCGGACGGCAATGTGGCCTGTTTTACAGGAATCGGAACGGAGGAGGGAAACGTGTTCATAGGTGGAGGCACCGAGCACGACAGCCTGCGGGTGGGGAACGCCTACGACTGGGACCTGGCGGGGGGATCGGTTGTGACGTGGCAGCCGACGCCCGGTTCGCTGGCCAAGGCGCGTCAGGCTCCGGTCAGTGCGGTACCGCCCAGTTCTATGCAGGCAGGCCACCTTCGCGGCTACGTCGAGTTCAAGGAGAAGGGGCTCGACTACTCGCGGGCGGTCATGGGCTCCTGGGACGTCCCGGGCCGCTGCGACATCCGCGCCATGACCTATGTCATCAACGCGCACCTTCGTCGCCACGCGACCTATCACAGCTGGTTCGAGTACAACGGCCCCGAGGACATCGTCCGGCACACCATCGGCAACCCGCGCGACATCCAGTTCGTGGCCAAGCAGTACGGCGAGCTGACCCAGCCGGAGTGGGAGAGCCACGTCCTGGCGACGCCGGATCCGCTGCAGTGGGACTGCTTCCGGTTCGGCATCGTCCAGTATGACGACCGTTTCTCGTTGTACGCGGTGGTCGACCACCTGCACTGCGACCCGATGCTGATCGCCGGGCTCTACGTCGAGATCCTGATGAACTACACCGCGCTCCTGGAGGGCAAGGCGCCGGTCGCCCTGCCGCCGGCGGCCAGCTACGACGAATTCTGCCTGCGTGAGGCGCAAACGGTGTCGTCGATGACGCTGGACTCCCCCGAGGTGCGCACGTGGATCGAGTTCGCCGAGGCCAACGGCGGCACCCTGCCCGATTTCCCGCTGCCGCTGGGCGACCAGTCGATTCCGTGCGGCGGGGACGTGCACGCGGTGCAGTTGCTGGGGCCGGAGCGGACCGCACAGTTCGAAGCCCTGTGCCAGAAGGCGGGCGCCCGGTTCAGCGGCGGCCTGTTCGCCTGCGCCGCCCTGGCTCACCACGAATTGTCCGGTGCGGACACGTATTACGGGCTCACCCCGACCGACAAGCGCAAATGCCCGGCCGACTTCATGACGGTGGGTTGGTTCACCGGGGTGGTGCCGTTCACGGTGCCCATCAACCCCGACTCGTTTGAGGAGACGGCCCGCGCCGCGCAGGCCTCCTTCGACGCGAACATGAACTGCGCGAACGTGCCGTTCGACAAGGTGCTCGAGCTGGCCCCGTGGCTGCGCAGGTACGGGCCGCAGTTCACCATGATGAGCTACATGGACGCGGGACTGCCTCCGCTGTCCTCGATCGTGGCCACCGCACTGGACGGGGTGAACGCCACCGCGTTCACCGACGGCCGCAGCCCCGCCTACATGTACTCGACGGTGTTCCGGCTGTTCGACGAGGTCTCCATCATGGTCTCCTTCCCGAACAACCCGGTCGCCCGCGAGTCGGTGATCCGCTACACCGACGCGCTGAAGTCGGCGTTCGACAAGGTCGTCGCGGGCAGCCTGGCCGAGATGCCGGCCCGCGCCGTCATGTGAACCTCACCCAGCCTAAAAGCTCACGCGCGCAAGGTAACCGGTCCCGGCGATGAAGGCTGTCCTGGCCGTCCACGGCACCCGCGGCGATGTCGAGCCCTGCGCCGCGGTGGCCCTGGAACTGCGGCGCAGGGGCCATGAGGTGCGGATGGCGGTGCCGCCCAACCTGATCGGGTTCGTCGAATCCGTCGGGCTTTCGGCGGTCTCCTATGGACCCGATTCGCACACGCAGCTGGACGAGGAAGTGTTCCGCCACTTCTGGCGGGTCCAGAATCCGGTCAACGTGTTGCGGCCGGGCGCGGAATACCTGACACGCGGCTGGGCGGAGATGAGCACGACGCTGGTGTCGCTGGCCGAGGGCGCCGACGTGATCGTCTCGGGCCAGACCTACCAGGGCGTGGTCGCGAATGTGGCCGAGTACTACGGCATTCCGATGGCCGCCATGCACCACTTCCCGCACCGGGTCAACGGCCACCTCGTCCCGTTCGTGCCGGGGCCGCTGATCCGTACGACGATGCGGGCGCTCTACGGGATGTATTGGTGGATGACGAAAGACGCCGAGGACACTCAGCGGCGCGCCCTGGGTCTGCCCAAGACGTGGCGCTCCTCGGCCAGGCGGATGATCGATCGGCAAACCCTGGAGATCCAGGCCTACGACGCGGTCTACTTTCCGGGGCTCAGCGACGAGTGGGACGGCCGGCGTCCTTTCGTGGGCCAGCTGACGCTGGAGCTGCCCACGGCGTCCGACGACGACGTCGCGTCGTGGATCGCGGCGGGCACACCGCCGATCTACTTCGGATTCGGCAGCATGCGGGTCGAGTCGCCCGCCGACGCGGTCGCGATGATCGGCGACGTCTGTGCGCGCTTGGGCGAGCGGGCGCTGATCTGCGCCGGGGTCACCGAGTTCGGCAACCCGCCGCACCGTGACAACGTCAAGGTCGTCCGGGAGGTGAACCACGCGGCCGTGTTCCCCTCCTGCCGCGCGGTCGTCCATCACGGCGGCGCGGGCACCACCGCCGCGGGCATGCGGGCCGGCGTGCCCACGCTGGTCCTGTGGATCGGCGCCGAACAGCCGGCCTGGGCATTACAGGTCACGACGCTCAAGGTCGGCAAGGCGCGGCGCTTCGCGGGAGTGACCATGAACACACTGCTCAAAGACCTGCGTACCGTCCTGGCTCCGGACTACGTCGCGCGCGCCCGCCGGATCGCCGTGCGCATGACACCGGCCACGGTGAGCGTCACCACCACCGCCGACCTGCTCGAAGCCGAAGGCCGGCGGCACCGCCCGGTGGTCGCGGCGTCCGACCGGACGGCGCGGTAGCGACCTCAACGTGGGTGGAGCCCGGCGCCCGGGGAAACTTTGCCCTGGCGCATATCTGAGCGGGTGCGGGCGGTTCTCGTCGTGTGCTAGATTCGTCGCCGAGCCCGCGCCCAGCCCTCGCCTGGCACTGGGACGGCGCTGGTGTGGCGACGTCAGGCCTGCCGATGAAGCCGGGGCGTGTCGATCACCGGACCGGGTGAAAGCCCGTCGTGTGTGGATTCCCCGGGTCCGGCAAGGCCGCTCGGTCCGCAGCCCGTTGAAGGGGCGGCTCGTGTGCGCGCAACACTCAACAGGTAGCCGAGGCGAGGCGGGCAGCCACGTCACGCGGCACCGCCGTCGGTTCGCTCCGTCGTGAGCGCCGAGACCGTCTTCCCCTGACCAGCGCGCGGTCGGGGACCATGTCACTCTACGAGCTGCTGCGACGAAATGCCCGGCAATTCACCGTCGTCCACGAGACCAATGTGCGCAACGGGTGGAACCCGCCGATGTGCGGGCGGGTCATCGACGATCACGCCGCGGGACGCCTGGACAGGGTGCGCGCCGCGCTGCGCAGGAAGCGCCGCGCAATCGCCTGGCATCCGACGCCGACCTACATCGAGACCAGTCATTCGTTCCTGAAGTCCTACTGGGATCTGGCGCCGGAGTTCTTCCCGCACACCAGGGTGTTCCACTGGATCCGGAATCCGCTGGAAGTCGCGCGCAGCGAGTCCAACCGCGAACTGTGGATGATCGAGAACGGGTTGTACCGCTGGTACCGCGGGGACGACGGCGGCCGGTACAAGCGCTTCGCGCTGACCGAACTCGAGCCCATCTATGGTTGCTTCGACCTGGCGGGGCTCACGCTGTTCCAGCGTTACCTGATCCAGTGGATCGAGCTGGAGAACCGGGCGATGGATTACCTGCAACGCTTCGACATGCACGACCGCTGTCTGACCCTGCACACCCCGCAGGACTTGAACGATCCGCAGATGGCAGCCGCCATCCTGGACTTCGTCGGGGCGGATCACGGCGACGAGGTGGCGCTGCCCGGCGCCCAGAACCGCAGCCACCCGGGATTCGAGACGATTCTGGGCGGCGACGCGCTGCGTGAGTGCCGCGAGGTCGTCGAGGCTCTTCCGGCGAGCTACCTCGAGATCTTCCGGAGCGAACCGTACCGGGGTCGGCCCTGGGCCGCGCTGTTGACCGGGAGCCCGCAGAGCCCGCACATCCCCGGGTGCACTGATTCAGGCCAGGCCCGTCCCCTGGGCCAGCATGACGACCCCCAGCACGCCGGAGCTGGCGATCAGGATCCGCCGGCTGTGTGTACGCAGCCACCGGTGCGTCCGTAGCGTGATCGCCTCGGTCCGCGCGGGCGCCACCAGGTAACTGACGAGCGGGATCTCGACCAGCACCAACGTCACCGCGGTGAACGTGACGGCCGCGCCGAGTTGGGTGCCGAACGCGGCGCCGGATGCCAGGATGGCCGTGAGCGCGGCCAAGTACTGCACGGGCGGGGTGGCTTGCCCGAGGCCGACTGCGAACGCCACCCACGGATTGCCGCAGCCGACCGTGTGGCGGGCCCGCGCGACCAGTCGAGACAACGTCGTCGGTGTGCTCGGTCGCGGCGGCGGCGTGACCGGCCCCCCGGCCGGTACCGGTACCCGGGCCAGCCCGCGCACCGCACCGATTGCGGCGACCGACA
>CAYVQQ010000048.1:0-15014 GCA_964453085.1 uncultured Mycobacterium sp.
GAAGGCCTGTTGCGGCGCCGCCGCTGTGTCGTCGCCGGGCGGCGGTAAAGGCGCGTCGGCCGGCGGGAGCGTGTCGGCCGGCGGGAGCGTGTCGGCCGGCGCGGGGTCCTGGACACTGGCGTCGACGACCGGCGCATCCGCGGGGGGCGCCTCCGGCAGGTTGGCCGACGGCAGGCTTTCAGGGGACGCCGCCTCATGGTCGGAGGCCAGTTCCACCTCCGGGGCCGGGGGTTCCGCCGGCGCGGGAGCAGGCGGCGGGGGAGCGTCGGGCGCGGGACCGTCCGCGGGCGGGGGAGCGTCGGGTGGTGGCGCGTCCTCCAACGGAGCGTCCATCGCCGCTGGAGCGGGCACGTCGCGCGGCGTAGCGCTCGACAGCCCGTGTCCGCATACGGGCCAGGCTCCGCGGCCCTGGGTCGCCAGGACGCGCTCGGCGACGGCGATCTGCTGCTCCCGGCTGGCCATCTGGGCCGCGGGGGCGTACTGACCGCCCCCGTGGGCGGCCCAGGTGCTCTGGCTGAATTGCAGGCCACCGTGGTAGCCGTTGCCGGTGTTGATCGACCAGTTGCCGCCGGACTCGCAACGGGCTACCTGGTCCCATTCGCTATCGGTGGCGGCGGACGCTTGGCTGGCGAGGGCGATACTGCCGCCGCCAAGCACCGCCCCGGTGAGGGCGACCTTGGCGACATTGAGGTTTGACGTGGTGGGCTTGCGGTGACGTCCATTCATACGCGCCGGGTAATTCCTCTCGTCTAGCGCCTGCGAGGTCAGCGGTCGGGTTCGGGTTGGAGAGGCCACCCGGCCGCGTCGTACTCGGCGGTGAGACGACGCCGGCTTCACCCCAAGGAGTCGCGGTGTGCGGCTCCGGATCGGTCACGGCGGACCGGTGGGTCCCCCGCCTCCATCCACGTATGGTCTTCCCCCCGCCTACTGGATGGAGCTCGGCACGATAGGGAGGGGAGGAGCGCCATTCGACTTGCTTGGCGAACCTCCGGGAGAGGCTAGCGGTTTCCGTTGGCACCGTCATGTTTGACGAAGCTCGGCGTTTCCGCTTAGGACACCGCCGAAAAGCCCAGCAGCCCTCTGTAATTCCGCAGGTCATCGCACCCGAGACCAGGCCGTGTCTCGCTCGTTATCTCTCCGTTACGTGAGATATGTCACATACCTCAGCCACCGGCAAAAGGCGGGAGGACGTCGACGATGTCGCCTGGGCCCAGCGCTGTCGCAGCGTCTCGCACGGCGAGCCCGCCACGCAGGTAGGAGCACCGGGTCAACACCGTGGCCAGTCGGGTTCCGCGTGCGGCCAGCCTGGCGACGAGCCCGGCGACCGTCGTGCCCGCAGGCACCAGCACGGTCTCCGATTCGGCGCCGGCCGCTGCACGGGCTGCGGCGAAGTAGCGGACCGTCACCTGCATCCCGGCAGGCTCGGCGGGGGTGTCACTCATCGGCTAGCCGCCGATCGCGCTCATCGGGCGGACGGGCTGGACGAAGCCGGGGCCGTTGATGCCATGGCTGGCCGGCTTGCCCCACATCGCATCGCGCCAGGCCTCTTCGATCGCATCGTCGTCCGCGCCACCGCGCAGCAGGCCCCGAAGATCGGTCTCCTCGGTGGAGAACAGGCAGCTGCGGACCTGCCCGTCGGCCGTGAGCCGGGTGCGATCGCAGGACGCGCAGAAGGCGTGTGAAACCGACGCGATCACGCCGACCTTCCCGGCCGGCGTGCCGGGTCCGGTGTCGACCAACCACAACTCGGCCGGAGCGGATCCGCGCGGTGCGGGGTCCGGCCGCAGCCGGAAGTGCGAGCCCAGCGCGTCCAGCACGTCGTCGGCGCTCAGGGCCGCCCCGCGCCGCCACTGACGCCCGGCGTCCAGCGGCATCTGCTCGATGACGCGGAGCTGGTAGCCGTGCTCGAGGCAGAACCGCAACAGCGCGACAACGTCCTCGCGCTCGGAGGCGGGACTGAGCACGGCGTTCACCTTCACCGGCGCCAGGCCCGCCGCCTTGGCGGCGGAAAGGCCTTCGAGCACGTCGGCGAGCCGGTCCCGGCGCGTGATGGTCGCAAAGCGGGTCCGGTCCATGGTGTCCAACGACACGTTGATCCGGTCGAGGCCGGCCCCGGCCAGAGCGGCGGCGCGGCGCGCCAGTCCGACGCCGTTGGTGGTGAGCGAGATCTCCGGGCGTGGCCGCAGGCCGGCGGCCGCTGCGACCATCTCCTCGAGGTGACGGGAGAGCAGCGGCTCGCCGCCGGTGAACCGCACGCTGGTGACACCCAGCCGGGTCACCGCGATATGCATCAGCCTGGACAGCTCGTCGGGCCGCAAGAGTTGTTCCCCGGGCAGCCAGTCCAGTCCGTCGGCGGGCATGCAGTAACGGCACCGCAGGTTGCAACGGTCGGTCAGCGACACCCGCAGGTCGGTGGCGACCCGGCCGTGAGCGTCGATCAACGGGCCGACGGCCGGGGCAGACCCCGATGCGGGACGAGGGTGCGTGCGGCCGGGCACCGCCGGAACGCCGAGTGCGGTCAGCGTCATGTGGGCACCCGGTCGAATCGGTTCCGTGCGTCGACGAAGACGGTCTGTTTGCCCAGCGGCAGGCCGACGACCGCGAGCGCCATCGCCGCGGTTACGGATGTCAGCTGGTCGACGATTGTGCAGCCGAACCGACACGCGACGGTCAGCAGGAAGCAGATGAGCCCCGCCGCCGAATAACCGGCGGCCATCCGCAGGTCGCCGAAGCTCAGCCGGACAATGTTCAGGATCGGGCGCATTTCACCTCCGCAGTACTGCCAGCCTAGCGAGCAACGAGCGAGCGAACCCAAGCGCCTCATATACCCCGTAGAGGTGTGAGGGCGTGGACGCCACGCACTATTCCGCCGTTGCCGATCGGTTGAGCGACGGTTGCACCCGCTTTCCAGGTCGTTGGGGGCTCGCCTGCAACCGTCGACCTGGCATGAGACGCCGACGGGCGCGGTTGTCGATACCCTCCCACGAGTCTATCGAGCCCATCAAGGGCATTGCCTTTGTCCGAGCCCTTGTCCGCCCTTGTGGCTGTCTCGACCCGGCCCGCCACATCGGCCCGGCCCGACGCGCTTGGCGCTCAAGCTCAGGCACCATCGTCGGCTACGCGCTCAATGCGCGCAGGCACGTCGCGGGGGATGCTCGCCGGATGGCGATCCGAGTAGGATCATCACTCGACATCGCGTCCTGCGCAGGCGGGACGCTTCTTGTGTTGTTCAACTAGTGGCCCGTCAGACAAGCAGGTGAGACCAGTGCCGACCGGCAAGGTTAAGTGGTACGACCCCGACAAGGGGTTTGGCTTCCTGTCGCAGGAGGACGGCGAGGACGTCTATGTCCGCGCGTCGGCGCTGCCCGAGGGTGTTGAGGGCCTCAAATCCGGGCAGCGGGTGGAATTCGGCATCGCTTCTGGCCGGCGCGGACCGCAGGCGTTGAGTCTCAAGCTGATTGAACCACCACCCAGCCTCACCAAGGCGCGCCGCGAGGTGCCTGCCGAGCACAAGCACAGCCCCGACGAGTTGCACGGCATGGTCGAGGACATGATCACGTTGCTGGAGAGCACCGTGCAGCCCGAGTTGCGCAAGGGCCGTTATCCGGACCGCAAGACGGCGCGCCGGGTCTCCGAGGTTGTCAAGGCCGTGGCTCGCGAACTCGACGCCTGACGATCCGGTCGGCGACTCCGCGGCTCCCGTGCGACCGGCCAGGAGCCGCGGTAGGCACAGCCCGGAATCCGACGGAAGAACGGTGTTGGGGACAACCATCGCTGTCGGTTCGCCGGCCCCGACCGTCCGCTCGGCGGGGCAGAATTGCGGACATGACTTCCCATGTGGCACCGGCGGGCGAATTCACCCGCGACGCCGACTACATCACCACGCGGATCACCGCCGACGGACGTGACGGCTACCCGGTCGAGGCCGGCCGGTATCGACTCATCGTCGCCCGCGCCTGCCCGTGGGCCAACCGCGCGATCATCGTGCGACGCCTGCTGGGCTTGGAAAACGCTCTGTCCATTGGCTTTTGCGGCCCCACTCACGATCGGCGCAGCTGGACGTTCGATCTGGACCCAGGAGGTGTGGATCCGGTGCTGAAAATCCCGCGGCTGCAAGACGCCTATTTCAAGCGATTCCCCGGCTACGCGAAAGGCATCACCGTCCCCGCGATCGTCGACGTCAGGACCGGCGCGGTGGTCACCAACGACTTCGCAACGATGACGTTGGATTTCTCGACGGAGTGGACCGCGCACCACCGCAACGGCGCGCCCGAACTGTACCCCGAGGCGCTGCGGGCCGATATCGACGAGGTCAACAGAAGGGTTTACAGCGAGATCAACAACGGTGTGTACCGTTGCGGCTTCGCCGGCTCGCAGCAGGCGTACGAGGCGGCGTACGACCGGCTGTTCGCCGCCTTGGACTGGGTCAGCGAGCGCCTGGCCGGCCAGCGGTATCTGGTGGGCGACACCATAACCGAGGCCGACGTGCGGCTGTTCACCACCCTGGTGCGCTTCGACCCGGTCTACCACGGGCACTTCAAATGCAATCGCCGCAAGCTGAGCGAGATGCCCGTGTTGTGGGCCTACGCGCGCGACCTGTTCCAGACGCCGGGCTTCGGCGACACCGTGGACTTCGGCCAAATCAAGCGGCACTACTACATCGTCCACGCCGACATCAACCCGACGGGGATCGTGCCCAAGGGGCCCGAGTTGGACGGTTGGCTGACGCCGCACGGTCGGGATATGTTGGACGGCAATCCGTTCGGGAGGGGAACACCGCCCGGACCACCCTCCGAAGGCGAGCGCGTCGTCCGGCGATCGGCGGCGCCAGGCAGCTAACCCCGCCGGGCGACGATCACCGGCGCGCGTACCGCCTGAACGACGGCTGTGCCGACCGATCCCAACAGCATCCCGGCGAAACCGCCGCGTCCGTGGCTGCCGACGACCACCAGTTGCGCGGAGGCCGAGCGCTCGACGAGGTGCTGCGCGGGCCGGTTGGTGACGACCACGCGGTGGACGGTGACGTCGGGATAGCGTTCGCGCCAGCCGCCCAGGCGCTCCGCCAGCGTCTCGTCGGCCGCCGACCGCAACCTCGTCCAAGACGTCCGAGTGGTCCCGGCCCACTCCCGGGTCGGGAGGTCGGGAAGCTCGGCGTCGGTCCAGGCGTGCAGGGCCACCAAATCCACGCCGCGCCAAGAAGCCTCGTCGAAGGCGATCGCGGTGGCCAGTTCCGAAGCCGGTGACCCGTCGATGCCGACCAGGATGCAGCCCTGCGTCGGCGGCGAATAATCGCTGTGGATCACCGCCACCGGGCAGTGGGCGTGATGGACCAATCCGGTGCTGACAGATCCCAGCAGTGCTCGTTCCAGCGCACCGTGGCCGCTTCTGCCCACGACCACCATGTCCGCTCTCGAAGACAGGTTGACGAGAGCGGCGACGGGTCCCGCGGCGGCCAGCTCGCTGTTGACCCCCAGGCGGTGATTCCGGGTCATGCCGTCGACGAGCTTGGTCGCGTCGGCGAGGATCTGTCGCGCGTTGGCGTCCAGCTGCTCGACGACTTCCGGCGGGAGTGATTCGCCCGACCACTCGAGCATCGGCGAGCCGGTCGGCACCCGGGCCGCGGCGTGGACCAGGGTCAGCGGCACATTGCGCATCATCGCCTCGCGGACCGCCCACTGCATGGCCGCGGTCGCGTCGGGGGACCCGTCGACCCCGACGACGATTCCCGGATTCGCTATGTCGCTGGCCATATCGCGGTCCCATCGCTGAAAGGTTCGGTTCGGCGCTCTCGACCCTAGACCCTGGGGGGGCGTCCCCGTGCAGCCAGGAGCCGTTCGTTCCTGGCATTGGAGACTCCAGACCCGTCACCCGACCCTGAGGCGGTCGCTCAGAAGATGAGCCGCACCGACCATTCCGCGTGCGGAACATCGCGCAACTCGCCGGAGGGGTCCAACACCAGCGTAGGCAACTGCACGACTATCCCGGTGAGTCGACCGCGTCGGCGGTCGACGGAGGGGATGGTGACCGCCATGCGGGTGCGCGGCCGGAACAGGGTGGCGGTGGTGTTGGCCGGGTCCTCGTACACCTGCAGGAGCCGCCAGGGCGCCCGGAAGATGGCTTGAGGCACCGAGAGCTGCACCGGGTAGCGTGCGTCGACCGGCAATTCGCCCTGGGTCTGCGGGTTCTGGCAGTCGTTGAGGTCGAGCGCGTTGCAATACATGTACGGCCCGACCCGGGTCAGGTGCCCGTGCGAGTACGCGCTGATCTCCGGCCGTTGCGGACCGGGTTGCCGCACCGACAGCCAGGTTGCGATCCCGCCGCCCGCGGAGAGCAACGTCGCCAGGGCCACGACGAGCGAGGTCACGCCGCGCCTGCGCCGCGGTCTCACTCCGGCACCGCCGACGGCCTGGCGGCGCCCCGCCGCCTGCCCTCCTGCTCGATCATGACCGGGCGGTTGCCCCCGAGTCCGGGAATCAGCGAGTCGCCGCGGAAGCTCACCAGGGTCTGTGCCAGGCCGAGGATGAGCAGGGTGGTGACTGCGGTGAAGCCGATCCACCATTCGGTGTAGACCAAGACCCCGAGCGCCCCGCCCAGCACCCAGGCCAGCTGCAGCGTCGACTCGGAGCGCCCGAACCCCGACGCCCGCGATTCCTCCGGCAGATCGTTTTGCAGAGAGGCGTCCAGCGAGGCCTTTGCGATCGCGCTGGACCCTGATGTGACCAGCGTGGCGATCACCGCCGCCATCAGATTGCCCACCACCGCCGCGGCCAGCGCGACGGTGCACACCGCCACCGTGCAGCGCACCACCAGCACCGCGGGCCTGCCCAGTTGCAGGCGGGCGCTGGTGAAGTTGCCGGCGAAATTGCCGATGCCCGCCGCGGCTCCGATCATGCCCAGCATTCCCAGCTGCACCCAGCCGTTGGCTTGATGCGCCTTTGCCACGAACGCTGGATACAAGAACAGAAATCCGACCATCACCTTCACGGTGCAGTTGCCCCACAGCGAGGTGATGATGTTGCGGCCCAGCGGTTGTCGCCGTGTTCCGCTCACTTTTTTGATATCGGCGGGCCGGTCCACCACATGTCGGAGGTGCCCCCCGCGGCGCAACGGGTCGCCCTCTCGCCGATAGCTCAGCGTCGCCGGGACTTCGCCGGCGGTGACCTCGACCCAGCGCGGGATCCGCATCGACAGCATGGCACCGACGATGGTGACGGCGACGACGACGAACAGCGCGCCCGGCAACTTGAACAGGTGGGTGCAGACAAATTCGACGCCCGCCGCGACCGCACCGCCGGTGACGGTGCCGCCCAGCAGCCCGAACACGGTCAGCCGGGAATTGACCCGTACGAGGTCGATCGTCGGTGGCATCACCCTGGGTGTGACGGCGCTGCGCAACACGCTGAACGACTTCGACAGCACCATCATGGCCAGCGCGCACGGGTAGAGCACCCACGACGGGTAGCTGCCGGCCGGGCCGTCGTAGTTCGCGATCAGCAGCACGGCCAACCCCGTGCGCAGCGTGAACGAGGTGGCCAGCGCCACCCGGCGGCCGTGTTGCAACCGGTCCAGCGCCGGACCGATCAGCGGCGCGACCACCGCGAACGGCGCGATGGTGATCAACAGATACAGCGCGACCCGGCCCTTGCTCTCGCCCGTGGCCGCGGCGAAGAACAACGTGTTGGCCAGGGCGACGGCCATCGCGGCGTCCACCGCGAAGTTCGCCACCACTGGCCACGTCAGCGCCGTCAGCCCGGACTTGTCCGCGCCGTCGGCGGTGGCCGCGCGGTGCACCATCGAGTACATCCGCGACCCCATTTCCCGGCTGCGTTGTGCCGCGGCGCGAGTGACGGTGATGCGATCACTTTCAGCGGGACCAGGCGGGGCTGCACTGCCGTGGCGCTCCGACTCGGATCGCTCACCCAGGGGCGGCAGGTAGCGGTTGGCGCTGGGCATCGATGAGGGGCGGCGCGCGCGTCGGCGATCGGAGCCGTCGACCGGGTAGTTGGCCATGCCGGGATGCTGGTTGGCCGACCCTCTGCGGTCCGAGCCGGTCCGGAGGCCCGGGTTGGGGGACACCCGGCCCGGATCATCACGCTGCCGTCCAGACACGACGCAATTCTCCCCTACTGCCGCGTACTGCGTCCGTAGGTCACCGGGTGTGGCATGCAGCCCTAGTATTGGAGGGGCGATGCAGAGAGAGGTAAGCGTGACCGGACCCTTGGAGGAGACCGCCGTAGCCGCCGTGGCCGACTGGAGCGAAGGGCTGGCGGAGGTGCTCACGGGTGCGGCCGACCAGGCGAGGGCGGCCGTGGAGGAGTTCAGTGGTCCGGACGCGGTCGGTGACTATCTGGGCGTGAGCTACGAGGATCCCAGCGCCGCGACCCACCGGTTCCTGGCGCACCTGGCCGGTTACCAGGGCTGGCAGTGGGCCGTCGTCGTCGCCGCCTATCCGGGGTCCGGGCACGCCACGGTCAGCGAGGTCGTGCTGATCCCCGGTCCGACCGCGCTCCTGGCGCCCGACTGGGTGCCGTGGGAGCGGCGGGTGCGGCCCGGGGACCTGAGCCCCGGAGACCTGCTGGCACCGGCCGTCGACGACCCTCGGCTCGTTCCGGGCTACACCGCCAGCGGTGACCCCCAGGTCGACGAGACCGCCGTGGAGGTCGGGCTGGGACGGCGCTGGGTGCTGGGAGTGCTGGGCCGCATGGAGGCCGCTGAGAGGTGGCACACCGGGGATCACGGCCCCGACGCCCCGATGGCGCGCTCCACCAAACGGGTCTGCCGCGACTGCGGTTTCTTCCTGCCCCTGGCGGGATCGTTGGGTGCGATGTTTGGGGTGTGCGCCAACGAACTGTCCGCCGACGGACTCGTCGTAGACAAGGAATATGGCTGCGGGGCGCATTCGGACACGCCGGCTCCGGCGGGCAGCGGCTCGCCGAGGTGCGAGGCGTACGACGACGGCGTCCTCGACGTCGTACAGACATGGCCGCCGGCCGCGGAGACCGAAGTCGAGGCCGCGGAGCGCGGAAGGTACGCCACGGAACCCGTGGCCACGGAGCCCCACCCCGAGATTGAGCCGGAGTTGCCCGATACTCCGGAGTCGGCTCCCGAGCTTCCTGAGATCCCGCCCGAGCCGCTGGAGCCACCGGACTGACGCCGCTCGGCGACGGCTGTGATTGTCGCCAGCACGGCGTTGATGCCGTCGAGAAGGCCACCCTCGCACTTGGCCGCCCCCGAACAGCGTGTCGGCCGCGGCATTCGAGGCGGCGGTCACGTCCGCTTTCGGGGTGCCTGCCCGCGACCAGTCGGGTGCTACCGTCGGGGGTCTAGGAGCTCGTAGCTCACGATGGTGCGGTTCACATCAGCCTTGAACGCGCGTTCCTATTCGGGTTCGGGGGCGTCGACGAGGGTGCAGGTGGTGCACCAGAACAACCGGCCGCGACGGTTTACGCCGAGGGCGCCACTGGCCCCGTGGCCTCCACGCGCATGCGCCGCAAATCGGAGACCAACTCCCAGCCTTTCGAAGACGGCGCCTCGATCTCGACTTCCGCTCCCAGTGGCCCGGCCGTCATCGACACCTCCGCGGCCGAAGTGTCCTGGGTGATTTCATCTCCGGCGCAGATACATCTCGAGCCCGGTCTGGGCGGCGCGGGTGCCGCGACGGACCGCGGCAAGCTGCCAGACGAAGACGGCCGTTCCCAGCAACCCCACGGCCAGCCCGGCCAATGTCACCGGGCGCCATCCCTCCAGGGATGGAACGAGGAAGGCAGCCGCCGCGGCGAGCAGCCAGGCCGCGGCGCCGACCGCGACGACCGGCCACACTTCGAGCAACGCAGGCGGCAACGGTGGTGGTGTGCGCCCCTCGCCTGGTCCGACGGACATAGCCCCTAACATAGCTCTTTGCCACGACACGAAACCCTGTCCGGCCCGAGACGGACCGTCAGGTGGCGTGGCTGGGCCATCGGCGAAGGGCCGAGTTTGCCGCGGCTCGAGCGGTCCTTAGCCGGTCGGCATCCCGCCGTTGTCCGGTTGCGTGTAACCTCGCGCCATGCCCGAGAGCGATGCGCGGCTGGCCAGCGACTTGTCGCTGGCCGTGATGCGGCTGGCCCGCCAGCTGCGGTTCCGCAACGTCTCTTCGCCGGTGTCGCTGTCCCAGTTGTCGGCGTTGGCGACGCTGGTCAACGAGGGCGCGACGACTCCGGGGACGTTGGCACTGCGCGAAGGGGTCCGGCCGCCATCGATGACCCGGGTGATCGCCTCGCTGGCCGACATGGGGTTGGTGGACCGTGTCCCGCATCCGGTCGACGGCCGCCAGGTGCTGATCTCGGCGTCGGAGGCCGGTGCCGAGTTGGTCAAGGCGACGCGCCGTGCCAGGCAGGAGTGGCTGGCCAAGCGACTCGCCACCCTCGACGGCCGGCAACTTGAGACTCTGCGCAACGCTGCGGATCTGATGCTGGCCCTCGTCGACGAAGGCCCGTGAACGACGGTCACGACGGCCCGGGCGTGCACGACGTCGACGATCCAGACGACCCCCGCCTCGACGACTTCCGCGACCTCAACAGCGTCGATCGCCGTCCCGACCTGCCCGGCGGCAAAGGGCTGGTGATCGCCGAGGGTGTCCTGGTCATCCAGCGCATGCTCGCGTCCCGGTTCACCCCGCACGCCCTGCTGGGCACCGACCGGAGGCTGGCCGAACTCGAGGGCGACCTGGTCGGCGTGGCGGCGCCGCGTTATCGGACCTCCGCTGACGTCATGGCGCGAGTGGTGGGGTTTCATCTCAACCGGGGGGTGCTGGCCGCCGCGCGGAGGGCGCCGGAATTCGGGCTGGGGCAGGTAGCCGAGGGCGCCCACACTCTGGTCGTGCTCGAGGGTGTCAACGACCACGAGAACCTGGGCTCGATTTTCCGCAACGCGGCCGGGCTGGGCGTGGACGCGGTGGTATTCGGCAGCGGCTGTGCCGATCCGCTGTACCGTCGCGCCGTCCGGGTGTCCATGGGCCATGCCCTGCTGGTGCCCTATGCGCGGGCCGACAACTGGCCCGGCGACCTGATGACGTTGCGAGAACGCGGTTTTCGGCTGCTCGCGATGACCCCGCGCAGCGACGCCCATGCACTGCCGGAGGCGATGGCGGCGGTGCGCGACGAGCGGGTCGCCGTCGTCGTGGGTGCGGAGGGTCCGGGACTGACGGCGGCCACCCTGCGGTTGAGCGACATGCGGGTGCGCATCCCCATGTCGCGGGGCACCGACTCGCTCAACGTGGCGACTGCGGCCGCCGTGGCCTTCTACGAGCGAACTCGGTCGCGTTCGTGGTCCGCCGTCCCAGAAGCTGGATCGGGCTAGCGGGCGTACCGGCACGCTCGGTCGCCCTGGCCCCGGGCGAGGATCGATCAGGACGTGATGGACCGCGCATTCGAGGTGCAAGGGGCGCTCGCTGTGGAAGGTCTTCACGGCGCGGTGAAGCTCGGCGATCTGCTCGTCGCCGCAACCGCCGAACGTGCCCAGCTGGCGGTGCTGCACTGCGACCGGGACTTCGATCGGATAGCGACGATCACCGGTCAGCCCACGGAATGGGTAGCACCACCAGAAACCGTCGACTAGGGAAGGGCCACCTTCCTCACAGTGCGCTCTCCGCTCGATGGTGGGTGCGGCACTTAAGGGGGAGAGGTGAGCGTGCTTACGTCCTGATGTCGGTGCTGTTCGCTCCCATAGCCTCGGCGGCCGTCCCACTCGGCGGTGGGGCCGGCATTGTGGTCGACGGGAACTATTGCACGCCGACCACCATCGACCACGACAGCAGCGGTGCGTTGATTGGATTCACCGCCGCACGTTGCGCCGGTTCCGGCGCGCAAGTTGTCCCCGAGGGAAGCAATGCAGTGGTCGGCAGCGTGGTTGCCGCCGACGGGGGACCCGGACTACGCGGTGATCTCGACGCGGCCGCGGTGACTCCGATCGCCAACTTCGCCGGATTGGCAATCTGTTGGGAGGCATTCAGGGGCTTTGTTCCCTTTCGGGGCGGCGCCATCCTCCCCCCGAGAGGAAACGCGACTATCAGCGCGGTGCTCTTCAGCGCCATCCTCGACGATGTGAACGCCAACGGCGGCCCGGGCGCCGGGTTCATCCCGGTACCGGCCTGACCCGTCGAGGAGACCGGGCACCGGATATTCTGCTTCGCGGGTCATCTCTGTTGGCTTCGAGTTTGACGCCGATCGCTTGCCCGGCCGCGGCCGGCCCCGCCCGGGTGATCACCGTTTGCGCCGGCTTCGCCGCACCGCCTGTCACCCGAGTGCCGGCGTGAGCATGTCCAGAAGATGTCGGTAAGCCGTGTGCTGGACCACCACACGCACGGGTTGGTTGGCACGTACGGATTGGATGGAAAGGGGGGCAGGGGCAACGGGCTCACCGAGCACCGTGCCCCCGACTACCAATGAACGAGTCGACGCCGTGGGCCACGGGATTGGCGGTTGCCGGGTTCGTCGCCGTGGTGACCGGTGCCACGATCACGGTACTCAGCCTGGGATTGGTCCGGGTGCACCCGCTGTTGGCGGTCGGCCTCAATGCGGTGGCGGCGGGTGGACTTGCGCCCACGTTGTGGGGGTGGCGGCGGACGCCGGTGCTGCGCTGGCTGGTGCTGGGCGCGGGAACAGGTGTTCTCGGTGGGTGGCTGGTGCTGCTGGCGTTGACGGTGGTGCGGACCGGCTAGCGTTGCCCGCTTGAGCGCACCCCGAGCAGCACGTCTTCCCAGGCCGGGACGGCCGGCCTGCCCGCCTTGCCCCGCCGTACTTGCTCGGGCGGCGGAGTGGCCGCGGGCGCGGCGGCCTCCGGTTGGGGGGCCTTCTCGAAGTCGAGATGGGCCACCCGCGCCAGCGGGCGCACCGGGCGTTCGAAGTTCGGGTCGATCAGCTGGCTGGCCGCGTCGTCGACCGCGGTGACCGTGCCGCCGTGGGCGCCGGGTATGAAGCAGAAGTGGGCGACATTATCGGAGCGGCCCACCTTCCACGCCAGCTGCACCGTCCAACGGTTGTCTTCGTTGCGCCAGGCGTCCCAGGCGACCTCGTCCGGGGCCAGGCCGCGCGTCAACGGGGCGGTGCTCACGGTTTCCAGCAGTGTGAGCACCGACGGGCCGTCGGCCAGCACCGGATGTGCGGCCGTCGCCAGCTCCGCCGCGCGGGAACGTTCCAACAGCACCGGGTGGGCGAACCGGCGGACCCGGGCGATGTCGGAGCCCGAGGCCGCCGCCACCTGCTCGACGGATGCGCCGGCGCGGATTTTTGACTGGATTTCTCGGGGACTCAGCATGTTCGTGATCTCGATGCCGGGCTGCGGTTGCTTCGACGCTGCGGGGCTATCGCGCAGGAGGGCCCGCAACCGGTCGTCGACCGACAGTTTGAACTGGTCAGCGGGATCACCGCCGTCGCAGACGAGGTATTCGCCGCTGGCGTCGAGCCCAACCAACTTGAGTTCCCGCATGGCTTCTCCTCGCAGCGTTCAGGTGCGTCGGCAGCGAAACCCGTCACGTGCGCACTCTAGTCCAGCCGATGCCCACAACCGTGCTCGACACGCTGGGTGGATGCGAGCCGGCGACGCCGCAGTTAAAGCCGTTCGACCACCCAGTCCACGCACTGGGTGAGGGCACTGACGTCGTCGGGGTCGACCGCGGGGAACATCGCGATGCGCAGCTGGTTGCGGCCGAGTTTGCGGTACGGCTCGGTGTCGACGATACCGTTGGCCCGCAGAATCTTCGCGACGGCCGCGGCGTCGACCTCGTCGGCGAAGTCGATCGTGCCCACCACCTGCGAACGCAGAGCGGGGTCGGCGACGAACGGCGTGGTGTAGGGCCGTTCCTCGGCCCACGAGTACAGCCGTCGCGACGAGTCGGCCGTACGCTTCACGGCCCAGTCCAGTCCGCCGTTGCCCAGCATCCAGTCGAGTTGCTCGGCCATCAGCACCAGCGTCCCGATCGCCGGCGTGTTGTAGGTCTGGTTCTTCAGGCTGTTGTCGACCGCGGTCGGCAACGACAAAAAGTCCGGTGCCCAGCGCCCCGAGCCGGCGATGGACTCGACGCGGGCCAGCGCGGCGGGGCTCATGACGGCAAGCCACAGACCGCCGTCGCTGGCGAAGTTCTTCTGGGGCGAAAAGTAGTAGACGTCGGTCTCGGTGATGTCGACCGGGAGGCCCCCCGCCCCGGAGGTGGCGTCGATGGCGACCAGTGCCGCACCGGAACCGTGCGGGCGGCGGACCGGCACGGCGACCCCCGTCGACGTCTCGTTGTGCGCCCAGGCGATCACGTCCACGGACGGGTCGGACTGCGGCTCGGGGGCGCTGCCCGGATCCGCTTTGATGACGAGGGGATCACCGACGAACGGGTTCTTGGTGACGGTGGAGGCGAACTTCGAACTGAACTCGCCGTACGTCAGGTGCAGCGAGCGCTTGTCGATCAACCCGAAGGCCGCGGCATCCCAGAACGCCGTCGCGCCCCCGTTGCCCAGGATGACCTCGTAGCCGTCGGGCAGCGAGAACAGCTCGGCCACTCCCGACCGCACCCGGCCCACCAGATTCTTGACGGGTGCCTGCCGGTGTGACGTGCCGAACAGGCCGGCCGCGGTGGTGCTCAACGTGTTCAGCTGTTCGGGTCGGACCTTGGACGGACCGCACCCGAAGCGGCCGTCGCGCGGTTTCAGGTCAGCGGGGATCACGAGCTGGTCAGCCATGCTCATCAGCGTAGTGACCGCTCCGGCGCCCAGAAGCGGCGGTCTGTCCCCGCCGCGGCGGTGGTCCACGCCGGAGAAGATGCATGACCCGACATACCGGAAACACCCTATGACCGAGGAGTGGGTCGGGCGAGGAGGGAGGCCCGACCACGGCTCCGGTCCGCCGGTTCCCGCACGGGCCCGTGATCCCGACGCTGTCGGCTCGGCGGGTGGCCCGGCTTGCCCGCGCGTGCGCGGTCGGTTCGCTCAGGCGCGGGTGTGGACCTGGTCCCAGCCTTCGACGGCCTCGGGGCTGCGTGGCCCGGGTCC
>CAYVQQ010000049.1:0-14798 GCA_964453085.1 uncultured Mycobacterium sp.
GCCCAAAATGAAAACCTGACCCCAGTGAACCGTTACTGACCCACGCTCCTAGCTAGGAGGTGGCTGGCGGGTGCAGTTGCTCGAAAGCGCCACCATATGCATCGATTTTAGCGCTATTTTTTGCGCTTATTTATACACTCATACCGAGTGTATGATATGTGTCATGAGCAAGAGAGTCAGCCTGATCCTCAAAGACTCCGATGAAGAGGCCATCGCGCCATTCCTGAGCGAAGGGTCCGCCTCGTTCGAGGTTCTGCGCCAGTGGGCGAGCCAACGAGGCGAAAGTGACATCAAATCGGAAGCCGGCGCACTCCGCGCATTGTTGCAGGCCGGGGCCGAGACGCTGCGTGAGCGCGTCCTCGACGTCGGATACGCGCAGCTGGCCTCGGAATTCAACAGCGAACCCGCCCGCACCGAGCGGCGGGCCGCGCGGGATCGGTACGCGCGTCGCAGCGCGGCCGGTCGGTGAATCGTGGGATGCGGAGCCAGGCATACCGAGTGGACCTCGGCCACGGCTCGAAGCCCTGGGTGATCCTTAGCAACAACGCCCGAAACAGGAACCTCGACACAGTGTTGGCGGCGCGCATCACGACGACGACCAAGCACGCGCACGTACCAACCGTCGTTCCCTTGACCGCCGCCGATCCTCTCATCGGGTTCGTTCTTGTCGACGACATCGTGCAGCTCTACCACGATGAACTCTCCGAATCACTCGGCGCACTCTCTTCGGCGACAATGCAGGAAATCAGTAAAGCGCTCCGGATAGCACTGCCGTGAGCCACCGGTCTGGACCGCGGTGAGACGCTGGCCTGGAAGCAAGACGTAACGGTGCTCGTTTCACAAGCAGGCCAATGTTCTTGCCGCACTGCCGAAAGCGGCGCATCCGGGGGCGATCGCGGCGATTCGGGAGATCGTCAACGCCGAGGATGTCGACAAGGCCCAGGTCGCGATCAAGGCATTCGAGGTCGACTACGGTGGGAAGTACCCCAAGGCGATCGATCGTCGACGACGCTGACGTGCTGCTGGAGTTCCACAAGTATCCAGCCGAGCACTGGGTGCACCTGCGCATCACGAATCCCATCGAAAGTACTTTTGCGACAGTATGTTTGAGGACGAAGGTGTCGCCCGCCATCGGGCCAGGATCACGTGCCGCAGCAATGGCGATGGACTACAAGATGATCGACGCCGCACAGGCCCGCTGGGGGCGGAATGCACCACACCTGGTCGCCCTCGTGCGCGCGGCGCTATCTTCTGCAAAGGCAAACTGCTCGAACGCCCCGTCGACATCACCCCACCCGAGCCAAGCGAATCAACCGAAAGGTCGCCTGAAACTCACCGACCCACGGGTCTTGACAATTACTCAGTCCCGTCCATCTGCACGATCGGTGACCGTTTCGACAACGCTCTCGCCGAGACGATCCACGGCCACTACAAGGCCGAGTTGATCTACGGCCCACCCGCAGCGGGCCGTGGAGGATCGTCGAGGACGTCGAGTTGGCCACCCGGGTCTACCGGCACAACACCAGCTGCCGCCTCCACGGCTACCTGAACGACGTTCGGCCGGCGGAGTTCGAAGCCGTGTTCTACGAACGTACAACGAACCGACCAACCATTGATCGGAATTCAAGAGCTCGAGTCTTCGGCAGAACCACGGCGATTCAGATCGACCAAACTACACAGCTTTGTATCTCAACGTATTTCACGCCACAGGGCGCCACGTTGCTCCACGAGGCCGCGGCTCTTCAGGGAGGCAAGTGTCGCGTCGATCCCGCGCGGGTGATTTGGAGACAACACGTTGACGATGTCCTCCTGGGCAACCCATCCCTTCACCTGCTCAGATGTGTCGTTTGCCAGTCGAAAAACAACCTTGAACACTTCTAGTTCATCCTGTGTCAGCCGCCCGTCGTTGCCCCAAAGGGCTGCGGCGAGCCCGGGGCTGATTGTCGCCGTCGGCGAGTCGACCAGTAGGTGAGCCGTCACAGCCACAAATGCTGCGACCGCAGGTTCGCCAAGCTGACGCACGTGAACGTAGATCCGCGTGCGTGGGACCGGCAGGCTGATCATCCCAGGTGATACGTGCGGAATTTCGGTGAGGATCTCGGCCCGGTCCGCGCGCGACCGGACCACTTCAACGAGCAGTGCCGCAACGCGGTGTTGAACACTAGCGGGTGTCGACACCGCCGTGTCTATCTCAGAGAACCAATTCTCGGTGTCTGGCCCATCCAGTACGAAGTCGTGCACGCCCCAAGCCATAGGTCAACGGTAGAAGCGGCCTTCGCAAGGCTCAGATCGGGATTCGATATTCTTCACCCACACCGCCGCCGCGAGGGCCCGAGTCGTCGGGTGCTCAGTGCGGCTGATGGCGTGGGCGTGGGTCGTGCCGTTCGGCGTCATGGCGGTGTGCTTCCGCGGGATTGGCATCACGGGCTGGATAGGCGTGGATCATCGTGGTGGTCAGCTTGGGAACCGCGTGCATAAGGTCGTGCTCGGCGTCGTGCGCGACGCGATGCGCCTCGGCCAGGCTCAGGGTGGGGTCGATGTCGAGTTCGGCGTCGGCGTGGAGCCGGTGCCCGATCCAGCGCATCCGCACGCTGCGCACCGAGCGGACCCCGGGCTGGGCGGCCAGGGCGGTGTGGGCGGTGTCGATGAGTTCGGGATCGACGCCGTCGAGGAGACGGCGAAATACGTCGCGTACGGCGGTGCGGAGCACCGCCAGAATGGCCACGGTGATCACCAGGCCGATGATCGGGTCGGCCAATGGGAAGCCGAGGGCGACACCGCCCGCGGCGAAAAGCACCGCCAGCGAGGTGAATCCGTCGGTGCGGGCGTGGAGCCCGTCGGCGACCAGGGCGGCCGACCCGATGCGCCGGCCGACCCGGATGCGGTAGAGGGCGACCCATTCGTTGCCGATGAACCCGACCAGCCCGGCCAGCGCAACCCATCCGATGTTCTCGATCGGCTGGGGATGGACAAGCCGCATGACGGCTTCATAGCCCGCGACGATCGCCGACAGCGTGATCGTCGCGACCACGAAGAGGCCGGCCAGGTCCTCAGCCCGGCCGAATCCGTAGGTGTAGCGGCGGGTGGCGGCCTTGGTGCCCAGGGCGAAGGCTATCCACAGCGGGACGGCGGTCAGCGCGTCGGAGAAGTTGTGGATCGTGTCGGCCGCCAGGGCGATCGACCCGGAGATGACGACGATGATGATCTGGACCACGGCGGTGATCGCGAGCACCAGCAGACTGTTCTTGACCGCGCGGATTCCGGCCGCGCTGGATTCCAGTGCACCGTCCAGGCTGTCGGCGGCGTCGTGGGAATGCGGGGCGAAGATCTCCTTGATCACACCCCGAAGTCCCTTCGGATGGGAATGACCGTGGTCGTGGGGATGATCGTGGTCCGCGTCGACCGCGCCGTGGTGGTGGACGCTCATCTTGGCTGCGCCTTTCGCGACGGAGGATCGGCCGCGATGTCGCGGACGATGGGTTGGTCACGGTGGTGGAAGGGAACGCCGGGACCGGCGTGTTCGGCGTTGAACACCGCGTCGACCACCAGCCGGCTCACGTGGTCGTTCTCCAGGCTGTAGAAGATCGTGGTGCCCGCCCGGCGGGTGCGCACCAGCCGGGCCATCCGGAGCTTGGCCAGGTGCTGAGACACCGCTGGCGCGGGTTTGCCCACCCGTTCGGCCAGGTCGGTGACCGACAACTCAGCATCGATCAACGACCACAACAGTCGGATGCGGGTGGCGTCGGCCAGCATCCGAAACACCTCGACGATCAGCCCCACCTGATCCTCGTCCAGCGCCGGCCGCGAACCATTATTTGCATGCATGCGCAGATAATAGCGCATGTGGCGAAGGCGTCGCCAGCGCTTCCCGGGACGATCCGCGCGGCGGCGGGCGACCGGTGTTCTGAGGGCGCATCACCAGTTCCTCGGCGACTACCAGACGCCGTTCCCGAGACCGCGATCGGGGCGAGGCGGGCACGGACCGCGGTCAGGCGTCGATCACCACGCGGTCGCCCTTGGCGCGCGACACGCAGACCAGCATCTCGTCCTCACCCTCAGCGGCGCGGCCCCGCCGATCGACCTCCCCGGCCAGCACCTTGACCTTGCAGGTTCCGCAGAACCCCTGCCGGCAGGAGTACGTGGTGGCTGGGTCGCCGTCGAGCATGACCGCCAGCGCCGAACGGTCCGCCGGCACGGCCAGCACCCGACGCGAGCGCGCGAGCTCGAGTTCGAACGGTGCGCCGTCGACAACAGGTGGGGCACCGAACCGTTCGTAGTGCAGGGGCGCGTCGGCGTGTTGATCGCGCTCGGCACGCACCGCCTCCAGCAGAGGAGTCGGCCCGCACACGTAGACCGCCGTCGCCGGCCCGGCACCGTCGAGCAGGTCCGACGCCGTGGGGATTCGGCCGCGCTCGTCGTCGGCCCACACACTGACCCGCCCGGGATCCACCGCCACCACCTCGTCCAGCAGCGGCATGTGGTCTCGGCAGCGCCCGGCGTAGACGGCGCGCCAGTCGATGCCGCGCTGCTGCGCCGCCCGCATCATGGGCAGGATGGGGGTCACGCCGATGCCGCCCATCACGAACAGCACGTCGCGCTCGTCGGTGACCAGATGGAAGGAGTTGCGGGGACCGTCGAAGGCCACGGTGTCGCCGACGCCGAATGCGTCGTGCATCTCGATCGAACCGCCGCCGCCATCGGCGATGCGGCGCACGGCGATGCGGTAGTCGGAGCGCCGCCCCGGCGGACCGCACAGCGAATACTGCCGGCGGCGTCCCGACGGCAGCCGCACGTCGATGTGCGCGCCGGGGGTCCAGAACGGCAGCAGTCCACCGTCCGCGTCGGCGAGTGTCAGGGCGACCACGTCGGGTGCGAGCATTTCGCGTTTGGTGACCACCGCGG
Organism: uncultured Mycobacterium sp.; assembly: GCA_964453085.1. GTDB lineage: Bacteria > Actinomycetota > Actinomycetes > Mycobacteriales > Mycobacteriaceae > Mycobacterium. The sequence goes on from CAYVQQ010000049.1 coordinate 4,903, forward strand.
CGGTGGTCCGTTGCACCGGCGCGACCCGCGCCGGCGTCCACCGCGACGCCGACGCCAAGCCACCGAACAGCACGCCCAAACCCCACAGGGCGGTGTACATGCGATCGCGCCTGCGCCGGCCGTAGAGGTCCGCGGGCCTGCTGTTCCACAGCGTCTGTGTCATCACGACTCTCCCATTCCGGTCGCCTGTCCGTTGGTGCGCGCGGCGACCCGGTCGACCCACTCGGCGGTCAGTCGCGCGACGACGTCGGGGTGTGAAGTAATCGCCCAATGGCCGCCCTCGATCGGGACGACTCTGCTCTCGGCCGGGATCGAGGCGGTGAAACGTTGTAGGGCCGGCGACACGAAGTAATCCTGACGCGCCACCAGCACCTGCACCGGGACGCCCGTCTGCGGCAGCTGCCTCGGCGGCGCCAGGACCGGCGCGGGCAGGTTGGCCCGGTACAGGTTGAGCCCGTTGAGGTAGTCGCCGATCGACCGGTACGGCACGTGGCGGGCCGCGGTGTGCGGACGACCGATCCGCTCGACGGCGTCGAAGGCTTTCACGGTTGCGCGAGTCCGGATCGCCAATTCCGGGACCGCCGGGCACAGGAAGAACCAGATGTAGCTGGACGCCAGAAGCTGTTTGACGATGTCGGCGACCGCGCGGGGCGTGCGCGCCGACCGCAGAAACCTGCCCGCGTAGCTCAGGTGCGGCCCGGAGATCGAGGTCAACGAGGCGACCTTGCCCCTCACCGCCTCGTCGGTAATCGCGGCCCAGGCCTGGACGGAGCCCCAGTCGTGGGCCAGCAGGTGCACCTCGCCGAGACCCAGACCGTCGATCACCGCGCCGATATCCGACACTAGCTGCGGTAGAGCGTATCCCGATCTGCCAGCCGGCCGGCCCGATTCCCCGGACCCGCGCACGTCGTAGGCCGCCACGTTGTAGCGCTGCCCGAGGTGTTCAGCGACCCCGTCCCACGCGTGGTGGTTGTCCGGATAACCGTGGATCGCCAGGATGGTCGGGCGGCGGGGGTCGATTTCGGTGTAGGCGTGGACAGCCAGCGCTACGCCGTCTGACGCCGCCGCGGTGAGGGGAGCCATCAGTCCTCCGGAAAGTCAGTGCGCCGCGCGCGCCGCGGGTGATCGGGCCAGGTAGTCGACTGCGCGGTCGACGCCACCCAGTTGCGACGGGTGGAAGCTCGGCTTGTAGTAGGCGAGGATGACCCGCAGGAACTGGAACGGCCCGGGCACCAGCCCGCGGCGCGAGGCGTCGAAGTAGTCGCGCCAGCGCGGCTTGGTCCCCGGCGGCAGGTGCGGGTCGACCGAGTACATGAACCGCACGCCGCGGATGAACAACCACAGCAGCGTCGGGGTCACCAGCAACTGGGTTCGCACCTGACGCCAATACCCGGCGCGCAGATGCTTCATGGTGTCGAAGGCCACCGCCTTGTGTTCGGTTTCTTCCGCGCCGTGCCAGCGCAGCAGGTCCAGCATCACCGGGTCGGTGCCCAGGGCGTCGTGTTGTGGGGTGTCGAGGATCCACTCGCCCAGGATGGCGGTGTAGTGCTCGATGGCGGCCACCATCGACACCCGCTCGACCAGCCAACTGCGCCGCCGCCGCGGGCTCCACCCCGGCCGGTCGCCGATCAGTCTATGGAACAGCCAGGCCATCTGGTTCGTGAACGGCTCCACGTCGACGCCGTTGGCGGCGAAGTGCCCGAGCACACCCGAGTGCGCCTGGGAGTGCATGGCCTCCTGGCTGACGAACCCCTGAACGTCGCGCCGCAACTGGGCGTCCCGGATCAGCGGCAACGCGTCCTTGAACACTTCGATGATGAACGCTTCGCCCGCCGGCAGCAACAGGTGCAGGACGTTGCAGAAGTGGGTGGCAAAGGGTTCGCCGGGCACGTAGTAGAAAGGTAGTGCCGCCCAGTCGAATTCGACGTCGCGTGCCTGCAGGACGAGGCGCTCGTGATCGAACGGGGTCCCGCGGGGACCCATCGCCTGGTCATCGACTGTGAACATCGTGAACTCCCGGAATCTGTCAGGCGATCCGTCGCTTCTCGGCCTCATCCATCCCGATCAGGCCCTCGCTGCGCAGGAACCGCACGAGGTCGTCGACCGTGTCCGTCAGCGCCGGTTCGCGCAGGCGGAAGCCGGCCCGGTCACGCGCCTGCCGGTAGCGGGTGTTGTCGTAGCGCTTGTCGCGCATCGCCGCGATCTTGCCGGACGAGCGGATGAGGAAGTCGACCAGCGGATACAGCGGGTCGTGCCGCCCGCACCTGCGGTTCAGCTGCTCGGCGAACGACGGGATGTCATGGTAGTCGAAGCGGTACCCGTGCCGTTCGGACAGGATCCGTGTGACGTCCATGAGGTTGTAATAGTTGTCCGCGGTCATGTTGAACACGGTGCCCGCCTCGGCCGGGACGCTCATCAGTTCGACGATGTGGTCCGCGATCAGGTCGGCCGGCAGGAGACTGATCTGATTGAAGGCGCTCACGGCCACGCCGTGCTCGATCATGAACGCCGTGAGGCGCACCAGGATGTCCTCCTGGCTCCCGAATCCCGCGTGGGTCGGTGAGATCAGGGATGGGCGGTAGATGCGTACGTCGAGGCCTCGCCGCCGCGCCGCCAGCGCCAGTTGCTCTGCGACCCACTTGGTTTGGGAGTAGCCGAAGTCCAGGCCACTCATCTCATCGTTGGCGTCCCATTCCCCGACCACCGGCAGGGTGCTCCAGCCGTAGATGAACGTGCTCGACACCAGGTGGAATGCCTTGCGGTGCACCGTCATAGCTAGCCGCAACAGCTCCCACGTCCCGGCCACGTTGGCCGGCCGCAGGGCGTCGTAGGTCCGGACATAGTTGACCAGAGCGCCGTTGTGGACGATGGCGTGGACCGTTTCCGCCAGCCGCCGGAATCCCGCTTCGCCAAGCCCAAGTTGGGGCTCGGACAGGTCCCCGCAGACCACCCGGACCCGGGCCCTGACCTCGGCTTCCAGTGCCGGGGACCACAACCGGGCGCGGCGCAGCGACGCCACGATCCGGTCCAGGCCGTGTTCCGCATCCGTCGCGCGGACCAGCGCGTGGATGGTGTGGGGGCTGCGTTCGAGCAGGCTGCTCAACAGGAACGGCCCGAGGAACCCGGTCGCCCCGGTCAGCAGGACGTCGGTCGTATCGCCCGCTCGCACCGGGGGGAGCGCCGGCAGCGGCAGCTTCGCGTCGGCGCGCATCCTGCTGATCTCGTAGGCCTCGTACTCCTCGGAGATCTGCGCCAGGACCCGCTGCAGTGCATCTCGGGCCTGGGCCGATCCATCGCCGAATTGCCGTACCAGCCCAAAAAATTCGGCGACCGTCAGCCGTTGGAGCAGCCGCGTGTTGACCTCGTCGGCCAGTTCCCCGGCACCGTGCTCCTCCAGCAGGGCCCGCAGGTCTCCACGCAGTTCGGCCAACGCCAGCGAGTCGATGCCGAGGTCGGCAAAGGAGCAGTCCTCCTGCCCGGTGAGGTCGTAACTCTCGATCAGGTCGCGGAAGCGGTCCAGCGGACCGGCGTCGGTCTCCAGTCCGTCGCGGGCCTGGCGATGGGTGTAGCTCGCCACCGCGGGCAGGGCCCCGTCGAGCCACAGCTGGCGGGTGTGTGCCCGCCGGATCTTCCCGGATGTGGTCTTGGCGATGCTGCGTGGCGGTGCGAAGACGATCGTGTGCGGATCGATGTGGCAGTGCCTGCGGATGGCTCGTGCCAGCATCTGCCCGTCCGGCAGGTCGTGTTCGTCACGCACCTCGGCGACCACCACCAGTGCCTCGGCGTCGTCCCGCTCGACGGAGAAGGCGGCGACGCAGCCGTTGCGAATCTGTCGGGCCGACCGCTCCACGATGGCCTCGATGTCCGACGGGTAGCGGTTTGCACCGCGGACGATGATCAGGTCCTTGCGGCGGCCGCAGACGAAAAGTTCGCCCTCGTAGAGGAAGCCGAGGTCGCCGGTCCGCAGATAGGTGCGCCCCGCGTCGCCGGCGATCCGCGCCCCGAAGGATTCCGCGGAGAGGTCGGGACGCCGCCAGTAGCCGCTTCCCTTGGACGGCCCGTCCACCCAGATCTCGCCGACGTGTCCCTCGCCCCGCGCCCGACCGGTCTCGGGATCGACGATGCGTACCACGTTCCCGGCGGCGGGTTTGCCGCAGCTCACCACCGGTACCTGGTTGTTGTTCTCCGGCAAGGCCTTTTCGACCCGAGCCAGGTGCTGCTCCAGCCCCCGCTTGTTCACCGTCAGGGTCTGGCGGCCCCGGATCGACACGATCAGGGTGTTCTCGGCCATCCCGTACGCCCCGGTCAGCGCGTCGGGCCGCAGGCCGTACGGGGCGAAGCGTTCCCGGAAGCGGGCAAAGGTCTTGGCGCGCAACGGCTCCGCGCCGATGACCAAGCTGTCCAGGCTGCTGAGGTCGACCCCGTCCAGCTCTGCGGTGGGGAGTTTGTCCTCGCGCAGGCAGTACTCGAGGGCGAAGTTCGGCGCCGGCGAGTGGGTGGCGCGCACCTGGCTGATCAGCCGGAGCCAGGCCGACGGGCGCACGAGGAAGTCGACCGGCGACATCGCGTGCGTGGTCCCGCCGAGCAGCATCACGAACAGGTAGGCGGAGATCAACCCCATGTCGTGGTGCTGCGGGAGCCAGCTGACCACCGTCACCTCGTCACCGGCGAAGGCCGACGCATTGGCGATCACGTTGGCGTGGCTCACGATCACGCCCTTGGGGTCGCTGGTGGAGCCGGAGGTGTACTGCAGGAAGAGCACCCGTCCGGGCGCGTCCGGTACAGGCGCACCGCCGAAGGCCTGTGCACCGTCCGTTGCGAACCACGGCAGCGCGGGCAGCCCCTCGCTGCCCGGCCAGGGGAGCCCGCCGTCCCGGTGATCGAGCATCGTGCGGTAGTCGTACTCCAACTGCTTGGTCGACAGCACCGCCCTGGCCTGGCAGTCCCGTGCGATGAAGCTGAGCTTGGCCAGCCCCGCTTCGAACGCCAACGGCAGGGGTGGGCTGACGGGCACCGCGATGACCCCGATCCGCGCGCAAGCGTAGAAGGCCGCCACCATCTCCAGCCCCGGTGGGTAGACCAGCACCGCCCGGTCTCCCGCCCGGAGCCCGGCCTCTGTCGCCAGATAGGCGGCCAACTCGCGGGTCCGCTCGGCGAAACCCTGGTAGGTGTAGCGCTCGAGTTCCCGGCCTTCGGCGTCGACGAATCGGAAAAGGGTGTGATCGGGCTTCCGGGCTTCCCACATCGCCAGGTAATCGATAAGGGTCTCCATCGTGGGAGCCACCCCCTTCCGGGTTGGTCGGTCTTCACCGAAATCGACAGTAGGGTTGATGAATCGCTGGTACCCCAATCTAGCGCCGAATATCGATGTCAAGCAAAGTTTATAACCGCATTATCCGGGAGTACACATTCACTTCACAGGATGCTATTAGTCCGCCACCTCGTTCACCGCGAAGCGTTCCGATTAAAATGCGAAATTACGTGGGTCAGTAGCTCAGTACCGTGGTGTACTGCATAAACGCTGCGGTGGCCGTGCACATACGGACATACTGATCTACAAATTTATGGGGCTCCGTATTGTATGAAATACGCCCGACCCGTGCCCGAACCACTCGCGACAGATCCGCCCAGCGCGCCGTACTAGCAAATGGCGGGGCGCAGGCCCCGTATCTACTGAAACTGATCTACTGACCGCCGGTGCCGCGTGCCCGCGACCGCGCACACCCGGGCGAGGCGGATCCGCGGGCCACCGTGCACCACCAGCTTGACGAGACCGTCGACACGCTCGCCGTCGATGATCGGCGACAGCGGCTCGTCCTCGGCCTCGATGACCATCTCCCGGCCGTTGACGTCGCGGACCAGGACACCGCGGATCGTGCCGTTGGTCAACGCGGCGGGCAGCTGGGCGATGATCCGCGAAGGTCGGGTCTCACCGGCCTGAAAGTGCAGCGCACCGGGTTCGGACGCCTTGGGGAAAAGCCGGAGTCCGCCACCGATGTGGAGATCGATCGCTCCCGCGTGCAGCAACCGGTGCGACCGCGTCGGGACCTCTTCGCCATCGATCACCACCCGGGCGCGGGTGGGTTCGAACAGGTGGGAGGCATAGTTGGGCCGGTGCACCGACCCCGGGACGATTTTGGAGGTGACGTAGTCGACCAGCGAGCGGCCGATGACCAGGGCGACGGTGCCGCGGCCGTGCTGGGGATAACTGTAGTACTTGTCGTAGAACCGGTTACCGACCCCGCCGGCGGCCAACCCGAAGCAAAGGCGGTGAAACGTAGCGCCGTCCTTGGTTTCGCCGTCGAGTTCCAGAGTGTCGAGCCGCATTTCGGGCGGAGGCTGATCCGCCGCCGCGGCCGCCGCCAGTGCGCGGATGATCGCATCAGCCTCTCCGCGTATGTGCGCCTTGCGTGCGACGGCGTTGACACTGCCGCCGTTGGTGGGGACGAATGCCGGCCAGCGCTCGGGATCCGGGACGCATTGCCGCACGACGTTGATCAACCAGTGCAGCGCCCCGTCGCCGCCGTCGCCCACGAGGTGGGTGACCCGCGGATGGAGCTCTTCGATGGTTGTGCGCAGATCCTCGGCCGACGCGGTTTGGTGGACCTCCCCCCACGGACCCACGATGCGACGCAGGTCGGCGCAGCGATCACCGGGTGCCGCAAGGTTTTTGCGGGCATGTGGGTTGACGATGATCCCCAGGTACATCTAGCAACCCACCGTCGTGCCGGCGGCTACAGCGCGTCCCAATGTCGTGCTCCTCGAAAACTGCGGAGGCCCAGCCGGGCTCCGCGCTTCCCCGAACGATACCCGCGACGGCGCCGTCGATCGGGTGTTCGGCACCGGTGTCTTCCGCCCGGGATTTCTGGCTAGTGTGTTTGTCATGCCGAATTGGACTGCAGCGGAGTTGCCTTCGTTCGCCGGACGCACCGTCGTGGTCACCGGCGCCAACAGCGGTCTGGGTGAGGTGACCGCCCGGGAACTGGTCAGGGTGGGCGCCCACGTCATCGTAGCAGTGCGCAGCCCCGAGAAAGGGGAGGCCGCCGCACGCCGAATGAACTGCCCCGCAGCCGGGCACGCCGAGGTGCGTCGACTCGACCTGCAGAATCTGGCCTCGGTGCGGGAGTTCGCCGACGGTGTGGACGCGGTCGACATCCTGGTCAACAACGCCGGCATCATGGCCACCGAATTCGCCCGTACGGCCGACGGATTCGAGGGCCAGATCGGCACCAATCATCTCGGGCACTTCGCGCTCACCAACCTGCTGCTGCCCAAACTCACCGACCGGGTGGTGACGGTGTCCTCGCTGCTGCATCACATCGGCTACGTCAGCATCCGCGACCTGAACTGGCGGTCCCGGCCGTATTCGGCGTGGCTGGCGTACGGCCAGTCCAAGCTCGCCAACTTGCTGTTCACCAGCGAATTGCAGCGCCGGCTGGGTGCCGCCGGGTCCTCGGTGCGTGCGTTGGCCGCCCACCCCGACTGGTCGCACACGAACCTGCAAGGCAACTCCGGTCGCAGGTGGGGCGACGCCGCGGTGTTGTTCGCCGACCGAATGGTCTCCACCGACACCGATTTCGGCGCCCGGCAAACGCTCTACGCGGTGTCGCAGGATCTGCCGGGTGACACCTTCGTCGGCCCGCGTTTCGGCCTGTACGGCCGCGCCCAGCCGACCTGGCGCAACTGGACGGCCAGGCGAGCGGCCAAGGCCGCCGCGCTCTGGGAGATATCCGAGCGGCTCACGGACACGAAATTCCCGCTGTGAGGCAACCCTTCCCCGCGGTTCGGGTCCGTGGCTACATTGGAGGCAAGTCAATGAGGCGGTGTCGGCGCGGCGGTTTGCTGCGGCGAACCACGCGTAACGGGAGTACCGCACGGGCGGCGAGGAGGCCACCTCATGTCCAAGACCGACATCACGGCGCTGCTCGCTTTGTGCGCCGCGCTGGCATCCGCGGTCGGCAATGTCGTCCGCCAGCGTTCCGCGCAGGAGGTCACCGACAAACCGGTCGGCCATCTGACACTGTTCGGCATGCTGCTGCGCGACGGCCGTTGGTGGCTGGGCGGTGTGGGAGACATCGCGAGTTATTGCCTGATCGCGGCGGCCCTCGACAGGGGCTCGGTAGTATTGGTCACGGCGCTGCAGGTGACGGCGCTGCTGTTCGCCCTGCCCATCTACGCGCGGTTTTCGCATCATCGGATAACCCCACGGGAATGGATGTGGGCGGTGCTGCTGGCCGGGGCGTTGGCCCTGATCGTCGCGGTCGGCCACCCGGCGGCCGGCCAGCAGCGGGCGTCGATGCATGCTTGGCTGATCGTGGCCGCCGTACTGGGTCCGGTGTTGGGCCTGTGCCTGCTGGGGGCCCGGGCCTGGCCGGACCGCCCGGTCGCGGCGGTGCTGCTGGCTGCGGTGGCCGGTTCGCTGCTGGGGCTGTTCGCAGTGCTGACCAAGAGCGTCGTCGATGTGATCGAGCACGACGCCGGCCACCTGGTGTGGACACCGGAGCTCTACGCGTGGGTGTTCGTCGGGGTGGCCGGGATGATCTTTCACCAGTCGGCGTATCGCGCCGGTGCGCTGACGGCGTCGTTCCCGACGGTCATCGCTGCGAAACCGTTGGTGGGCGGGGTGCTCGGCGTCACCGTCCTCGACGAGAGGCTGCACGCCGACCGCACCGGGTGGTTGGTGCTGGCCACGGGCGCGGTGCTGGTGATGGTCGCGACGGTCGCCCTTGCCCGCGGCGAGGCGGCTACCGTCGGCGCCGGCGCGGGACGTGACGTGCGAATCGCCGACCGGCCCGGGGCTCCGTCTCCCGGCTTCAGCGGGTGAGGACCCCCGCCGTTCACGACACGGTCAGCACGGCGGCGGGTCGGCATCCCATTCGGCCATCGCATCGGGACGGCCCAGGTACGTCACTGCGCCGTCGGTGCGTCAGGGTGACGATGTGCGGGCCGGCCGCGCACTGACCCGCAGAGCGCCACCGACATCGCCAGCACCGCGATGGTGGCAATGAAACACCTTGGCGTCACGAGGCTTTCACCTATGGCAGCGTCGGGAACCGCGCAGATCCCGAGCTGCGATGGCCTTCAGGGGCTTGCGGCCGCTCCATGCCCGTGATGTAGCCGGGCAACGTCGGGGCGTGTGGGATGAGGAACCGTTGCACGGTGAGTGATCTTTGGTGGTCACGTGACTTGCACCCCCGTCTCGGGGTTGTTCGGCAGCCTTGCGGCTGCCTCCGTTGCGCGTTTCACGGCCGCCTGCCGGGCGGGGCCCGGTCTGACGGTCGGCTCCACGCTTGACGGTGGCCCCAACGGGGCCGACGACGCCAGAGGTGTCCTCGTAGCGTGCGTGGTTGATGGCAGCGCAATCGTCACGCTGGTTGAGGTGTTGAGCATGCGTCGCAGTGCCAGTGTTCGGCCCAGCCGATGTTTTGTACATGCCCGCAAACGTGGCAGGTTTTCGACGACGCAAACCAGCGGTCAGCGACCACCAGCGCTGACCCGTACCACCTGGTCTTGTAGGCCAGGTGCCGGCGCGGAGTACCGAGGGCGGCATCAGAACAGACCGCGCCGCCGCGCCCGCGCACCGGGCAGGCCTTTCTGGCGCAGCATCCCGGCCGCGTCCAAGCCTTCACCAACGATCCGGCCGTGGGTTTTGGCCAATCGTGTCGTCAGGACGTGCAGATGATGGGCGCGGACATCGTTGACCCGGCGATGCAGCCGGGACTCCCGGTGCTGCGCCACGGTCGCCAAACGCCGCACCCCGACACCAACACCGACTTGTGAATCAGGACAGGCCACGCGCGGCTGGATCGGCCGGGTCACCAGCACCCGCATGCTCGCATCGAGCCGGGTGCCGTTGCGGCGCACCGTGATCGCCAGCACCCGCGCCCGGCCTTCGG
>CAYVQQ010000050.1:0-14750 GCA_964453085.1 uncultured Mycobacterium sp.
GGCGCAAAGTCGGTGAACTCCAGCACCGCCGGGCCCCCGCAGACGCCGCGGCCGGGAGCACCGTCGCGGCCGGCCGCAACGGCCACCGCAAAGGACACGTCCGGTAGCAGGTGATGCACGGGCGTGGCGACCGGGACGTCATCTGCGCGGCTCCCTTCCAGGGCAAGCAAGCACACGACCGGCCCGGGCGCAGGCGCTGCGGATCCGTTCGGCTGTCGTCGGCCCGGGTAACGGCAACGTTGACCGATGTAGGTACGCCTAACCTAACTTACCGTTGGGGTGTCGCAAGGCGGACGGGCGGGATGCCGTTAGGGTTTCGGTGTGGTCCGCATCGCATACCTCGGCCCCGAGGGCACCTTCACCGAGGCCGCGCTGTTGGAGATGACGGCGGCCGGCCTGGTCCCCGCGCAGCCGCCGGACGGGGTGACGCGGCTCCCGATGGACAGCACGCCCGCCGCGCTGGACGCCGTCCGCGACGGCGCCGCCGAGTTCGCCTGCGTGCCGATCGAGAACTCGATCGACGGATCGGTGATGGCCACACTGGACAACCTGGCGACCGGTTCGCCGCTGCAGGTGTTCGCGGAGACAACCCTGGATGTGGCGTTCAGCATCGCCGTCAGGGCGGGCCTGCAGACGCTTCCCGGCGCCGCGGACGTGCGCACGCTGGCGGCCTTTCCCGTGGCCGCGGCCCAGGTGCGGCGCTGGCTGGACGCCCATCTGCCCGGCGCCGAGCTGCGTCCCGCTTACTCCAACGCCGACGCGGCGAGGCAGGTGGCAGACGGCTTGGTGGACGCCGCGGTGACCTCCCCCCTGGCCGCGGCTCACTGGGGCCTGGGTGTTCTGGCCGGCTGCGTCGTCGACGAGCCCAACGCCCGCACCCGCTTCGTGCTGACCGGCCGGCCCGGGCCGCCGCCGGGCCGCTCGGGTGCGGACCGCACCTCGGTGGTGCTGCGCATCGACAACGCCCCGGGCGCACTGCTGGCCGCGCTGGCCGAGTTCGGCATCCGCGGCATCGACCTCACCCGCATCGAGTCCCGGCCGACCCGCACCGGGCTGGGCACCTACCTGTTCTTCGTCGACTGCGCCGGCCATATCGACGACGACGCGGTCGCCGAGGCACTCAAGGCGCTGCACCGTCGTTGTGCCGATGTGCGATATCTGGGTTCCTGGCCGACGGGCGCGGCCGCCGGGGTGGCGCCACCGTCCGCCGACGAGGCGAAACGCTGGCTGGCGGGCCTGCGAGAGGGAAAGCCATCGTGAGCGGGCGCTTGGTGCTGCTGCGACACGGCCAGTCGTACAGCAACGTCGAACGCAGGCTGGACACCCGGCCGCCCGGGGCGGAGTTGACGCCGCTGGGACGCGACCAGGCCCACGCCTTCGCCCGGGAATCGGGGCGTCCGGCGTTGCTCGCGCACTCGGTGGCGGTACGGGCGTCGCAGACCGCCGCGGTGATCGGGGCCGTGCTCGACGTGGACGTGACCGAGATCGCCGGCATCCACGAGGTGCAGGTCGGTGAGCTCGAGGGCCGCAGCGATGACGAGGCGGTGGCGGAGTTCAACGCCATCTACGAGCGGTGGCACCACGGCGAACTCGACGTCGGGTTGCCCGGCGGCGAGACGGCCAACGACGTGCTGGACCGCTACGTGCCGGTGCTCACCGAGTTGCGGATGCGCTACCTCGACGACCATCGGTGGAGCGGCGACATCATCGTGGTCAGTCACGGTGCGGCGATCCGATTGGTTGCCACGGTGCTGGCCGGGGTGGACGGAAACTTCGCGCTGGGCAATCAACTGGGCAACGCCGAGTCGGTGGTGCTGGCCCCGATCACCGACGGGCGGTGGAGTTGCGTGCGGTGGGCATCCCTGACCCCGCCGTTCTGCCTCGAAGCCGAGGCCACCCCCGTCGCCGACGCGGTGCGCTCGGGCACTGACCCGATGGGTTGACTCAGATGGCCAGCGCGACCGGTTCGGTGCATCCGCAGCCGACGGCGTCGCAGTCGATGACGAAGGTGTGCGGCAACAACTCGGGCGCGTGACAGTCCGGTTCGGTGCATTCCGACCGGTGCAGCACGTGGTGGATGAGGGTGCCGTGACAGTGGTCCAAGCCCGCCCGGCAGTCGCAGCATTCGTGGTCCATAGGGTGTTCATAGCAGCCGACGCCGACAATTCCCGGCACCGCGCCCGGCAGCACGGCGCGGGTGTCGGCAACCCACGGCGCTCCTCAGGCCCAGCCCAGTTCCTCGAGCCGGTCGTCGTCGATGCCGAAATGATGCGCGATCTCGTGGATGACCGTGACGGCCACCTCCTCGACCACATCGTCGTCGGACGCGCAGGCGTCCAGCAGCGGCTCCCGGTAGATCGTGATGGCGTCCGGCAGCGAGCCGGCGTAGTCGGAGTCCCGCTCGGTCAGCGCCACTCCCTCGTAGAGGCCGAGCAGTGCGGGATCGTCGGGGTGGCGGTCTTCGACCAGGACGACGACGTTGTCCATCGCGGCGGCGAGTTCGGGCGGGATCAAGTCGAGCGCCGCGGAGACCAGCTCGTCGAACCGTTGCGGGTCCATCTGCACGGACACGTGCCTAGCCTTCCGGCGGGGGTTGGGCGTCCTGCGGTGGTGGCGGGGCCGGCGGTGCGGCTGGAGCCTGCGACGGAGTCGCGACCGGCTGTTGGCGCGGGAGGTGCTGGTTGTTCGGAGGCACCGGATCTGTCGGCGCGCCGGGTTGGTTGGCGGGCGCCTGGACGGGGATCGGTGGCAGCATCAGCCGTTCCTCGGGGATGTCCGGCGGCGGCACCGGCGGTTGGCCGTTGATGAGCAGTCCGCCCTTGGCGCCGTTGACCAAGGTGGCCCAGCCCCCGGTGCCCAGCGTCGCGCCGATGCTGCACGCGACCTCTCGGCTCCCCGCCGACCAGCTGGGCAGGGAGACGGTCGGATAGATCAACGTCAGGGTGGTGGTGCGCAGATTGGTGGGGGCCAGGTAGGCGTCCGTCATCTTGGTGCACGCGTCCTTGATGAAAGCGTCCTGGTCGGGTTCCGCAGGCAGGGACGACCCAGGGAACTTCTCGCCCACGTTCACCGTGCCGGTGACCTCCATCGCGTGTGGTGCCGCGCAGTCGACGGGGACGTCGGTAGGCTGGTTGGTCGCCGCGTCGATGCCCAGGCACGTGCCCGCCGGCCACACCTTGGACTGGCCGATATCGGCGACCTTGCCCTTGAAAACCTGCTGCTGGTTGTTCATGCCCGGCAGTTCCAGCCCGCACAGCATGCGGCGCTCACCGGACTGACGCCAGGCCCGGTCGCCGGGCCACAGCAGGCTCACCGTGAATCTGCTGTCGGGGTCGAACCTGGATCCAAGGTAGTTGCGGACCGCCGGCTCGCACTGCTCCTGGGTGATCTGTTGCACGCGGGTCGGCGACGGGGGCTCGGCCTTGGGCCCGTATTCGGAGCCGGGGAACGTCCGCATGTCGACCGACTCGGCGACCTCGAACTTGTGATCGTCGGCACACCTGACGATGGTCGCGGACTCCGGGTTGAGGTCCGGCCACATCAGGCAGTCGCCGGTGGCGGCGCGGCTCAAGGCGGTGTCGTGCTTGGTGCCGGTGCCGGGAACCGGGTTCGCGGCGATGTGCCCGGCCAGCCGTCCCGGCCCACTGCCGCCGACCGGGATGGCGGTGACCAGCCCGGCGATCGTCAGCCCACCGAGAGCGGTGAGCAGCAGCCCGCGCCGCGCGGCCTGCGCACCCACGGTGCGCGGCGGTCGCGGCCGGTCCGGTCCGGGCGACGGGCCGGATTCGGGGGCTTCGGGCGGAGGGGCTTCCGGCATCCGCTCCATTCTGGCAGGAGCCGCACACAGCCGCGAGACCGATGTGGTGGACGCGGTTTCATGGGATTGGCCGGGCGGGATGCTCCGTAGTCGGGTGGTGGCAGCGAAAGTAGTCTCAGGGCCGTGATCGACCTGAAGCTGCTCCGGGAAGACCCCGACGCCGTACGCCGTTCCCAACTCAGCCGCGGTGAAGACCCGGCACTCGTGGACGCCCTGCAGGAAGCCGATGCCGCACGCCGGGCGGCGATCGCAGCGGCCGATTCGCTGCGCGCCGAGCAGAAGGCCGCCAGCAAGAGCGTCGGAGCAGCCTCGGCCGAGGAGCGCCCGGCCCGGTTGCAGCGAGCCAAGGAGCTCGCCGAGCAGGTCAAGCGTGCCGAAGCGGCCCAGGTTGAGGCGGAGGCGGCGTTGACCGCGGCGCACCTGGCCATCTCCAACGTCGTCCTGGATGGGGTGCCGGCCGGCGGGGCGGACGATTTCGTCGTCCTCGACGTCGTCGGCGACCCCGTCGCGATCGATCACCCCAAGGATCACTTGGAGCTGGGCGAAGCCCTCGGCCTCGTCGACATGCAGCGCGGCGCGAAGGTGTCCGGCTCGCGCTTCTACTTTCTGACCGGACGCGGAGCGCTGCTGCAGTTGGGCCTGCTGCAATTGGCGCTGCGCGTCGGCGTCGAGAACGGCTTCATTCCGATGATTCCGCCGGTGCTGGTGCGCCCCGAGGTGATGGCCGGGACCGGATTCCTGGGTTCTCACGCCGACGAGGTGTACCGGGTGGAGGCCGACGACCTCTACCTGGTGGGCACTTCGGAGGTGCCGCTGGCCGGCTACCACGCGGAGGAGATCATCGACCTGTCCGGCGGGCCGCTGCGGTACGCGGGCTGGTCGTCGTGTTTTCGGCGGGAGGCCGGCAGCTACGGCAAGGACACCCGCGGCATCATCCGGGTGCACCAGTTCGACAAGGTGGAAGGGTTCGTCTACTGCGTGCCCGACGATGCCGAGGCCGAGCACCAGCGGCTGCTGGGCTGGCAGCGCCAGATGCTGGCGCACATAGAGGTGCCCTATCGGGTGATCGACGTCGCCGCGGGCGACCTCGGCTCGTCGGCCGCCCGCAAATTCGACTGCGAGGCGTGGGTGCCCACCCAGCAGACCTACCGCGAGCTGACGTCGACGTCGAACTGCACCACCTTCCAGGCGCGCCGGCTGTCGACCCGCTACCGCGACAGCCAGGGCAGGCCGCAGACCGCGGCGACCCTCAACGGCACCCTGGCCACCACCCGATGGTTGGTGGCGATCCTGGAGAACCACCAGCAGCCCGACGGCAGTGTGCGGGTGCCGAAGGCCCTCGTCCCGTTCGTCGGCACCGAGGTCCTGGAGCCCCGGGCCTGAGTAGTCCTCGTCCGGACTCTCCGAGTGTGCCGGCGCGACGCGGCCACATCGGGTAGGCCACGGCGCGAGGGGGCGCCCCGGACAGCGCGCGCCCGGGGCCGCTGGCTGGCTAGCCGCGCCGGCTGGTCAGCTCGTCGAGCAACGCCAAGAACTCCTCCGGGCGCTCCGGGGTGCATGCCGGACTGGGCCAGGTCCCCGGCACGTCCAGCGTGACGAGCACCGACTTGAGCGGCCGACGGATGTCCAGGGGCAGCCAGCGGCGGAAGTCGGAGCTGCCCCAGATGCGGAACCGTTGGACGAACAGACCCAGCGGTTCGGCCTTGTAACCACGAACGCTGTCCAGCGTGATGACCTTGGACGTGCCGGACGGGAAGTGGTAGCGCCGCAGCGTGATCGCGGCATGATCCAGTTGGACCAAGCCGTCATCGTAGGTCTGGTTCACCACGCGAACTTCGCAGCTGATGGCCTCGTGCGGTCAGGCAGTGGCCGTCCGTCAACCGCCATTGCCACCCGTGCAGGTTGCACGTCAACGTGTCGCCTTCCACCACACCGAACTTCGAGAGGTCGGCCTTGAGGTGGGGACAACGGCGCTGAACCTGCCACCCATCCAGCGTGACCGTCGCGGAGTCGTCGTGCGTTTCGGCCAACCACCCATCGGCGTAGGCGATCCGGTCGTCGGTCAGGCACTTGAAGAACGTGTACAGGTATTCGTTGTAGCCGCCGATTCGCCACGCCGTGAAGCGGGTGGACAAGAAGATGGTGTTGACCCAGTCCGGTTCGTGGTCGCGCAGCACGGTCCGCACCAACTCGGGTGCGATCGCGAAGCCGTATCGCACCCGTTCATCGGGGATCCGTTCGCGCACAGTCCTCTTGGGGAAGTCCAGGATCACCGTCTCGGGACCGATCACCAGTTCGACCGGGTAGCCGATTCCGTCGCAGATCTCGTTGCTGGCCAGCATGATCGGCTCGAACAGCGCGCGCAGTTGCTCGAGTAGCGGTTCCCCGGCGGCCGGGGCCCAGCCCGCCCGCTCCGCGGCGATGACGGGCGCCATCCGGTTGGCGTAGTCGGCGATGTAGTCCGCCTTGCCTGTGGTGAAGATCGCCTCAACCTGGTCGTCGGGCAGCGGGTGGCGCAGCGAGGTCAGCGTTGCGCCGGAGAACTCCGCGGTCGACCCGGGGATCATCAGCAGTCCGCGGTCGTGCCCGTGGATGCGCATCTGCTCGAGGAAGACCATCTGGTCGGGGAAGATGTTGGCAGGGTTGCTGCCGTCGTCGTTGAGGTGACGCAACTCGGGGTCCAGGAAGCACGGCGGTCCTGCCGACGGCACCACCCACGTCGCCCCCACCTGCGCGATGTACTGGCGCGCCCGGTCCATCTGGCGTTGCCGCTTCTGGATGCCGAAGGACTCCTTGGCCCGTGCCGGCATGTCGTAGACCATCGGATACCAGATCGCCCCGGAGTACTGCAGCATGTGCACGTCGATGTGACCGAAGGTTGCCAGCGCGTCCAGGTCGACCGGACGGGAGTCGTTCATGTTGAAGATGGTTGTGGTGCCGTCGGAAAGCGCCAGGGCCGAGTCACCGATCGGTCCGTCGGCGGGGGCCCGCAGGGCGATGATCATGACGTCGAGGTCACCCTTGGGGCCGGCGATGCGGTGTTTGACGGCGTTGGCGGTCTCGAAGAACCGGTGAAAGCCCAGCTTTTCCAGCTCGTTGCGCAGGTCGGGCACCGGGAAGTCCGGCAGCAGAACCACCGCATCCTTGTTGACGTGCTCCCGTAGGTTCCGGGCGTCGAAATGGTCCTTGTGCAGATGGGAGACGTAGAGGTAGTCGCAGTCGCCCAGCGCGTCCCAGTCCAGCGTGCTGTTGTCGGGGAACGGGAACCAGGAAGCGAAGAAGGCCGGGTTGACCCACGGGTCGCACAGAACGCTCCCCGCGGAGGTCTGGATGAGAAATCCGGCGTGGCCGACGCTGGTGACCTGCACAGATTCCCTCCGACGCTGGTTGAAGTTTCGGCTCGTCAGCCCCGAGCTTAGCGCGCTGAGGCGTCTTCGGCCCGCCGCCGGGGGAAGGCGTTGCGGGGCGGGTCGGGCTCGACGCCATGGGCGGCGAAGGACTCGGAGTCCAGCTCGGCCGGGGGATGCCACCGTTGCGCCAGTGTCGCGACCGCGGGGTCGCCCCACCGATCCGCCTTCGGCGCCGACGAGGGCGTTCGGGGGCAGGGGTCGCCGTGCAGCCGACGGGGCGGTGCACCGGCGGAGGCTTGCCCAGACGCCCGCGTCCGGCGTGGCTGATTCCTCGTTCCGTGTCCGGCGCTTCGGGCGGCGCACGGTCGGGCGCACTAGGCTGCAAGGTTGTGGAACCAGCGTATGGGATCGTCATCCAGCTGGCCCGCCTGACGTGGTGGGTGCAGGGCCTGACCATCACCGTTACGGGTGTCGAGAACCTGCCGGCCACCGGCGGTGCCGTCGTGGCGATCAACCACACCAGCTACCTGGACTTCATGTTCGCGGGTTTGCCCGCCTACCGGCAGGGTCTGGGCCGCAAGGTGCGGTTCATGGCCAAACAGGAGGTCTTCGACCACAAGCTCACCGGGCCGATCATGCGCAGCCTGCGGCACATCCCGGTGGACCGGCAGCGCGGCGCCGCCTCCTATGAGGCCGCCGTGCGGAACCTCAAAGACGGCGAGCTGGTCGGCGTCTATCCCGAGGCCACCATCAGCCGCAGCTTCGAGATCAAGGACTTCAAGACCGGGGCCGCGCGGATGGCGGTCGAGGCCGGGGTGCCGATCGTCCCGCACATCGTCTGGGGGGCGCAGCGGATCTGGACCAAGGGCCATCCCAAGAAGCTGTTGCGACCCAAGGTGCCGATCACGGTGCTCGTCGGCGAACCGATCGAGCCGACGTTGGGCGTGGCGGAGCTCAACAGCCTGCTGCACTCGCGCATGCAGCACCTGCTGGAACGGGCGCAGGAGGAGTACGGACCCCACCCGGCCGGCGAGTTCTGGGTGCCGCATCGCTTGGGCGGCGGCGCGCCGTCGCTGGCCGAGGCGGCCCGCATGGACGCCGAGGACGCGGCGGCGAGGGCGGCGCGCCGCACCGGGGGCAGGGACGGGTCCGACTGATGGCGGGGCCGGCGTTCCGCAGCCCGACGGCCCTGGCCACCGGCGCCCGCAGCACCGTCGGCGGCGAGGAGAACGTCCCGGACCGGGGTGGGGCCGTGGTGGCCGTCAATCACACCCGCTGCGTCGACCTGTCGCCTCGATGACACTACCGACGCTCATCGCCTGTGACGTCGACGGCACCTTGTTCGACGACGACGAGACCATCAGGCCCCGCACCCGCGACGCGGTGCGCGCCGCCGTCGCCGGCGGCGCGCAGTTCGTCCTGGCGACCGGGCGCCCACCGCGTTGGATACGCCCGGTCGTCGACGAGCTCGGCTTCGCGCCGATGGCGGTGTGCGCCAACGGCTCCGTGATCTACGACCCCGGCATCGACCGGGTGGTGTCGGTGCGCACGCTCGACGTCGACACCCTTGCCGAGTTGGCCGAGATCGCCACCCGCGTGATCCCCGGCGCCGGTCTGGCCGTCGAGCGGATTGGTGAACGCGCCCACGACACGGCCACCCCGCAGTTCATCAGCACGCCGGGCTACGAGCATGCGTGGCTGAACCCGGACAACACCGAGGTGTCGATCGAGGACCTGCTCAGCGCCCCGGCGATAAAGCTGCTGATCCGCCGGACCGGTGCGCGCAGCGCGGACATGGCCGCCGTCCTGGCCCGGCACGTCGGCCTCGAGGGCGACATCACCTACTCCACCGACAACGGCCTGGTGGAGATCATGCCGCTGGGTGTCAGCAAGGCCAGCGGTGTCGAGGAGATCGCCAAGGCGGCGGAGATCGTCAGCGGCGAGGTGCTGGCCTTCGGTGACATGCCCAACGACCTGCCCCTGTTGCGGTGGGCCGGTCACGGGGTGGCGATGGGCAACGCACATCCCGTGGTCCTCGCCGCCGCCGACGAGATCACCGCGCCCAACAGCGACGACGGGGTGGGGCGGGTACTGGAACGCTGGTGGCTGTGACGGCTACACGGGAGGGCGGGCCGGCGGGGAGAAGTGTTCGGCCGGCGCCTGTGGCCCGCTCGAGGACTGCTTGGACAGCGGAGTGGTGACGCCGTCGACGACCTCGGTGATGTCCCCGGTGAGACGTTCGAAGTTCAGGCTTCCGTGCTGGAAGTTCTGCGTGATCTGAAGGGGCTCTTGGATTTCCGCGCTCGTCGGCAGCCCCAGGGGGCCTCGTTCGTAGCTCAGGGACGCCCACGCGTTGTAGATCGCGCCGGTTACCGGCTGGGGCCCGGTCGCCGGCGACCAGTACATCGCGCCTCGGGCGAAGCCGGCGAAACGGGCGCCGCCTTCGGCGTCGGTCTCGGGTGACGTCGGCGCCCCCAGCACGCTGTTCATCCCGCCGATGGCCTGCCAGTGTCGATAGATCTCGCTGCCTTCAAGCGCCTTGATCAACTCCTCCGGAGGGTCGTTGAAATGCGATGCGATGTCCCGGATCTCGTCCATCAGCGCATAGGCGGCGTTGCCCGGGCAGTCGGTGTTCCCGACGTCGCGGTGGGTGAAGATGGCGGGCAGGTCGGCCACGGCGCCGGCCGGAAACGTGGTGTAGTGGCTGCCCGCCGACTCGAGCGCGACGGTGCTCTTGGGGTCGACGCCGTCCATGCCGAGGCGCCAGCCGAGCAACCGGCCGACGGTGTGGAGCTGGATCGGCGTCGGAGGGACGTCGTCGAAGTCTCCGAGCATGGCCACGCCCCAGGTGTTTCGGTTGAACCCACCGGTGTGGAAGGCTTCGACCGGCTTGGTGAGGCCCCCGGCGCTGCCCTCGAACACCTGGCCGTATTTGTCGACCAGCGCGTTGTAGGCGATATCGCACCACCCCAGGGTCTTGCTGTGGTAGGTGTAGATGGCCTTGACGATGCCCGCCGATTCCGATGGGGAATAGTCGTTGCTGCCGGCCGTGTGGTGGAGGACCGCCGCGCGAATTCCAGTGCCGTACCGCGGGGTGCCGCAGCGCAGCGACTCGTCGGCGCCCCACTGGGACCGGCTGATGATCGCCGGCGCCCGACCCGGCATCACCACCCCCGACGGCGGTGTCCACTGGTTCTCCGTCGGCGCCCGGGGTGCGGAGATGAGGACCGCGGAGATGTTCTGTCCGAGGCTTCGCTCCTTGGACGCCGGCCTGTAGCCCAGGCCTGCGTCCGGTGCTGCTGCCGGCGCCTGGGTCACCAGGGCATCCACCGGGCGGGTGACGGCGATCTGCACCGTCGTGGTGGTGCCGACGAACACGGGATCGGTGCTGCGGGGGCCCGCTGTCGCGTCGCCGGCCTGCGGGTCGTCGGGGGCGGCGGTGTCGTAGTCGGCCTGGTACCACGGGCCCCATGAACCATCGGGCCGCCTGGCGCGTATGCGGGCCGAACTGCCTGCGAGGTCACCGGTGAGGGCGACCAACGAGAACGGTGTGCCCTGCGTGAGCTCGCGGACCGTGACACCGCCGCCCATCCCCACCAGCGGCTTTTCGCTGAGCAGCGTCTCACGGGCCGGCGGCGGGGCGGCGCGCTTGTCGCCGGCCGCGCCGGCCACGGACGCGACGATCACGATGGTCGCCGCGAAGCCGGTGAACAACGTCGCGGGTGCACGGCGGGACGACATGGGAGCGATGTTACGTGTGCTTCTCATGTTTCTTATGTGGCGACACGTAACCGCCGGCCGCGAATCGCGCTACGTTCGACGGCACCGCAGAGATGACTCTGCGGTGCCGTCAGGCGACAGGAATCTGGTGCTTCCTAGACGGGAGGCGCCGCCGCCGGGGCAGCTGCCGCCGCGCCGGGCAGGGCACCGGCCGCGCCGGGCAGGGCGCCGGCCGCGCCGGGCAGGGCGCCGCCGCCCTGTTGGACCTGCTGCATGATCGCGGGCATCACCATGCCCTTGATCAGGTCGATGGCCTGGCTGGCTCCCAGCTGGTTGGCGACCTGCATCACGTCATTGACCAACCCGCCACCGCCGCTGCCACCGCCGCCGGTGCCAGAAGGCATGCCGCCGCCCAGGGTGGACGGGTCGCCCAGGATCGGGTAGGTCCCGTCGGCGCCGGGGTCCAGGCCGGCCGGTGTGCTGATCGGCACCTCGCCGGGGCCGCCGACAGGGCTCAGCCCCGGGGTGAGCCCTGCGGCCGGATCGGTGAGGCCAGGACTGGTCAGGCCACCGCCGGGCAGGCCCGGTGTTGTCGGCAACGTGGAGGCGGGCGCGAGCCCCGATGCCGCGGGCGTCAGGCCCGGGTTGGTCAGGCCGGGGGTTCCCGCGCCCGGGTTGGTCAGGCCGGGGCTCGTCAGGCCCGGGTTGGTCAGGCCCGGGTTGGTCAGGCCCGGGTTGGTCAGGCCGGGGGTTCCCAGGCCAGGACTCGTCAAACCCGGACTGGTCGCGCCTGGCGTGGCCGCGCCGGCGCCCCCGGTCAACGCGGGCACCGGAGGCATGTTGATCCCGAACTGGGACAGGCCCTGCGATAGAGCGCCCATCAGTTCGTTGGGCAGGTCGGAGATCGTCGCCGCCTGCTTGAATTCGTGGTGCTCGGGCGCCTTGCTGCCCGATGTCGAGTCGAAAACCAGGAAGTATGCGCAAGGACTCGCCACTGCCACGGCGGCGACCGCGCTCATGGCTGTCGAAAGCTTGCGTCGGCGTCGGTTCGGCACGGAAGTCTCCTCAATCTAGCTTGGAACCGGCTTCAAAGCCGGCTTTGAAGCCGGCTTTGAAGCCGGCTTATGTGTTCGTGTGGGTGCGTCCTGCCCGTCGAACCCGGCAAAATCCCCACGGAGTCGATGGTACGAGTGAGAATGTTGTGACTAGGGTGGCGATATTGAATCGTGAGCCAATCGCGACGAAAATCGCCCCGAACGCCCCTGGCTCGTCAAATGGGTTGGGCCCGCACGGTCGGATACCCTAGGCAACCGATGACCGCTCGTTTCGACCTCCTCGTCGTGGGTTCGGGGTTCTTCGGCCTGACCGTCGCCGAGCGCGTGGCTACCCAACTCGGCAAGCGCGTGCTCGTCGTCGAACGGCGCCCGCATATCGGCGGCAACGCCTACTCCGAGGCCGAGCCGCAGACGGGGATCGAGGTTCACAAGTACGGTGCCCACCTGTTTCACACCTCCAACAAGCGGGTCTGGGACTACGCGCGGCAGTTCACCGAGTTCACCGGCTACCAGCACCGCGTGTTTGCGATGCACGCCGGGCAGGCCTACCAGTTCCCGATGGGGCTGGGCCTGGTCTCGCAGTTCTTCGGCAAGTACTTCACCCCGGTCGAAGCGCGCCGGCTGATCGCCGAACAGGCCGCCGAGATCGACCCCGCGGACGCTCGCAACCTCGAGGAGAAGGCGATCTCGCTGATCGGGCGTCCGCTCTACGAGGCGTTCGTCAAGGGCTACACCGCCAAGCAGTGGCAGACCGATCCGAAAGAGCTGCCGGCGGCCAACATCACCCGTCTGCCGGTGCGCTACACCTTCGACAACCGGTACTTCAGCGACACCTACGAGGGCCTGCCGGTGCACGGCTACACCGCGTGGCTGCAGAACATGGCCGCCGACGACCGCATCGAGGTCCGCCTCGACACCGACTGGTTCGACGTCCGCGCCCGGTTGCGCGCCGACAGCCCGGACGCGCCTGTCGTCTATACCGGCCCGCTGGACCGATACTTCGACTACGCCGACGGGCGCCTCGGCTGGCGCACGCTGGACTTCGAGCTCGAGGTGCTCAGCGACTGCGGCGACTTCCAGGGCACGCCCGTGATGAACTACAGCGACCTCGACGTCCCCTACACCCGAATCCACGAGTTCCGCCATTTCCACCCCGAGCGCGACTACCCCGCGGACAAGACGGTGATCATGCGGGAGTACTCGCGATTCGCCGGGGACGGCGACGAGCCCTACTATCCGATCAACACCGAGGCCGACCGCACCATGCTGGCTGCCTACCGGGCCCGGGCGAAGTCCGAGACCGTGTCGGCGAAGGTCTTGTTCGGCGGCCGGTTGGGTACTTACCGGTACCTGGACATGCACATGGCCATCGCCAGCGCGCTGAACATGTACGACAACATCCTCGTGCCGCACCTGCGCGACGGCGCGCCTCTGCACGACGTGGGAGAGACGGGCGTATGACCGCCGTGAGCCTGCTGGCCCGAATCATCCTGCCCCGCCCGGGGGAGCCCCTCGACGTGCGCAAGCTCTACCTCGTGGAGTCAACCACCAACGCCCGGCGCGCCCACGCCACCACCCGCACGTCACTGCAGATCGGCGCGGAGTCCGAGGTGTCGTTCGCCACCTACTTCAACGCGTTCCCGGCCAGCTACTGGCGGCGCTGGACGATCTGCGAGTCGGTCGTGCTGCGCGTCGAGATGACCGGCACCGGCCGCATCGACGTCTACCGCACCAAAGCCACCGGCGCCCGCATCTTCGTCGAGGGCCGTCCGTTCGCCGGCAGGGACGAAGAGCCGTGTGTCCTCGAGATCGAGGTGGGGTTGCAGCCGTTCGAGGACGGCGGCTGGATCTGGTTCGACATCACCACCGACACCCCGGTCACCCTGCACTCCGGCGGCTGGTACGCCGCCGAGCCCGCCCCCGGCACGGCCAACATCGCGGTCGGTATCCCGACGTTCAACCGGCCCGCCGACTGCGCCAACGCCCTGGCCGACCTCACCGCCGACCCGTTGGTCGACGAGGTCATCGGTGCGGTGATCGTGCCCGACCAGGGTGTGCACAAGGTGCGCGACCATCCGGACTTTCCGGCGGCGGCCGCGCGGCTGGGCGACCGGCTGTCGATTCACGACCAGCCCAACCTCGGGGGGTCCGGCGGCTACAGCCGCGTCATGTACGAGGCGCTGAAGAACACCGACTGCCGGCAGATCCTGTTCATGGACGACGACATCCGCATCGAGCCCGACACGATCCTGCGGATCCTGGCGATGCACCGATTCGCCAAGGCTCCGATGCTGATCGGCGGCCAGATGCTCAACCTGCAGGAGCCCTCACACCTGCACATCATGGGCGAGGTGGTGAACCGGGCCAACTTCATGTGGACCGCGGCGCCGTACGCCGAGTACGACCATGACTTCGTCGCATACCCGTTGCACGACAACAGCGGCAAGAGCAGGCTGCTGCACCGCCGCATCGACGTCGACTACAACGGCTGGTGGACGTGCATGATCCCGCGCGAGGTCGCCGAGGATCTGGGCCAGCCGCTGCCACTGTTCATCAAGTGGGACGACGCCGACTACGGCCTGCGGGCCGCCGAGCACGGCTACCCGACCGTCACGCTGCCCGGAGCGGCGATCTGGCACATGGCCTGGAGCGACAAGGACGACGCGATCGATTGGCAGGCGTACTTCCACCTGCGCAACAGGTTGGTGGTCGCGGCCATGCACTGGGACGGTGACATCACCGGACTGGTCCGCAGCCATCTCAAGGCGACACTGAAACACCTTGTCTGTCTTGAATACTCGACGGTGG
>CAYVQQ010000051.1:0-14742 GCA_964453085.1 uncultured Mycobacterium sp.
CGGTTCCACGTCGCCGATGTCACCAGGGTCGGGTTTCGTAGACATGACTCAACTCTATGCGACGCGCCCGTTGCGTCGCAGCCGTGTTTGCGGCCCGGGCCACCGCGGCCAGCCGGCGCCGCGGGTGGCATCCGCCAGGCGAGCGGGGCGTCGAGAGCAATTCCCCACGTATCTCAGTTGTCACAGGGGGTCGGCCGGCTTGCGACGTAGGCGGCCAGGTGCTTTCCGGTGAGGGTCGAACCCGCGGCGACAAGGTCGGCCGGCGTGCCTTCGAAGACGACGCGTCCGCCGTCATGACCGGCGCCGGGACCGAGATCGACGATCCAATCGGCGTGCGCCATGACCGCCTGGTGGTGCTCGATGACGATCACCGACTTGCCCGAATCGACGAGCCGGTCGAGCAGCCCGAGCAGCTGTTCGACGTCGGCGAGGTGCACGCCACTCGTCGGCTCGTCGAGGACGTAGACCTCCGCTTTTCCTGCGCCTTCGCCGCCGAGTTGCGCGGCCAGCTTGAGCCGCTGCCGTTCGCCGCCGGAGAGCGTCGTGAGCGGTTGGCCCAGCGACAGAAAGCCGAGTCCGACGTCGCTGAGCGTTTCCAGGATCCTGTGCGCGGCAGGGATGTTCGCGTCGCTGTCCCGGAAGAAGGCCAACGCCTGCGTCACCGACATCGCGAGCACCTCGCTGATATCGCGGCCCCCCAATTTGTACTCGAGCACCGACGCCTCGAACCGCTTGCCCTCACACACGTCACACGAGGTGGTGACGCCGGCCATCATCACCAGGTCGGTACAGATGACGCCGACGCCGTTGCAGTTGGGGCAGGCGCCCTCGGAGTTCGCGCTGAACAACGCGGGCTTGACGCCGTTCGCCTTCGCGAATGCCTTGCGGATCGGATCGAACAGTCCGGTGTATGTTGCGGGGTTGCTCCGCAGCGAACCGCGGGGCGGGCTTTGGTCGACCACTACCACGCCGTCCCGCCCGGCCACCGAGCCGCCGACCAGCGAGCTTTTTCCCGAGCCGGCCACACCGGTGAGAACGACCAATACACCGAGCGGGACGTCGACGTCGACGTTCTGCAGGTTGTGAGTGCTGGCACCGCGGATCTCCAACGCGCCATTGGGTTTTCGCACTGATTTCTTGAGCGCGGCCCGGTCGGCGAGGTGACGGCCGGTGAGCGTGTTACTCCGCCGCAACTCCTCCACGCTGCCTTCGAAGACCACCTCGCCACCGGCGGTGCCCGCACCCGGGCCGAGGTCCACAACGTGGTCGGCGATGGTGATCACCTCCGGCTTGTGTTCGACGACCAGGACAGTGTTGCCCTTGTCGCGCAGCCGCAGCAGAAGATCGTTCATCCGTGCGATGTCGTGCGGGTGCAGGCCGATCGTCGGTTCGTCGAACACATACGTGACATCGGTGAGCGCCGAACCCAGGTGCCGAATCATCTTGGTGCGCTGCGCCTCGCCGCCCGAAAGACTGCCCACCGGGCGGTCGAGCGACAGATAGCCCAACCCGATCTCGACGAAGGAGTCCAAGGTGTGCTGTAGCGCATCCAAAAGCGTTGCGATAGATGGCTCACCGAGACCGTTCACCCACTCGGCCAGCTCGGTGATTTGCATCGCGCAGGCGTCGGCGATGTTGATCTTGTCGATCTTCGACGATCGCGCCAGCTCGGACAGCCGGGTGCCAGCACACTCGGGGCAGGTCGTGAACGTGACGGCGCGCTCGACGAAGGCGCGGACGTGCGGTTGCATCGCGTCGACGTCCTTGGTCAGGAAAGACTTCTGGATCGTGGGGATCAGGCCCGCATATGTCAGGTTGGTTCCCTCGACCTTGATCTTGGTCGGTTCCTTGTGGAGCAGTGCGTCGAGTTCCTTCTTGGTGAACTTGCGGATCGGCTTGTCCGGGTCGAACAAGCCGCAACCGCGGAAGATCCGCCCGTACCAGCCGTCCATGCTGTAGCCGGGGATCGTCAGCGCACCCTCGTTGAGCGACTTGGTGTCGTCGTACAGCGCGGACAGGTCGATGTCGGTGACCGAGCCATGGCCCTCACACCGCGGACACATGCCGCCGGTGACGGAAAAGCTGCGCCGCTCCTTCACCCTCTGGCCGCCCCGCTCCACCGTGACCGCGCCAGCTCCACTGATCGAGGCGACGTTGAACGAAAACGCCTGCGGCGATCCGATGTGTGGCTTGCCGAGCAGACTGAACAGGATACGCAGCATCGCATTGGCGTCGGTGGCGGTGCCGACCGTAGACCGCGGATCGGCACCCATGCGCCGCTGGTCGACGATGATCGCGGTCGTCAAGCCTTCCAGGACGTCGACGTCGGGCCGCGCCGGCGTCGGCATGAAGCCCTGCACGAATGCGCTGTAGGTCTCGTTGATCAGCCGCTGCGACTCCGCCGCGATCGTGTCGAACACCAGAGAGCTCTTGCCCGAGCCGGACACCCCAGTGAACACCGTCAGCCGGCGCTTCGGCAGCTCCACGCTGATGCCCTTGAGGTTGTTGACCCGTGCGCCGTGCACGCGGATCATGTCGTGACTGTCGGCGGCCGGCGTGTCCTTCTTCGTCCTGCTCATTCCGTCTCCGTCGTGTTGGCGCGGTTCGTGCTCGCGAGTGTGCGATCCCGTACGGACTCGTCGGCATGTCGCGCGTGAAACTGCCCACTTGGCGTGGGCGGGTGGGCCCGCCAGCCGGTGGGTCCTCGTGTCAGCGAAGCTCCTGGATGCGGACCATGTTTCCGGCGGGATCCCGGAGCGCGCAGTCGCGGACCCCGTAGGGCTGCTCGGTCGGCTCCTGCACCACCTCGACGTCGCCGGCCTGCAGCCGCGCGAAGGTGCCGTCGAGATCCGTGGTCGCCAGCAGGAGTGTGCCGAAGGTGCCCTTCGCCATCATCTCGGCGATGACGCGTCGCTCGTCGTCGGTGAGACCGGGCGTAGCGGACGGCGGGTACAGGACGATGTTGGTATCGGGCTGATTGGGCGGGCCGAGTGTGATCCACCGCATCTTGCCCCCGCCGACATCGAGGCGGACCTCGAAGCCGAGGGCGTCGCGGTAGAACGTGAGGGATTCTTCCGGGTCGTTGAGGGGGAGCATGCTGGCATGAATGGTGATGTCCATGACGGTCACGCTAGGTGCAGCACGATGCCGGGCGCTTCTCGATTCCTGATCGGTTTGGTCACCTGCTTCTCTACACAGGACGGCATGCCCTGCGTCACGTGCGCCGTCCTTTCCCGATAGGCGCTGGGCGGCATCCCGACCAACTCGGTGAAACGCGTGCTGAAGGTGCCCAACGACGCGCAACCGACGGCGAAGCAGACCTCCGTTACCGAGAGGTCGCCACGACGCAGCAGCGCCATCGCCCGCTCGATGCGGCGCGTCATCAGATACGAGTACGGCGACTCGCCGTAGGCGAGCCGGAACTGGCGGGACAGGTGCCCAGCGGACATGTTCTCGGCTCGTGCGAGTGTCTCGACGTCGAGCGGTTGCGTGTACTCGCGATCCATCCTGTCGCGGACGCGGCGCAGCAACCGCAACTCGCGCAGGCGGTGCTCATCCGCGGGTCTGCTGCTCACCTACGCGACCTTGGTGACAAGTCGTTAAACTACCCCCACCCGCTTGGTGGTAGGCGCGGCCGGAGCCGGGGACAACCGACTCTATCTGCGCTGTTTGGCGCCGTCTCTTCAGTTGCCCTCTACAGGCGGTTACGCGGGTCGCTTGAATACTTCGCGTTCCAGCCGTGTCAGACGCTCGGCGACGGTTCCTGGTTCGCCCTGATCTTCGGCGTGGAGTCGATCGACGGCCCACACTCGGATCAGGGTCGATAGTGACATTCCCGCTTTTCGAGCAGCCTGACTCAACCGCGCATGTTCGTCGTCAGCCAAGCGCACCGAAACCACAGTCTGGCGACCAAGGTTCGGACGGCTTGTCGTGACATGCCCGGGCACCGGCCCTCCCGGATATGCCTCCGCGCATGCGCCTTCGTCGGCGAGCAAATCATCAATCCTGCTCATTCTTGCTGCTCCTCACTGTAGAGGCCCTGATCTTGTTGATTCGACACCCAGGCATTGCTACCCCACCAATCTCCATCCGGACGCTCATCAGGGTCGGCATCGGCGGCTAGCAAAATCACGGTCAGTACTGCCCGCCCGGTTGGCGAGTAGCCAATCACCCGAACCGACAGGCCCGACCGACTGGCCGGGTCCGGCACTTGCCAAACGGCGTGACGGTCGTTGACCGCTTCATCCGCCCAGGCAACAGAGATGCCGTGCCGCTCCCCGATGTAGCCGGCCCGCTTGCTCCAGTCGACCCGCACCACACACCTACGATAAACTACGGATACCTACGGGATTATTCTCGCCGTGGTGAGCACCCCTTCTGATGCATCAGAGGCCCATGCGCCCGTCGCGGCCATGGTGCACTCGGCTTCGAGGATTCGGACCCGGTTTATCTGTTCGCGCCAGGAGTACCTCCGTCGACCCAACGACCGCCCGACACACTAGACCGTGCCGCCTCAGATGTTGCGAACAACACCGCTTGACCCGGAATCACTTCTGCCAGCGGTTTTCGTCAGCGATCGGCACCAATTCAACACAGATACCTCACTTTAATGACAAGTCGGTAATCTACCCCCTTGGCCGTTGGAGTGCGACACTCATCGCAACCTCTACAAACCTCGACAAACCTCGACTTTACAAGTACTTTTGATCTCATGGAAACCGTGACGTTCTCGGACCTGCAACTGCGGGGTAAGGCCACTGTTGAAGGCTGGTTGCGGCGCTCGCAGAGCCGGGTTCTGCGGGTCCAGCGCCGCGACGCCGAAGACCTGGTGTTGACGACGGCTACGCGCGCCGCCCAGGCGCGCGAAGCATCGTCGGTGACTGCACGAATCTTCGTCGCCCTGGTGCAGCGTGATCCGCATGTGCGCGAACTGGTAGCGGAGATCCTCCCGGAGGTGTTTCCGTGGGTGGCGTTTCTATCTCGCGACGAGGCGCACGAGTTCGTGGCGGCGCTGGTGTCGACGATGCGAGCGGCCGACGCGATCGATAATCCGGCACCGGTTGCACAGGTGATCGATAGCTGGCGACATACCGCGGAGGTGCTGGCTGACCCCGAGTTGGCCGCAGCGCTGACCATGCCCAGCGACGGCGACTTTGGCCCGGTGCCCCAGCCCAGCCTCGGGTAGCGGATTGGCACCCAAACGCGGCGATCGCGTCGCACCGCCGGCCGGCACAGCCGTCGAGTGGGAGCTGCGATTCGCCACCAGTGAAGCGGTAAAGGGTTGGGAGGCGCTATGCCAGCAGGCCCCGGCCAATACCGCGGTGGCGTGGCAAGAATTGCGCTCCCGGCCGGACAATCTGATGGCGACGGGCCGACACCACCGACTCAAAGGTCGCCTCGCCACTGGTGTGCACCGCGGCGTCGAAATGGAGCAGTGGCAATACGAGGTCACCAGCGGCGGACGGCTGTGGTACCTCGTCGACACCGAGAAACGCACCCTGTGGCTACGACACGCCGGCCCCGGCCACCCCTCCGCCACCGATTAGGGCCCCAGGTGCCACCGCTGGACCTGGCCAGCACGACCGCGTTCGTCATTCTGCCAACAGCGCGCAACCGAGCGTCTGGCCGGTAGGTAGATTAACGACGCCTCAGTACCCTCGGGACGCTCTGCCGTGATCCACGCAGTATGACCAGCGAATTCCCTTAAGCGACACAGACACCTGCGGTTATACAGCTGCTTCCCTACTACTTGAGATGCCAGAGCAGGTGACGGTGCCTAGTTGACGCAGGGAACCCCGCCGCCGTCGATGGGCTTGCCCGGATCGGGGCTCGGGTAGGTGCTGGTGGCCCAGTAGCCGTAGCTGTTACTCGTAGTCGACGTCGTGGTGGAGGCCGTTTCGTCGGTAGTCTCGTCCCTGATCGGCAGCGAGTAGTCAGTGGACACAGTCACGCGGATGTGTCCGGGCTTGAGGTAGGGATCGGGGTTCTTCGGCGCCTCGAGACCGAGCAGGTCGGCGACGGTGCGCGCATCGGTCTGAGCGCCGACGCCGTAATCAAGCGTCGTGGTGGTGGGTTCGCCGGACTCCCGGTCGCGGACCTGGCCGGGGGTGTAGCCCTGCTTTTTCAGCGCATGGGACACCTCGGAGGCGAGGCCGCTGATGCTCCCGGAATTGATGACATCGACGACGGTGTCGGGGTTGGGCTTGGCGGCGGTCGTGGTGGTCCCGGTCGTCGGCGGGGTGGCGCCGATCGCCCGGGCGACCTCGGCTTTGATCGCGGCCGGATCGATGATGTTGACGTCCAGACCGTCGATGTTGTCGTAGCGGACCACGGGCAGCGTTCGGAACTCGACGTTGTCGCCGGCCAGTGCACCCAGGCGCTGGATCAACTCCTCGTTCCAGCCGGCCGACAGGACGACGTCTTGGCGTGCCACCGCCATCAGGCTCTTGAGTTTGTCCAGGTTGGTGAAGGTACCCGACTCCTGCAGTTCGTGCATGACCGACGACAGGAACGCCTGCTGACGGTGGGTCCGGTCCAGGTCACCGTTTTCCAGCCCGTGACGCTGCCGGACAAAGGCGAGCGCCTGGGCGGCGTCCAGCGTCTGGGGCCCGGCGGGGAAGTCGGCACCGGAATAGGAGTCGTAGACGGGGTGCTCCAGGCAGACCTGGACACCGCCCAATGCCTTCGTCAGGTCGTAGAAGCCGGCCAGGTTGACCTCGGCGAAGTAGTCGATGGGAACGCCGGTCAGGTTCCGTACCGCGCGCAAGGTGGCCGCGCGCCCGGCTTCGCGGCCCTTGGTCTCCAGTTCCTTTTGGCTGGTGACCCCCTGGTTGGCCAGCTTCTGCGCGACGTATTGCTTGGTGAGCCCGTACGCTTCTTTGATCTTGATGTGGTCGTAGCCGGGGACGCCGTTGAACCGCACCCAGTCGTCGCGGGGGATAGAGAAGGCCACCACTTTGTCGTCGGCGCCGACATGCACCAGGATGAGCGTGTTGGTGTTGTAGCCGCCGTCGTCGGAATCGCCCGCATGCAGGTGCTTGAGGATGGACCAGGGCAGGTCGTTGCCATCCTGGTCTTTGCGCGAGTCCAGCCCGATGAGCAGGATGTTGATGCTGTCACCGCTGGAACGGGGGTCTTCCGGGCTCAGCGCCTGCGAAACGGTGATGCCGCTCAGCGCGCCGTGGGCCACGTAATACCCTGCGCCCGTCAGCGTTACCGCGGCCACCGACACCAGCGCCATCACGGCACGCGTCAGCGCCGTCCGCAGCGGTGACTGTTGTTTGACGGCCCGATGACGGTGGTGAGCGCCCGAGCGGGCCATCAGAGGCCTCGAGTCGTGGCCTGCGCACCACCCGGCACCGCGTCAGCGGTTTGCGGCGAAGTCACTTCTGGCACGGCTCCAAGTTTGCGGTAGCTTGTTGGCAAGCCTCAAAGCTGAACGTCGGGACGGTACGGGCCTTCCGCGGGCGGA
Organism: uncultured Mycobacterium sp.; assembly: GCA_964453085.1. Classification (GTDB taxonomy): domain Bacteria; phylum Actinomycetota; class Actinomycetes; order Mycobacteriales; family Mycobacteriaceae; genus Mycobacterium. Next base: position 7,472 of record CAYVQQ010000051.1, read on the forward strand.
TCGGCGGCGTACGCGACCGCCGCGACCACGCTACCAGCAGGTTTCGGGTCGCACATCTCAGCATGACCTCCAGGTTGCACGCTCCGCTACCCATGGAGCGGCGCCGAAGACCCGGGGTTCGAGATAGCCGGTCCCTGATTTCAGCAGTGTGGGTACTCGATGTGCCAGTGCCCGTTCACCCAGTCGGCGCGGAACTGCCCGCCCAGGCGCGGATCCGCGTCGGTGATCTTCCCCGATCCGCCGTTGTCGGACTGGAAGCCCGGGGGGTCCCAGGTGATGGACTGGGGATTGGGCGTCGCGTCCGGCCTGCACTGTTTCTCGTTGTCGACGTAGCCGTTCATGATTTGACGCTCCGCGGTCCCTCGATCGCCGCCGTCGGGCGCCGGATCGAGGGGGCAAAGGGCGCCCGTGCCGCAACTGCTCCGATGGGTGTCGGCCGGCGCGGCGGGTACGGGTGCGGCAAATCCCAACAGCGGCGCGACGACCACGGCTGCGACGGCGCGCAGACCTCGGCTGAGGCGGGGGCCTGCGTGGTGAATGTTTCCTCCCGGGGCTCGAAAGGCGGGTGCGGCCCAGGCCCGACCGCGCGAAGCCGCCGAACGGCACCCGGCCGTACGCCCGATGCTAGTGACGCGGCCGGCTCGGCGCATCCACCGCGTCAGCTCACACGGATGCGACGCTGGGGTGCCCGTGCCGCTCTATCGGCAGCCGGAACCGGAGATGGCTGGGATGCCGGCACGACGTCGCGGTACGACGTCATCGGCACGGGCAGCGCGGCGGTCTGCCATACCGCCGTGCGTGAGCCGGTCCTTCGGCGGGGAAGCGCCACCGCGCACGGTCCGGTACCGCCGATCGCTCCCAGCGGTTCCTGACTTTCGCGTCCAACTCGGGAGGTGTCGCGCACTACGAACCCATGGCAGTGTTCGCGACGCGCCGGGAACCGACGGGGAGGCTCGCGCTGCGGGGCGAAATATGAAGTGCGAGAATCTGATACGCCCAGACCAGGAGCAGCCCGAGACGGGGTTGTCGGTTGTTGCGGTCGGATTCGCCGGTAGTCGTCGGGGGCGTGCCGGCTGGCCATTCCGCGACAGCGACGGGATCGCCGAAGACTACGGCCTTACCGAAACTGCGATAGATCAATCCGATACGAGTTTCCGGCGGGCTACGGCTCCGAGTTCGGCCTCGTGACCGGCGGTATTCTACCGATCCGGTGTCGACGGGGCGCCGCTCCAACCGATTTCGATGTTCAAGCCGACCGCGCGAGCGAGGCGGTCACGGCGCGGCAGGGAGGTGACTTAAGACCATGTGCGGTGTAGCCCGCATCGACTAAAATTGGCGTACAGCAATAGGTTCGAGGACGGCGGTGACAAGCGATGACCAGTGCAGCCCACCACACCCACTCCGGTCACCAGCACATGCACGGAAATGGATGCGGCCACGTCGCGATCCCGCACGGCGACCACGTCGACTACGTACACGAGGGGCACCTGCATCGACAGCACGGTGATCACTATGACGAATGCGAACCGTCCGGCCACACTGTGCACGAGCATCACGACCATCACCACGGGGAGGGCTGCGGCCACGTCGCAGTACCGCACGGGGCCCATGTCGATTACGTGCACGACGGGTGCCGGCACGCGGCGCATGGCGAGCATTTCGACGAGCACTGACGGCCGATACGGACAGCGCCGAAGCCGTTACGGCACCGGGTGGGTGGTTACCCCGGTGCCGTTCGCGCGGGTCGTTCGCCTACCGCACCTGCACCGTGACTCCCGTCTACGACTGCCAGGTGGGGGGCCGGTACCTCGGCGACCGGATCCCGCTCTGCTGACGTGGAGGATTGGCAAACGTGCCTATTCTGCAAAGGTTTTCATGCCGCATCGCGCTGAGATCCGGCGGGCGGCACGCCAGCCGCCGATCCTCAAGGTGTCGAAAAGATCACGATTGGCACGACATAGTGTCGCGGTTCGGCAAGTGCGGCGGGACACGGCGCCTCATGCGCCTATTGTGCCCAAGGTGCGCCGCCGAGAGGTCCTGAAGTTGCCGCTGCTTCTGGCCGCAGGGACCGCAGCGGGCCGGGTGCCTCGCGCCGCAGCGGAGGCGACCCGCTGGTCACCGGACCGGGCCGATCGATGGTATCAGGCGCAGGGCTGGCTCGTCGGGGCGAACTTCATCCCGTCGAACGCGATCAATCAGCTGGAGATGTTCCAGCCCGGCAGCTATGACCCGAGGCGCATCGACACCGAACTGGGCTGGGCGCGTTCGGCAGGCTTCAACACGGTGCGTGTTTTTCTGCACGATCAACTCTGGGCGCAGGACGCCCCAGGGTTTCAGGGGCGGCTGGCGCAATTCGTCGCGATCGCGGCGCGTCACAACATCAAACCGCTGTTCGTGTTGTTTGACTCCTGCTGGGACCCGCACCCCAGCCTGGGGCGGCAGCGCCCGCCGCGACCGGGAATCCACAACTCCGGGTGGGTGCAGAGCCCGGGCGCCGAACGGCTCGACGACCGTCGCTACCGGCGCGTGCTCTACGACTATGTCACCGGCGTGGTGAGCCAGTTCCGTAACGACGATCGCGTCCTGGGCTGGGACGTATGGAACGAACCCGACAACCCCGCGCGGGTGTACCGGTCGGTCGAGCGCGCCGACAAGCTGGAGCGCGTCGCCGACCTGCTCCCGCAGGTGTTCGGATGGGCCCGCGCGGTGGACCCCCGCCAGCCGTTGACGAGCGGAGTCTGGCAGGGCCAGTGGTCGGATCCCGGGCGCCGCAGCACCATTGCCGGCATCCAACTCGACAACTCCGACGTGATCACCTTCCACTCCTACGCCGAGCCGGCGACATTCGAGAGCCGCATCGCGGAACTCGCTCCGCAGAGGCGGCCGATCCTGTGCACCGAGTTCATGGCCCGCCCCCAGGGCAGCACCATCCAGGGCATCCTGCCAGTGGCCAAACGCCACAATGTCGGGGCCTACAACTGGGGCCTGGTGGCCGGCAAAACCCAGACCTACCTCCCCTGGGACTCCTGGGACCACCCGTACGCGACGGTCCCCAAGGTGTGGTTCCACGACCTGCTGGGCCCGGACGGACGGCCTTTCCAGGATGCCGAGATCCAGACGATCAAGACCTTGGCCGCTCCGATGCCGTAGGTGGGCGACGGCGGAACGCGCCGTCGGGGTGGGCACGCCGAAGACCATCAACAACCTTGTCCGTTGCCAAGCTCACCGACCCGCGGGCCGACCGGGCATGGTCCCGACAGGGGCATGGCGGCTGCCCCAGAGGGGGGCGATGGTGTCGGTGGTGGCGCTTGCCAGGCGATGGAACCACCGTGGCGCGTTGGTGAGGATGCTCGCCGGGGTGGTCTGGGTCGAACTGACTGCGGGTGCGGTGGCGCGAATTGCCCCTCGGACCTCGCCATCACGCAGCCCGTGTAACGGGAGACGGTCGAGCACGGTTCTGCGGGAGCCCCGGGGTGCGATCCCCCGGGGCCACCCGGCGGACTAGCCCCGGCCCCGTACGCCCAACTCGCCGTTGAGATACTTGGCGCGGCATGCGCGACGCGCCAGCTTGCCGCTGGTGGTTCGCGGAATTGCGCCGGCCGCCACCAGCGCCACATCCGATAACCGCAGGCCATGCCGGCGCGATACCGCCGCCCGGATGTCTTCGATCGCCGACTGCAGATCGGTCCTTACCGCGCTGGGTCCGCGTTCGGCAACGATGACCAGTTGCTCGCCGGCGTCGTCGGCTCGCGCTCCCTCCACCTGGTTCGCAGGCACCGAGAACGCCGCCACGTAACCCGATCGTACCGCCGGCGACGCCTCAGCGACGGTGGCCTCGATATCCTGCGGATAGTGGTTGCGGCCGTCCACGATGATCAGATCCTTGATCCGCCCGATGATGTAGAGCTCACCGTCGAGGTAGACGCCGAGGTCACCGGTCGCCAGCCAGGTGGCCTCGCTCGGTGCCCCGTCCGCGTGGCTGCCTACCTGCAGGCGGGACTGCAGCTTGTTGCCGAACACCCGCTCGGTTTCCTCGGGGCGTCCCCAGTAGCCGCGGCCGATGTTGTTGCCGTGCAGCCAGATCTCGCCGACCTCACCGTCTGGTAATTCCGCCTCGACGTCTGGGTTGACGATGACCCCCCACTGGCTGGCCGAGATCCGGCCGCAGGAAACCTGCGCGACGGCGTTGGGCGCGTCCGGCGAGACCCGAACCGCATGCCCGGCGCCCAACTGGTCGCGGTCCAGGTAGACGGCGGTCGCCCCAGCGGCTGGGTCGATGGTCGAGACAAAGAGTGTCGCCTCGGCCATGCCGTAAGACGGTTTGACCGCCGTGCTGGGCAGGCCATACGGGGCGAACGCCGCGTTGAACTTCGCGATCGAGTCGATGTTCACCGGTTCGGAGCCGTTGATCAGCGACACCACATTGCTCAGGTCGAGGTCCTGGCCGGCATCGGGGAGCCCGCGCTTGGCGGTCAACTCGAACGCGAAATTCGGAGCCGCCGCGAAGGTGCGTCCGTGCTGAGACTCCGCTGCCAGCTGGCTTATCCACCGCTGCGGCCTTCGGACGAACGCGATCGGCGACATAAGCGTGACTTGGGTGCCGAAGACCGCTACGCACACGATCATCAGCAGGCCCATGTCGTGGTAGAGCGGCAACCAGCTGACACTGCGGATGTCCCAGTCCATGCCGGTTGAGAGCACCATCTGTAGGACGTTGGTGCCGATCGCGCGGTGGGTGATTTCCACGCCTGCCGGCGACCGCGTCGACCCGGAGGTGTACTGCAAATAAGCGATGTCGTCGGTGTCGAGATGAACCGGGGCGAAGGTGGCGCCGACGGAGTCGGGGATTTCATCGATCGCGATCACCCGCGGTCTGCGGCTGCGCGGCAACGACCGAACGAACTGTTGAACCGGCGCCGCCGCGGCGGCGGTGGTCAGTAGCACCGTCGGCTGGGCATCGCCGAGCACCGCGTTGAGGCGCTCTGTGTGCCCAGGCAACTCCGGCGCGAACAATGGCACGGCGATGTTACCGGCCTTGATCGCGGCGAAGAAACCGACGATGTAATCGATGCCCTGAGGCGCCAGTATCGCCACCCGGTCACCATGGGAGGTCACCTGCTGCAGGCGGGCGCCGATAGCCCGCAGCCTTTTACCCAGTTCGGCCCAGGTCAAGTCGATGGCCTTACCGTCCGCATGCTGCGTGTAGTCGAGGTAGCGATAAGCGATGGAATCGCCGATATTGGCGATATGGCGGTCCAGAAACGTCACCAGGTTGGCACCCTCCGGAAGGAGGATGCTGCCGTCCGCGTCCAGGTAGTCGGTCAACGCCGGTCGGCCGTCCCGACCACCACCATCATTCGCTGAGTAAGAATCCATGGGCAAAGCCTAAGCCGCGGTTACTGCGGCCAAAATAGGTACGTCACGGGTGTTGACCTGGCTGTTTTGGCTGGTTTTGGCGGGGGCTGTTCCGGCTCTGCGGTGCGTGTCATCAGCTACGATCGCCGCGGCCGCGGCAGATCCGAGGCCGCGGCGATCAGTAGGTACGCCATCGACCGGCTTGCCGGCTACTTCGCCCACGGGCTGTGCGTCGTGGACGTGGGCCCGCTCAAAGCATGAAGGGGACAATCATCACCGCCCTAATAGCAGCTGACATGCGTGTCATGTGGGCATGATAATCGCGGCAACCGCGACAGTCCGGTCGCGACATGCATCCTTCGCCTCAAAATTTCGTGCGGCCAGCAGAATAGAGGTGACCTGGTGACCTGTGATCTTAGGCGCATCGTCGCTTGCCGGTGTGAGTCCCCGCTGGTGCCGCGGATGGACAACGGCCCTGAGCTCATTTCCCAAGCGCTGCAATCATTTTGCGACGGCAAAGTGGGGCTGTCCCACATCCCGCCCAAAAACCCCCTGGCACAACAGTCACATCGAATCGTTCAACGACTGGCTACAAGGGAGTGCCTCAACCGCAACCACTGGACCAACCTGCTTGAAGCCATCGTCATCGGCGACTTCAAGCACGAACACACTCAGCGACATCGACACTCAGCGTTGGGCTACCTCACCCCCGCCGAGCATCGCTGCCCGATGCAGCCACACCCATCACCCTGTGGCCTGCGAGATCAACTGAAAACCGGTATCAACTCAGCCTGGCTCTACAACCGGGTGGACCGGCTGCCGGGGACCTGCCAGGGTCAACGGGTCACAGCCGATTCCCTGCTTGACGCAGGTCGGGCGGATCAGCACCTCGGCCGACGCCGCCGCGCACTGGGTGCCCACCCGGTGTCCGGTCGACCAGGATGCCGTCGTCACCCTGGCGCGCCCGCCAACGACGCCGCGATCTGTCCGCCGACGGCGACCATCGTGGCCAGGGTGGCGTCGGCAGGGCCGAGCCAGGCGGCCGACGCGGCGGCCCAGCTCGCTCCGGTGGAGCCGGTTTCGATCACCGTCGCGTTGATCTCGGGGGTCGACGCCCCCACGGCTGCTGGGTCACGGTTGTGTTCCTTAAGTCCTTTCGGGCGGATCGGCCGCCAGGATGCCACCGCGGACGCGCCGGGTGCCGCCGAGGCGCGTTCGGCGCCGCGCATCCGGGGAGCCGCGTCCGCTAGTTGTCGCAATCATGAAGCCGACGCGCCGGCGCGGCGGTGTGCAGAATGCGGTCGACGAATGCGGGAACCTGCTCGGTGGCAGGACCGAACCAGCCCTCGTCGAAATCCATGCCGCTGGGTTCCAGGTTGATCTCCACCGTGACCGCGCCACAGCTCTTCGCGATGGCCGCGAACTGGTTGGCGGGATACACCGTTCCGGACGTGCCGATCGCGGCGAACACGTCGGCTCTGGTGAGCATCTCGATGATCGGGTCCAACCCGATGGTGCGTTCGCCGAACCAGACCACGTGAGGCCGCCACGTCGTCTCGCTCTCGGGCACATCGTCGGTCCACGGCAGCAATTCGCCGGTTCGGACATGGCGGATCTTGCGCAGTTCGCCGTGCATGGCGGTGATCGACGTGCTGCCGGCCCGCTGGTGAAGATCATCGATGTTCTGCGTCACCAAGTGCATGCCTTCGGGCCCTAGCGCCTGTTCGAGGCGAACCAGCGCGACGTGCGCCGGATTCGGCGCGACATCGTTGAGCCGACGCCGCAGGCCGTTGTAGAACCGTTGGACCAGAACGGGATTCGCGGCGAACCCTTCCGGGGTCGCGACATCGGCGATGCGGTGACCTTCCCATAGCCCGTCCGGTCCGCGAAATGGCGACAGCCCAGACTCGACGCTG
>CAYVQQ010000052.1:0-14701 GCA_964453085.1 uncultured Mycobacterium sp.
GCCGGGGCCCGCGTTCCAATGCCGCAGCGGCGAAAACATCGTGACGCCCGCGCACAGCAGCGGGGCGGCCCTGTCCAGCGGCAGTGAATCGGGGATCCGCAGGACGTAGTTCTCGTCGACGACGATCGCCTGGCTGTAGCCGCCGTAGGTGCGCTGGCCGTCCCGGCCGATCCCGTTGTAGGTGGTCGTCATGCCGCGCTTGCAGTACTGCTCGAGGCCCGCCCGGCAGCTGCTGCACTCGCGGCACGAGTCCACGAAGCAGCCCACGCCGACGTGGTCGCCGACCTTGTGCTTGGTCACCTCCGAGCCCACCGCGGTCACGACACCCGCGATTTCGTGACCGGGGACCACGGGATAGTCCGGCTGTCCCCACTCGCCCTTGACGGTGTGGATGTCGGAGTGGCAGATCCCGGTGAACTTGATTTCGATCGCCACGTCGTGCGGGCCCGGGTCGCGTCGGGTGATGGTGGTCTTGGTCAGCGGCCCGGTCGGCGACGTCGCGGCGTATGCGGAAACAGTGCTCATCAGTAATCCCTTTTCGGTGATAGCGAGTCACTGGAAAGTTTAGCCAACATAACGGCTCGGGCCGTGTGACGGTCCGCTCGCCACCCTGGGCTAATTGATCGGGGCGTTGACCCAGCGCAGGTCGTCGACGATGCCGCGGGCCGCGACCAAGCCCTGTCCGGTCTGCCAGATCTCGTCGTTGACGACGAAGACGCGGTTGTCGCGGGTCGCCGACAGTTTGCGCCAGGGCGCGCTGTCGAAGAGGGTGGCGGCCCGCTGCGCCGCGGCCGGTGAGGCGCACGACACGTAGACCACGTCGGCGTCGGCGACCGAAAAATCCGGGGGATCCGGCGACCTGTCCAGATCGGCGTCGGTCGTGCCCATCTCGACGTAGGCCTTGTCGGTGAACCGCTGCGACGCCGGCCGGTCCACCCCCACCGCGTCGAGCACGCTGGCCGGGAAGTTCCGGGCGCCGTAGACGCGCAGGGTGTCCGTGGTCAGCTGAACAATCGAGGCCTGGTAGTGAGCCGCGTCGTGCTTGGCCCCGGTCCGGGCGGCCAGTTCGGAGAAGCCGGCTAGCAGCTTGTCGACGGCGCCGACACGTGCAGTGGCGGCGCCGACGCTGCGCAGGTTGTCCTCCCACGCCGCCCCGGGAGCCGCCGTGAACACGGTCGGGGCGATCGCCGCCAGCTCCGGGTAGAGCGTGGGCGTCAGCCCCTGTGACCCCAGGATCAGGTCGGGATGCGCCGCCGCGATGCCACCGAGGTCCGGCTTGCTGCGGGTGCCCACCCCGGGCAGGTCGCGCACCGCGCTGCCCAGGTACGCGGGCTGGGCCGACGCACCGTCGGGCAGCGCGGCGGCGACCACCCGTGATTGCAGACCCAGGGCGCACAGCGCGTCGAGCTCGTCACCGGCGAGCACCACGATGCGGCTCGCCTCGGCCGGCACCCCGACCACGGCGGGGCCGACTCCTGCGGCGTTGTGAGCCTGCCGGGTTGCCGGTCCGGGATCGGCCGCGGCGGGCTCGCCCGCGCACGACTGGTCGGGCCGGCGGTCGTAGCCCAGCACTCCGGCGCCGGCGATCTGGGTCGTCGGCGTGGCCAGCGACCGCGTCGGAGAGGAGGAGCGGGTTCCCGGGCCCGCGGACCCGCAGGCGCCGCACGCCGCCACCACCACGGCCGCAAGGCCGGCAGTGGTCGGCAGCAGGCGGGCGCGGAGCATGCCGAAGATCACGTGCCCGACGCTAACACCCGGCCGGGTCCGCGCACGGTGGTAGCGACGACACGCCCGCCGCAGCACCGACGCATTTCCGCAGGGTCGCAGGTTCCCGAAGGTTTGTCGGACTGGTCCGCCGCTCGACATGATCGGGGGCTAAGATTCGAGGTGCGCCTGTCCGGGATGGATGTTTGGAGGAGACGTTGACGGCCGAAGCGCCCCCCGTGGGGCAACGTGCGGCCGCCCGACCGTACCCACCGCGGACCGCGTCCATGGGCAATCCCGTCTTCACGGGCGGGCGGCGTGACCTCACCGGCCCGCCCCGGATCCGTTCCAAGCGTGCAGCATTCGAGCCGCACCGCCCGCACCTGGTGCGGGCCCGTGGTTGACCAGCGGTGCGAATGAGCGACGAAGGGAGCTGCGGGTGAGCGCCGCGCCCAAGGTATCGGTGCTGATCACCGTCACCGGAGTGGATCGGCCCGGGGTGACGTCGGCGCTGTTCGAGGTGCTGGCCGAGCACGGTGTGGAACTGCTCAACGTCGAACAGGTGGTGATCCGCGGCCGGCTGACGCTGGGCGTGCTGGTGTCCTGCCCCGCCGAGGTCGCCGACGGCACCGCGTTGCGGGGAGACGTCGAATCGGCCATCTTCGGGCTCGGCCTCGACGTGAGCATCGAGCGCAGCGACGACGTGCCGATCATCCGGAACCCGTCGACGCACATCATCTTCGTGCTGGGCCGGCCGATCACGGCCGGCGCGTTCAGCGCAGTGGCCCGCGAGGTCGCCGCGCTGGGCGTCAACATCGATCTCATCCGCGGTGTGTCCGACTACCCGGTCACCGGTCTGGAGTTGCGGGTCTCGGCGCCGCCGGGAGCCGACGTAGCGCTGCGCGCCGCCCTGAACCGCGTGTCCTGCGACGAGCATGTCGACGTCGCCGTCGAGGAGTACAGCCTGGAGCGGCGGTCCAAGCGGCTGGTGGTGTTCGACGTCGACTCCACCCTGGTCCAGGGCGAGGTCATCGAGATGCTGGCCGCCCGGGCGGGCGCCGAGGGGGCCGTCGCCGCGATCACCGAGGCCGCGATGCGCGGCGAGCTGGACTTCGCGGAGTCACTTCAGCAGCGGGTGGCGACCTTGAAGGGCCTGCCGGCCACGGTCATCGACGAGGTCGCCGACCAGCTCGAGTTGATGCCCGGCGCCCGGACCACGCTGCGCACGCTGCAGCGGCTGGGTTACCGCTGCGGCGTGGTCTCCGGGGGTTTCCGCGGCATCATCGACCCGCTGGCCCACGAGTTGAAGCTGGACTTCGTCGCGGCCAACGAACTGGAGATCGTCGACGGCGTCCTCACCGGGCGGGTCGTCGGCCCGATCGTCGACCGGGCCGGCAAGGCCGAGGCGCTGCGGGACTTCGCGGAGCAGGCCGGGGTGGCCATGGCCCAGACCGTCGCCGTCGGCGACGGCGCCAACGACATCGACATGCTGGCCGCCGCCGGGCTTGGCGTCGCCTTCAACGCCAAGCCGGCGCTGCGCGAGGTCGCCGACGCATCGTTGAGCCACCCCTACCTGGACACGGTGCTGTTCCTGCTGGGTATCACCCGCGGCGAGATCGAGGCCGCCGACGCGGTCGACGGCACGCTCCGCCGCGTGCATATCCCCCCCGACTGAGCCGGTGACCGGGCAGCACCCCCGAAGCACCACCGGTGGTGACCCGGCACCCGCGGCGGCCCCGTTGTGCGGCACGATGGTCGGGTGCCCGAGAACGGAAGCGAATCCACCGACTCCGACCTGCTGCTCGACTTCAGGAACGTGTCGCTGCGCCGGGACGGGCGGGTCCTGGTCGGCCCGCTGGATTGGGCGGTCGAGCTGGACGAACGCTGGGTGATCGTCGGCCCCAACGGTGCCGGGAAGACGTCGCTGCTGCGCATCGCGGCGGCCGCCGAGCATCCGTCGTCGGGTGTCGCCTTCGTGCTCGGGGAACGGCTGGGCCGGGTCGACGTGTCGGAGCTGCGCTCACGGATTGGGCTGAGCTCCTCCTCGCTGGCGCAGCGGGTGCCCGGCGATGAGCTGGCGCGCAATCTGGTGGTCTCGGCCGGCTACGCGGTCCTGGGCCGCTGGCGTGAGAGCTACGACGACGTCGACTACCGGCGGGCGGTCGACATGCTGGAGAGCGTCGGTGCCGAACACCTCGCCGACCGCACCTACGGGACCCTCTCCGAGGGCGAGCGCAAACGGGTGCTGATCGCACGCGCGCTGATGACCGACCCGGAACTGCTGCTGCTCGACGAACCCGCCGCCGGCCTGGACCTGGGCGGCCGCGAGGAGCTGGTGGCCCGCCTGGCCGATCTGGCCGCCGACCCCGACGCCCCCGCGCTGGTGCTGGTCACCCACCACGTGGAGGAGATCCCGCCCGGCTTCAGCCACTGCATGCTGTTGTCGGAGGGACGCGTGCTGGCCGCCGGCTTGCTGCCCGACGTCCTGACCGCGAAGAACCTCTCCGCCGCGTTCGGCCAGTCGATCGCCCTGGACGTCATCGACGGGCGGTATTTCGCGCGGCGGGTCCGCAGCCGGGCGGCCCATCGGAGGCAGCTGTGACGCAAGCAGCCGAGGCCCCTCTGATTCCGCGGCCCGCGGCCACCGTGATGCTGGTGCGCGAGCCGGCCCCGGGTTCGCGGGACGGTCTTGACGTATTCCTGATGCGCCGCCACGCGAAAATGCATTTTGCCGCCGCAGCGATGGTGTTTCCCGGCGGTGGCGTCGATGACCGCGACCGCGAAGCCGGCCTGGCGCGGTCGGGTGTCTGGGCCGGACCGCCGCCACAGTGGTGGGCGCGGCGCTTCGGCATCGGCACCGACCTGGCCGAGGCGCTGGTCTGCGCGGCGGCCCGGGAGACCTTCGAGGAGTCGGGGGTGCTGTTGGCCGGGCCGGCCGGCCAGCCCGGTCCGGCGCCGGCCGGGATCGTCGACGACGTCTCGGTCTACCGCGACGCCCGCCGGGCGCTGGCCGACGGGACGCTGTCGTTCGCCGACTTCCTGCGCGAAGAGAACCTGGCGCTGCGGTCCGAGCTGCTTCGGCCGTGGGCCAACTGGGTCACCCCGGAAGCCGAACGCACCCGCCGTTACGACACCTACTTCTTCGTGGCGGCCCTGCCGGAGGGCCAGCGCGCCGACGGCGAGAACACCGAGTCCGACAGCGCCGGCTGGACGACGCCGCGGGCCGCCATCGCCGACTTCGCCGCCGGCCGCAGCTTCCTGCTGCCCCCCACCTGGGCGCAACTGGATTCGCTGGTCGGCCGGACCGTCGCCGAGGTGCTGAGCCTCGAGCGCCGGATTGTCACGGTGCAGCCGGACCTCGCGATCCGGGGCGACGACCGGGTTGTGGAGTTCTTCGATTCCGACCGCTATCACCGGGCCCGGGAGGCGGGCGGGCTGGGGTGGCATTGAGAGAGTTCGTCAGCGTCGTGGCCGGCGAGGGGCCGGCGGCGGGTCTGGCCACGCTGGTGATCTCGAGGCCGCCCACCAACACCATGACACGGCAGGTCTACCGGGAGATCGCGGCCGCGGCCACCGAGGTGTCCGGGCGTGACGACGTCGCCGCGGTGATCCTGTTCGGGGGTCACGAGATCTTCTCCGCCGGCGACGACATGCCCGAGCTGCGGACGCTGACGGCGCCGGAGGCCGACACCGCGGCCCGGGTGCGCCGCGCGGCGATCGACGCGGTCGCGGCCATCCCCAAGCCCACCGTGGCCGCCATCACCGGGTACGCACTGGGCGCCGGCCTCACGCTGGCCCTGGCCGCCGACTGGCGGGTCAGCGGCGACAACGTCAAGTTCGGGGCCACCGAGATCCGGACCGGCCTGATCCCCGGCGGCGGCGGAGTGGAGCGGCTGACCCGCGCGGTCGGGGAGAGCAGGGCCAAGGAGCTGATCTTCAGCGGGCGGTTCTTCGACGCGCGGGAAGCCTCGGAGCTGGGCCTGATCGGGCAGGTGGTGGCCGCCGACGACGTGTACGACGCCGCCGTGGCGTGGGCGGGACGGTTTGTCGGCGCCCCCGCGCACGCGCTGGCCGCCGCGAAGGCCGGCGTCGACGCCGTCTACGGCGATCCGTGCGGAACCGCTGCGGCCGAGCGTGTCGCCGCCGACCGCCGTCGCTACGTCGAGGTGTTCGCCGTCGGCGCGCAGAACCCGGCCCGCGGCGGCGGTTAGGCTGCCCCGATGAGCAGTTCGACCGACGCCGCCCGCGTCACCGCCGAGCAGGTGGAGGCCGCCCGGCACGACAGCAAACTCGCCCAGGTGCTCTACCACGACCGAGAAGCCGAAACCTACGACGAGAAGTGGTCGATCTCTTATGACCAGCGCTGCGTGGACTACGCCCGCGGCCGGTTCGACGCGATCGTGCCCGACGACGTCCTGCGGCAGCTGCCGTACGACCGGGCCCTGGAACTTGGTTGCGGCACCGGGTTTTTCCTGTTGAACCTGCTCCAGGCCGGGGTGGCGCGCCGCGGCTCGGTCACCGATCTGTCGCCGGGCATGGTCAAGGTCGCCACCCGCAACGGCCGGGCGCTCGGCCTGGACATCGACGGCCGGACAGCCGACGCCGAGGGCATCCCCTACGACGACGACACCTTCGACCTGGTGGTCGGGCACGCCGTGTTGCACCACATCCCGGACGTGGAGCTCGCGCTGCGGGAGGTGCTGCGGGTGCTGCGGCCGGGCGGCCGGTTCGTGTTCGCCGGCGAGCCGACCAGCGCCGGTGACGGCTACGCGCGCATCCTCTCCGCGCTGACCTGGCGGGTCGCCACCACCGTGACCAGGTTGCCGGGCCTGGGCGGCTGGAGACGGCCCCAGGCCGAGCTCGACGAGTCTTCGCGGGTCGCGGCGCTGGAGGCCATCGTCGATCTGCACACGTTCACCCCGAAGCAGCTGGAGCGCATGGCGCTCAACGCCGGCGCCGCCGAGGTGCGCACCGCCAGCGAAGAGTTCACCGCCGCGATGCTGGGCTGGCCCATCCGCACCTTCGAGGCGTCGGTGCCGCCCGGGCGCCTGGGCTGGGGCTGGGCGCGTTTCGCCTTCACCAGTTGGAAGGCGTTGAGTTGGGTGGACGCCGGCATCTTGCGGCACGTGGTGCCGAAGGGCTGGTTCTACAACGTGATGATCACCGGGGTCAAACCCTCCTGAGCGGGCTTGCCTTCGGCGTCGAGGACGTCAGCTACCTGCGGTCGCCCTCGGGCGCCTCGGCGCTGGCAGCGGTCGCCGAGCTCGAGCTGTCCGACGCCACCCGCGTCGCCGACATCGCCGCGGCGCGGGCCCGATTCGGTGACCGGGCCGCGGTCCTGGTGGAGACGACACTGCTGCGTCGGCGCGCCGCCGGCAAGCTCGGGGCGTTGGGCCCACGGGTGTCGCGGTGGCTGTTCACCGGCGAGGCGCTGCAGCAGGCGACCGCGGCGCCGGTGGCGCTGCACCGGGCCGCGCGCCTGGCCGGCCCGGACGTCGTGGTGCATGACGCGACCTGTTCGGTCGGCACCGAACTGGCCGCGCTGTGTGGCTCGGGCGTGCGGGCCGTGGGCAGCGACATCGACCCGGTGCGGTTGGCGATGGCACGCCATAACGTGGGAGCGACGACCGTGCTGTGCCGCGCCGACGCACTGCACCCGGTGACCCGCGACGCGGTCGTCCTCGTCGACCCGGCGCGCCGGGAAGGCGGCCGTCGGCGCCTGCGTCCCGAGGAGTACCGGCCCGGGCTGGGCCAGCTGATCGACACCTACCGTGGGCGGCACCTCGTCGTGAAATGTGGTCCGGGAGTGGATTTCAACGCACTGCGCCGCCGCGGGTTCGACGGCGAGATCGAGGTGACGTCGTATCGGGGTTCGGTCCGGGAGGCGTGCCTGTGGTCGGCCGGGCTGACCGGGCCGGGGGTGCGACGCCGCGCGAGCATCCTCGACGGGGTCTCGCCGGGCGAACAGATCACCGACGCCGAACCCGACGAGTGCGGTGTGCGGCCGCCGGGGCGGTGGATCGTCGACCCCGACGGCGCGGTGGTGCGCGCCGGGCTGGTGCGGCACTACGGCACCCGCCACGGCCTGTGGCAACTCGACCCCGACATCGCCTACCTGTCCGGGGACCGCCTGCCCCCGGGGGTCCGGGGCTTCGAGGTGCTCGACGAGGTGGCGTTCGACGAACGCCGGCTGCGCCAGGCGCTGGCGGCGCGGGACTGCGGGGCGCTGGAAGTCCTAGTGCGCGGGGTGCGCGTCGACCCCGACGCGCTGCGGCGGCGGCTGCGCCCACGCGGCGCCCGGCCTCTGTCGGTGGTCATCGCCCGAATCGGCGCCGGGGCCGCCGGGCGTGTGACGGCGTTCGTCTGCCGCCCGTCGCGGTAGTGCCCGGGTACGCTGGCGGCGGTCCCTCTTCCAGGCACCCGATCCTGATCAGTCTGTGAGGACGATTCGACGATGCGCCACCTGGTCGTGGCCGCGGTGCTGGCACCCGCGGTCCTGTTGGGCTGGCCGGCCCCGTCGTCGGCCTCCGCCGCACCGTCGACGTGCGCCGGCCTGGGCGGCGTCGTGGAAGCCCACGTGTGCACCGTGCACGTCACGAACCCCACCTACATGCTCGACCTGACGTTTCCGGTGGACTACCCCGATCAGGTGGCCCTGACCGACTACATCACCAGGACCCGCGACGGGTTCGTCAACGTGGCGCAGAACTCCGGCGCGCGCGGCCAGCCGTACCAACTGGAGGCCACCGCCGAGCAACACAGTTCCGGGCAGCCCCCGCGCGGCACCCGCAGTGTGGTGCTCAAATTGTTCGAGGACCTCGGCACGCACCCGTCCAACTGGTACAAGGCGTTCAACTACAACCTGGGCACCAAGCGGCCGATCACTTTCGAGGACCTGTTCGCGCCCGGCGCCTCGCCGCTGGATGCCATCTTCCCGATCGTGCAGCGCGACCTGGAACGGCAGAGCCCCTTCGGGGCGACCATCCTGCGCTCGACCGGCATGGACCCGACGCACTACCAGAACTTCGCCGTCACCGACGACGCGCTGATCTTCTACTTCGCGCCGGGGGAGATGCTGCCGGCGTTCGCCGGACCGGTGCAGGCCGAGGTGCCCCGCAACGCCATCCCGCCGCTGGCGCTGTAGCGGTCACTGCGGCGCGAACCCGTATACCTGCCCGTCGCTGGTGGCGGCCACCACCCGACGGTCCACACCGACCGCGACCCCGACCGGGTAGCCGGTGGCGGCGGGCAGCGGATAGCTGTTGGTGGTGCGGCCGTTGCCGGGATCGAACACCAGGAGCGACATGCCGGGCGCGTCATCGTTCGGCGGGCCGGCGACCACCGCGTACCCGACGCCGTCGGCCAGGCTCGACGAGGACAGGGGGGTCACGTCGTCGCGGCGCCAGACCTGGTCGGCGTGGTCACCGGCGTCCCTGACGGCGGCCAGCCGGGTGCCGGGGCCGCCGCCGGCCACGATCAGCCCCTGCGGGGTCACCGCGGGCGGCGTCTGCGCCAGGAATCCCAGCGGCACCGACCACTTCGCCTTCCCATCGGCGGTGCTCAGCGCCCACAACCGCTCGTCGCGGCCGCTGACGTAGGCCGTCGAGCCGTCGGCGGACAGCACCGGGCTGGCGATGATGCCGGCGCCCACCGCGTCGCTGGTCCAGTCGCGGGCGAGCTGGCCGGCGCGGTACCTGAGCCCGACGACCTGCGCGGCCGGGGCGTCCGGCTGCCAGACGCCGAGCACGATCGTGCCGTTGGCCGCAGAGAAGGCCGGGGCCGCCGCGACCGGGCAGCCCGGCCGGGCCGGCGCGCAGTCCGCCAGGCCGCGCGTCGCGTCGGTCGGGTCGATGCCGTCCACCAGGTCCAGGGGGCTGCCGACCACCTTGCCGCGGTGGGTGTCGACCATCAGCACCTGCCCCAGGTGGGTGGCGACGAGCAGGTGGCCGTGCCCGAGGAAGCGGGGCGTGGTCGGCATCCCGATCACCGGCGTGCGCCACCGCGTCCACTGCGTCACCGGGAAGGCGACGATGGCGCCCGGCTGGCCGACGTAGAGGTTGTCGAAGCCGTCCAACAACGGGCCGGCGAAGCCGCCGCCCTGCACGAGGCGCACACACCAGCGCTGCCGGCCGTTGTTGTCGTTCTCCCACTCCATCAGCGAGCAACCGGCCGGTGTTTGCGCGTTGAGCGCGAGGTAGCCGCGTGCGCTCAGGGCGGGGCCGGCCGCCAACGACCCCTTGACCGAGCGCGTCCACTGCAACGACAGCTTGGTGGCCCCGGGAGCGGCGGTGTAGCTGCTGTTGGCGGCGTCGCCGTACTGGGCGGGCCACCCCTGCGCCGGGGCCGCGTCGACCCACGAGTCGGTGTTGCCGCAACCGCCCAATCCCACCGCGACGGCGGCCGCCAGCACCGCGGCCGGCCAGCGCCGAAGCCCAGGCGGGAGATGTCGGGCAATCACCTCGGTGTCCCAGATCCTTCCGGGGTGTGTGGCACGGGCGGCTAACGAGTACAGGTGAGGGTAACCCGCGCCGTTGCGCGGGTGCCGGATCGGCCCGGCTCCTCGGGCCGCTGATTCCGGCGCGCGGCTATGCTGTCCGGCAATGACGTCGATGTGGGGTGCCCCGATCCATCGCCGCTGGCGTGGGTCGCGGATCCGTGATCCGCGCCAGGCCAGGTTCCTCACGCTGGCCTCGCTGCGGTGGGTGCTGGCCAACCGCGCGTACACCCCGTGGTACCTGGTGCGCTATTGGCGGCTGCTCAAGTTCAAGCTGGCCAACCCGCACATCATCACCCGTGGGATGGTGTTCCTGGGCAAGGACGTCGAGATCCACGCGACACCGGAGTTGGCGCAGCTCGAGATCGGCCGGTGGGTGCACATCGGGGACAAGAACACCATCCGCGCCCACGAGGGCTCGCTGCGGTTCGGCGACAAGGTGGTGCTGGGCCGCGACAACGTCATCAACTGTTATCTGGACATCGAGTTCGGGGATTCGGTGCTCGTGGCCGATTGGTGTTACGTCTGCGATTTCGACCACCGCGTGGACGACATCAACGTCCCGATCAAGGACCAGGGCATCATCAAGTCCCCGGTCCGGATCGGTCCGGACACCTGGGTCGGCGTGAAGGCGACGGTATTGCGGGGTACCGCCATCGGCCGGGGCTGCGTGCTGGGCGCGCACGCGGTGGTCCGCGGCGTGATCCCCGATTACTCGATCGCGGTCGGCGCGCCGGCCAAGGTGGTCAAGAACCGCCGGCTGTCCTGGGAGAGTTCGGCCGCCCAGCGCGCCGAACTGGCCGCCGCGCTGGCCGACATCGAACGCAAGAAGGCGGCCCGCTGAGCGGTCGCCGCTCCCGCCCGGCCGCGGTGGGGCGATGCCGCGACGGCGGGGCAGCCGCGCCGCGGGTCCGCCGCGCGGTCGGCTATCGATCCGGCAGGGCGTGCTCGACGATGGGCAGCCGGGGCCGCGGCTGACGCTCGCCGCGCTTGGCCGCCAGATACACCTGTGTGGTCTCCTCGGCCACCGTCTGCCAGGAGAAGTCCGAGGTGAGCCGCTCGCGGGCGGCACGGGCGCGCCGTTGCGCGGCGCCCGGGTCGTCGAGCACGGTGCGCACCGCCGACGCCAGACCCGCCACGTCGCGGGGCGGAAACGACACGCCGGTTCTGCCGTCGATCACGGCTTCGCTCAGCCCTCCGATGTTCGAGGTCACCAGCGGTGCGCCGGCCGCGGCGGCCTCCAGGGCGACGATCCCGAACGGCTCGTAGTGGCTGGGCAGCACGGCTGCGTCGGCCCGGTGCAGCACCGCCAGCAGTTCGGCGTGGCCGAGGTGCCCGACGAACCGGGTCGCCTTGAGCACCCGGTGCTTTCGGGCCTGCTCGACGAGCCAGTCCCGCTGGGTTCCGGTTCCGACGACGGTCAGGGTGGTGCCGGGATGGGTGCGCCTGATCCGCGGCAGGGCGGCGATGAGGTCCTGCACACCCTTCTCGTATTCCAGGCGGCCCAGGTAGAGCAGTTCGGCCGGCCCGGTGCGCGGCCGGCGGGGCGCGAACGGCCAGCGCGTGACGTCGATGCCGTTGCGGATCACCGTGATACCGGCCAGGCCGGGGCCGAACAGCTCGGTGATCTCCTCGCCCATCGATGCCGAACACGTGATCAGCGAGTCGGATTCGCGCACCAGCCACGACTCGATCGCGTGCACCTGCCGGCTGATCGGCCCGGACACCCAGCCGGAATGCCGCCCGGCCTCGGTGGCGTGGATCGTGGACACCATTGGCGTGTCGTAGAACTGGGCCAGTGCGATGGCCGGATGGGCGACCAGCCAGTCGTGTGCGTGCACGACGTCGGGGCGCCACGGCCGGTCCGTGCCGTGTTGTTCGATCACCAGCCCGGTCCGCACCATCGCGTGGCCCATCGCCAGGGTCCAGGCCATCATGTCGGTGCCGAAGCCGAATTCGTGCGGGTCCTGCGCGGCCGCGATCACGCGGACGCCTTCGACGATCTCGTCGGAGGTCGGATGTGTGCTGGGATCGGTGTCCGAGGGTCGGCGGCACAGGACTACGACGTCGTGACCGGCTTCGGCCAGCGCGATCGACAGGTGGTGCACGTGCCGGCCGAGGCCGCCGACCACCACCGGCGGGTACTCCCACGACAGCATCAGGATCTTCACACTGCGCTCTTTCGCGACGAGTGCCCGGACGCTGCCGACCGCACCGGCGCGTCGCCCGGGGGCACCTCCCGCTCGCGGGGGAGCCGACACACGCGCTCGTGGACGCCGGTCACCGGGGCAGCCTACGCGCGTCCAGGGCGCCGAACAGCCCGTCGGCGCGGTTCCACCCGTCGGCGAGCCGCTCGGCGGCGTCGCGCCGGCCCGACGCCAGCGCGTCCGCGATCTCCCGGGCGGCGTGCGCGTGGAGGTGGGCGCGGTAGCGCGCGTAGTCGGCCGCGGAGTCCTTGCTCACCATGAACGGCCAGTCGCTGGAGACGGTGAGCAGGGTCTCGCGCAGGATCTGGTCGGCGACGCGATCGCGAAGGACCGGGCCGTCCAGCGGCGCGGCCTGCGACAACGCCTTGTCGACGGTGGTCAGGGCGGTGTCGACGACCTCGGTGTTGAGCCGGACCAGGTCGGCCACCTGATCCCCGGCCCACACCTGCCAGTCTTTGCCCGAACCCCAGGAACTTGGCGGCAGGTCGACCGGGTCGCCGACGAACCCGTCGGTGAGCGCGTCGCGCAGGGTGCCGACCCGCACGCCGGCGGCGGGCAGCGCGCGCAGCACCCGCGCCAGCCAGGTCGGGCCCTCGTACCACCAATGGCCGAACAGCTCGGTGTCGAAGGCCGCGACGACGTGCGCCGGGCGCCCGATGCGTTCCGACTCCGCGGTCAGCCGGTTGCGGACCACCTCGACGAAGTCGGCGACGTGGACGTCGACCGCGCGGTCGGCGCGTTCGGGGTCGTAGGGCGCCTTGGCGTCCGAGTCGACCTTGCGGCCGGTCACCCGGGCCGGCTTGAGCCCGGTGCGGTGGTCGTAGGTGTGGAAGTCGCGGTAGGCGGCGTGGCCGGGATAGCCGGACTTCGGCGACCAGACCCGGTAGCTGACCTGCAGGTCGCGGCCGAACGCCATCACGCCCGACCCGCCGACGGGCCGACCCAGCGCGGTGTCGCCGTGCAGTGCGGGACCGTCGACCATGAAGTGGGTGACACCGGCGGCGGCGTAGTCGGCTTCCAGGCCCGGGGCGTAGGCGCACTCGGGCGCCCAGATGCCGGTCGGCCCCTGCGCCGGCCACGCCCCCAGTCGTGCCCGGGTGTCGGCCAGGCCCTCGCGCAGCGCGAACTCCCGCAGCCGCGGGGTGAGCAACGGCTGGAAGGGGTGGGCCAGCGGGCCGCCGAGCAACTCCACCGTGCCCGCGTCGATCAGGCCGCGCAACAGTGGGCTGCCGCCGTGCCGCCACAGCGTCGCGAACTCGTCGAGCGCCCGGTCCGCCTCGGCGCACTCACGAATACCTAACGTGCGCAACGCTTCCGGCGAGCATGCCCGGTGCTCGGCCGACTTCGACCGGGGCGTGCGACGCACGCCGGCGGCCGCTGCGGTCAAGGCCGACGCGCGCCGCCCCCAGTTGGCCCGCCCCTGATGCCTGCCGTCGAGGCAGTACGGGTCGTCGAGCTGGGCGTTTACCACCGGGGTGACGCCCAGGGTCAGCAACCCGTGGCGGCCCTCGGCTGCCAGCGTGTGCAGCACCCGCATCAGCGGCAGATACGACGCCGCCCACGACTGGTAGAGCCATTCCTCGCCCACCGGCCAGCGGCCGTGGTGGGCCAGCCACGGCAGATGCGTGTGCAGCACCAGGGTGAACATGCCCGGCACCGGGCGGGCCGCCGACTTCATGGCCGCACCGCGATCGCGACGAGGTCCAGGCTGTCGTCGATGTCACAGGCGTCGGCCCCGATCAGCTCGAAGTCGTCGGTGGTCACGGCGGCGACGTCGGCCGCCAGCCGCGGCGGCCACGGCGCCCCCGGGCCGACCTCCACCGCCTGTGCGACCTGCGCGTCGATGATCGAGCCGCCGTGGCGGGCATCCATCTCGCGCAGCCGCGGGCCGTGGAACAGGCCGCTGATCGACGGTGCGGCGAAACCGCCCGCGACCAGGAGTTCGGTCAGCTCGGCGGCGCTGAGCTCGCGGGTATGGAACGGGTTGACCGGGGTGTCGCGGCCCGGGGAGAACGTGATCCGGTTGGGCGTGGACACCATCAGCAGGCCCGACGGGCGCAGCACCCGGGCGCACTCGGCCACGAACTGGCCCTGGTCCCAGAGGTGCTCGATGACCTGGAAGCCGACCACCACGTCCACCGACGCGTCGGGCAGCGGCAGCCGGGCCAGGTTGGCCTGCACGACCTGCACGTGGGGGTAGCGGGCGCGGGCGTGGGCCACTGTGGTCTCGTCGTAGTCGACCGCCACGACGCGGCGGGCCACCCCGGCGATCAGGCCGGCGCCGTACCCCTCGCCG
>CAYVQQ010000053.1:0-14674 GCA_964453085.1 uncultured Mycobacterium sp.
CCCCCCCCCCCCCCCCCACCTCCCCTCTTTCCCTACACGACGCTCTTCCGATCTCGCGCGCACCCGGTCGGCCGTCGACTCGCCGACGCAGGCGATCTTCACCCCGGAGAACGCGCGGGCGTCCAGGCCGAACTCACCGAACTTCTCCCACACCGCGCGCACCGCGTTGGTCGAAGTGAACACCACCCACTGGAAGCGGCCGTCGACCAGACCCTTGACGGCCCGCTCCATCTGGGCGGGGCTGCGCGGCGGCTCCACCGCGATCGTCGGCACCTCGATCGGCAGCGCGCCGTAGGACGTCAGCCGCTCGCTCATCTCGCCGGCCTGGTCCTTGGTGCGGGGCACCAGCACGGTCCAGCCGTAGAGCGCACGGCTCTCCCACCAGTTCAGCTTCGCCCGGTTGCTCACCGTCTTGCCGATGGTGACCACCAGCGGGCCGGTCTGGGATTCCCGGCCGTTGGCGCCGTTGACATCCGGGCCCGGGACGTCGAGGCCCGCCAGGACGGCCGGATCGCTCAGTCCCTGCAGCGTGGTCTCCACCGAGCGCTGTTGGCAGGTGGTGCCGTGGGCGGTCACCACGCACGGCGTGGTCTCGGCCAGTTCACGCTCGATCAGCGTGCGGGCCGCCTCGGGCAGGTGCGACGCGGTGGCCTGCAGGATCAGCGGGCCGGGGGCGGCGGCCAGCGCGTCCCAGTCGATATGAGGGTCGCGCACGTCGGCCACGGTGTGCGTCGAGCCCAGCGGGAGCCCCGCATAGGTCGGGACCGCGCTGGCCGGCGACAGGCCGGGGATGATCTCGACATTCAGGTGGGTGCGCACGACGGCGTTGACCTCGGTGATGACGGCGTCGAGGGTCAGCGGGTCGCCGGCGACCAGCCGCACCACGTCGGCGCCGGCGCGGGCCTCGGCGGTCAGCATCTTGACGACATCGGCCGGCTCGCCCAGGGCCGGGCGGATGTCGGGGCCACCGGGAACCACCGTGGGGGCGGCCGGGGCATGGTCGCCATCGGCCGCTGTCGGGTCGGCCGCTGTCGGGTCGGCCGGCGCCGGGCCGGACACGGGCGGCAGGTCTTTTCCGATCAGCGCCAGCACCGCCCCGGGCACATCGGGATCGGTGAACACCAGAGCCGCGTGGCCCAGCACCGCGGCGGCCCGCGTGGTCAGCAGCCCGGGGTCACCCGGGCCGGAGCCCACGAAAGTGATGCGGCCCGGCCTCGGCTTACGCCCTCGCGTCGTCATTGTCGCTCCCACGTCGTTCGACTCAATTTTCTTGCGCCGGATCCGCCCGCGCACCGCGCATCAACTCCCGGGCGCCCAGCTCGAAGAGCTCCGCCGCAACCGACAGTCCGAGCTCCCGGGCCCGACCGGGATTGCCGATGCCGGACGCGCGGATCACGTCGGATCCGTCCAGCGCCGCCACACAACCGCGCAGCGACAACTCTTCGAAGACCCGGCCGTCCTCGTCGATGGATTCGACCACTTCGGCGATCGCACCCACCGGTGCGGAGCAACCGGCCTCCAGTTCGGCCAACAGGGCGCGCTCCGCGGTGACCGCCACGCGCGTGTCGGCGTCGTCCAGCCTGGCCAGCACCGCCAGCAATCGGCCGTCATCGGCGCGACACTCGACGGCGAGCGCGCCCTGCGCCGGTGCGGGCAACATCTGTACCGGCTCCAACGTCTCGGTGACATCGCCGAGGCGGCCGATCCGAGCCAGACCGGCCCGGGCCACCACGACGGCGTCAAGATCACCATTGCTTACCCTGTTCAACCTGGTATCCAGGTTGCCTCGTAGGGGGCGAATTTCCAAACCGAGACCCAATGCTCTAAGCTGGGCGGCCCGCCGCGGGGACGACGTGCCCACCAGCGAGCCCGCCGGCAACTCAGCGAGGACCAGCCCGTCGCGGGCCACCACCGCGTCGCGGGGGTCGTTGCGCCGTGGGATGGCCGCGATCGTGAACCGCGGATCATCGGCGGTCGGCAAATCCTTGTGCGAATGCACCGCGGCATCGACGCGGCCGTCGTCGATGGCCTCGCGCAACGCGGTGGTGAAGACACCCACTCCGAGGGTGTCGATCGGCGCCGATGAGCGGTCGCCCACCGTGCTGATGGTCACCAGCTCCGCGGGATGGCCAAGGGTGATCAGCGCGTCCCTGACGCTCGCGGCTTGGGTGGTGGCCAACAGACTGCCCCGGGTACCTATCCGGATCACGTTCGCCAATCGGCTACTCGTCGGATTGCTGCGGGGGACCCGCGTCGAATTCGCTTGCTATGAGCGGCAATTCGCTTGCAGCGATGGCTGCTACGGAGTCCACGACGGTCGGGTCGAGTTCGAAGAGTTCGCGGAGCGCCTCGGCGTAGCTGCCGCCACCGGGCGCGCTGGCAAGCTGCTTGATCCGGACGGTGGGGGCGTGCAGCAGCTTGTCCACCACCCGCCGCACGGTGCGGGCGACCTCTTCTCGCTGGGCGCTCTCCAGATCGGGCAACCGGTTGTTGAGGCGCAGCAGCTCCGCCTCCACCACCTCGGCGGCTCGCTGGCGCAACGCCGTCACCGTCGGGGTGACCTCGGCCATCCGCTGTCCCGCGAGGTAGGCGGCGACCTCGGTCGTGACGATGTGGCGGGCGGCGTCGATGTCGGTGGCCGCGGCGTGGGCCGAGGGCTCGCGCTGGATGCGGTCGACGTCGACGACCCATACCCCGGGCAACCCGGCCACCGCGGGCTCGACGTCGCGGGGCATGCCCAGGTCGCAGATCACCAGGGGGTGGGCGGTGTCGTCCCGGTGCGACGCGGCCAGCGCGCGGTGCACGTCGGCCAGCGACACCACCGGGCTGACGGCGCCCGTGCAGCTGACCATGACGTCGGCGTGCGCCAGCGCCTCGGGTAGGCGTTCCAGCGGCAACGCCTCGGCGCGCACGCCCGATTCGCGCATCTTGCGGGCCAGCCGCTGGGCCCGTGACATCGACCGGTTGAGCACACGGATACGGCCGATGCCGGCCCGGGCCAGATGCACCGACGACAGGGCACCCATCGCTCCGGCGCCGATCACCACGGCCGTCTTGCCGACCAGTCCGTCCAGCCTGCGTTCGGCCAGGCCCAGGGCGACGGAGACCACCGAGGCGCCGGCGGCGTCGATGCCGGTTTCCGAATGCACCCGCTTGCCCACCGACAGAGCCCGCTGGGCCAACTCGTGCAGCGTCCGGCCGACGGTGCGGTTGGCTTCGGCGCTGGCATATGCCCGGCGCACCTGACCGAGCACCTGCTGCTCGCCGACCACCGCCGAGTCCAGACCGCTGGCCACCGCGAAGAGGTGCTCGACGGCGGCCTCGCTGTAGCGGACGTATGCGCACTTGGTCAGATCGGCCATCGACAGGCCGGAGTGGTCCGACAGCACCTGCCCGACCACCGCCAACCCGCCGTGGAAGGCGTCCACCACCGCATACACCTCGACGCGGTTACAGGTCGACAGCACCATCGCTTCGGTCACGAGCGGAGACTGCAACATCTGGTTGACGATCTTGACCTGATCGGATTCGGCGATGCTGAGTTGTTCCAGAACGGAAACCGGCGCACTGCGGTGCGAAACCCCGAAAAGCAGGATGCTCACGACAGCATCATCCGGCCAGCTCCCTTGCTCGGTCAGCTAGTTGACAGCCACGGTCGTCGGTACTCATCCACGGTAGTCGGTACCGAGGTGGCCTACCAAATAAATACCCGTGGCCACCGGCTTGGAGACCTCCTCAGCGGGCGAGATCGGCGCGCAGCCGCGGCTCGTCGATGTCCCAGTAGCTGTGCTCGCGGCCGTCGAGCAGGACCACCGGCAGCCGGTCGCCGAACTCGGCCCGCAGGCCGGGGTCACCGGCCGCGGCCGCGGCGTCGACGTCAACGATCGACAGCTCGAAGCCCAGTTCAGCCGCCAGTTCGGCGAGCCGCGCATGCACCCGCTCACAGATGGAGCAGCCGTCGCGCCTCAGCAGCTCCACCCGGGGCCGCCACGGGGCTTCGGCCGCCGGCGAGTTCATGGCCACCAGTGTGGCATCCCGCGACCTGTGGTGACTTGTGGCGCCGGCCACCCGGGAATACCTTCCGGCTATGGCCGACAACACACTGCGCATCGATGCGCTGGCGATGCAGGAGATCGCCGCCTCGCTAGTCGGTGCAGCCGAACATCTGCAGGCGCAGCTGGCCGATCTCGACGACGAGGTGGGGCAGGTGTTGGGCGGCTGGCGCGGCGTGTCGGGCAGCGCCTACGGCTTGGCGTGGGAGCTGTGGCATCGCGGGGCCGGCGAGGTGCGGGCAGGGTTGTCGGTCCTGGGGCGGTTGCTCAACGAGGCGGCGTCGGGCTACCAGAGCAACGAGGCCTGCTCCGCCCGGGCGCAGCAGGCGGTGCGCGGTGGCTGAGGCGTTCGCGGTGGAGCCGGAAGCACTGGCCGAGGCCGTGCAACGGATGACCGCGTTTCAACAGTACGCCGAGGACATGATCACTGAGATCGATTCTCGCGTTGCACGCTTGCGCGCGACCTGGTCGGGTGAAGCCGCGGCGGCCCACGCCGAGGCCCACCGGCATTGGAAGCGCGGTGAGGCGATGATGCGGGCGGGTCTTGAGCAACTGGAGAAGGCGGCCTCGACCGCGCACGGTAACTACACCGGGGCGGCGTCGGTGAACTTCGGTATGTGGTCGTGAACCGATGGCGCCGTTGACGTGTGATCCGACAGCCCTGGATCGCACCGGCGCGACGGTGGTGGCCGCCGGCGTGTCGTTGGGATCGGCGCTCTCTGCCTTGACCAGGACGCTGACCGGCAGCGCCGGCATGGCCGGTGACGATCCGGTAGGCGCCGCGCTCGGTCACAGCTACGACCATGCCGCCGCGAAGGTGATCGAGGCGATGGCCGACACCCGCAACGGCCTGTGCAGCATCGGCGATGGCGTGCGGGTGTCGGCGCACAACTACGCGCTGGCCGAGGCCATGTCAGATGTCAGCGGCCGGGCCGCGGGACTGCCGACACCTCAGCAGACCCGGCCCTTGACTGTGGACTCGCCGCCGCCAACCGCGGTGGGCGCCGGTGGCGGCGCCCCCGCCGGTTGGGGCTGGGTGGCCCCGTACATCGGAATGATCTGGCCCAGCGGTGATCCGGCGAAACTGCGGGCCGCCGCGGCAGCGTGGACCACTGCGGGCGCCGACTTCAGGGCGGCCGAGACCACCACAGGCGACGGCACCGTCACCGCCCTTGCCGCCCAGCAGATCCCCGAGGGCGCTGCCATCGCCAAGGCGTTGTCCGAGGCCTCCGACGCCACCATCAACGTCGCGCGGCAATGCCAAACGATCGCCGCGCAGCTCACCGGCTACGCGGCCGCGATCGACCAGACACATGCGGCGGTTCTCGATCTGTTGTCGCGCATCTGTGACCCGGCGACCGGGATCAAAGAGATCTGGGAATTGCTGACCGAGGACGACGAAGACCAGATCAAGAAGATCGCCGACGACATCCGCACGGTGATCGACACCTTTGCCCGGGAAGCCGCAACACTCGCAGGCCAAATCGAGGCCACCGTGTCCGCGACCGCCGCAGCGGCAGCAGACATGATCCATTGGGCGGGCAAAGAGTGGGACCACCTTCTGCACGCCACCGCGGTCGGCAGAGCCCTCGACCAGGGGGGCCAAGCCCTCAAGGGCGTCGGCGAAGAAGGAGATGAGTTCGCCAAGGGGCTCTCGGACCTCAGTCCCAACCGGCTCCAAATCGATCCGGTGGGTTACTTCACAGACGTGGCCGCTCTGGCCTCCGGGGCCGCGCCGCTGGTCGGCTTGGGCCCCGACGGTGGACCCGGAATAGTCGACTCCTGGAAAGCCCTGGGCAAAGAGGTCACCCACTGGGACGAGTGGAGCCACAACCCAGCCGAAGCACTCGGCAAGACCATCTTCGACGGGGCGACGTTGGCCTTGCCGGGCGGGCCGTTGTCGAAGGCGGGCAAGGTGGGACGCGACGCCGCCGGCGCACTCACGGACCTGCGCAAGCCGCCCCTGGCGAAGGCCCCCAAACAGCCGTCGCCCAAGGTTCCGCCGGAACCACCGGCCGGCCCCAAGCCACCCGAAGCAGGCCACCCCGCATCCCCGGCCAAGCCGACACCAGCGCACCTCGACAATCCCCTACCGTACGGCCCGACCGAATCCAAACCGCCCGTCGTCGACAAGCCCGCTGCCGGCCATCCACTCACATCGGCCACGTCACCACAGCACGGAAACAAGCCGCCGACGCCCACACCGACCCAACACGCACCACTCCCCCCGCACAGCGGCGAACCCAGCGTCCACCCAGCACCACCCCGGCAATCCCACGACAGCCACCCGCCACCTCCGCCAGCCGGCCACACACCCCACCAACCCGGCAACAACGCCCCACCTCATCAGCCCGGAGAGGGCGGCAACCAGTCGGAGTATTCGCCCGATCGGACACTTCCCGATGAAGACATCCCGCCGGGCGACCGGCACAAGATAAGCGGTCATGGCGCCTACCACCCTCAACATGGCCAGTTTGTGGTTCCGAGGGGCTCCAGCATCACCACGTATGCGAAGCATGGATCGACCATCACGGATGCGCTCGGCAACTTGATTGAGACGGGTGGCGACACGTCTGGGATTTATTCGCAAACGTTCGATGCCGGCGATTCGATCCCGAATTATACAATATACCCGCCGGACGGGTTGGACATTTTAGGTTCGCCGCAGACTGTTGAAGTTCCGACGCCTCTTAGCGAACTGATAAGGGAAAACATGGGTCCGGTCGACCTGGCCGCGTGCACCTATGATCCGACTTGTCCAACCGGAATGGTCTACCATGTTAACGGGATATTCAACAAGCGGGAAGGTTCCTTCGAAGCATACGAAAGGTAGAGATATTGACTCCATCGAACAGCGATGAGATTGAGAAGTTGGTCGGGGATGCCGCGCAAGATGAATCACCGAAGGTCCAGGAACGTCTTTTTTCAGCGCTTCGGTGCACCGAGCTGTTTTTCCCCCGGACCGTGGTTCAGCACGAAGGAAGGCAGGTCAACGCGACCCCTTTACTGCGGCTACCTGACGGCAAGAACGCGATGATGCTGTACACCTCGAGGGATCATCCCGATCTGCCGGATACGTTTGGCGGCGGTTCTTTTCACGACGCCCTCGCTGCCGCACAAGAGATGCCGGATCTCGACTGGGTGATTCTGTCCAATCGTGCTTCGCAATGGATAGCCATCAGTAGAGAGAGGATTCCGGCGGTTCTTGATAACTTGCGACCGGGTGAACCGCGGCAACAAAGATGCCAGGATCCAAGACCTAGCGCCGCCGATGAAATCCTGGAAAACCAGATAACTCTCGCCGTTACCACACCTCCCGCGCAGCTGTCACCCCCCATCGGTTCGCTACTTCGGGGTCGCGAAGTGTTTGTAGAATTGACCGAAGGGCGAAACGCCGACGACCAACCGGTCATGAAGACTTTTCAAGTAGCGGGCTTGCGCTCCGTTATTCGTGCATACACCAACCGCGCAAGGTCTGAAATCAGCTACGGGGGAATTCAATGGGAAGCGCTCAAAGATATGATTCGGAACGCCTCCGAATTAGATGGCGTCCAAGTCGTCAACCGAGCCGATGACTGGGTCATCTTCGATCGCGATTCATTGGGGCGTGGGACGAGCGATCTCTCGTAGGCGGACGCTACGGCAAAGTCGATGCGAACCTGTAGGAGATTGACCCCGATCCTCTACGGCCTCCCCTGCAATCCTCCGGATAGGATCGCCACCACTCTTCGCTTCGTGGCTGGCTCGGTGTCAGGGGCGCGAACCGCCGAAGGCGCAGCGTGGGATAATTTCACTTCACCACAGGCGATTGAAATTCCGACGCTCTTGTCCAACCGCCATGGAACACGAATCGATACAAAGACGAGGTCGATCCCGTCTAGCCGTGAGTAAGCCAGATCCAGAGCATATTCCGGGCCACGTCAGCTTGACGGGTGGACCACGAAGCCACCGATCGCGGACGATCATTGGACGGACGTGCGAGAGCGGTTGGCCTGTGGGACCGCACCTGCCCGTGAGGTGTCTGGAGGTGGCTGCACGTGCGCTGCGAGCATGGACAGCCTGGGCTCAAATCCGCCGCATACGCGCCGGATGGACGCCGGATAGGGTTGATACCGGCCAGCTACGGGCCACCGGTCGGCACAGCATGTAGGAGGTTCGGCGATGGCTTCCGCTGAGTCGGGCAACGCGGATCGCCCCGGTCCCGTTGACCTCGAATCGCTGGCCGCCGAGGCCAGCGCCACGCGGGCGCTCGAGGGCTTGCGGGCGGCCGCCGACGCCGGAGAGGTCCCCGCCCAGCCGCCGGTCGACTTGACCGCCGCGGCGTTCTTCGACGTCGACAACACCCTGGTGCAGGGCTCGTCGGCGGTGCACTTCGGCCGCGGGCTGGCCGCGCGCGACTACTTCACGTACCGCGACGTGCTCGGGTTCATCTACGCCCAGGCCAAGTTCCAACTCCTGGGCAGAGAGAACAGCAACGACGTCGCCGCCGGACGGCGCAAGGCGCTGGCCTTCATCGAGGGCAGACCCGTCCAGGAACTCGTCGATCTCGGTGAGGAGATCTACGACGAGATCATCGCCGACAAGATCTGGACCGGCACCCGCGAGCTCACGCAGATGCATCTCGACGCCGGCCAGCAGGTGTGGCTGATCACCGCCACACCGTACGAACTCGCGGCCACCATCGCGCGACGGCTCGGATTGACGGGCGCGCTCGGCACCGTGGCCGAATCGGTCGACGGGGTCTTCACCGGAAGGCTGGTCGGAGAGATCCTGCACGGCACCGGCAAGGCGCACGCGGTGCGGTCGCTGGCCATCAGGGAGGGGCTGAATCTGAAACGGTGCACCGCCTACTCGGACAGTTACAACGACGTCCCGATGCTTTCGCTGGTGGGCACCGCGGTCGCGGTCAACCCCGACGCACGGTTGCGCAGCCTTGCCCGGGAGAAAGGCTGGGAGATCCGCGACTACCGCACCGCACGCAAGGCCGCCCGGATCGGTGTCCCGTCGGCGCTGGCGCTGGGCGCGGCCGGCGGGGCGCTGGCGGCACTGGCGTCACGACGGCAACACCGCTGATAAGCTGCGCCGCTGAACACGTCTTCGAACGGAAAGCGGCACCGGCATGACAATTCCCGAGGAAGCCCAGGACCTGATCGGCAGCCACTACCGGGCACCTGATTACTTCGAAGTCGGTCGCGAGAAGATCCGCGAGTTCGCGCTCGCGGTCAAAGACGACCATCCGTCGCACTTCAGCGAGGCCGACGCCGAAGCCGCCGGCTACCCCGCGGTGGTGGCCCCGCTGACGTTCCTGGCCGTCGCGGGCAGGCGCGTGCAGTTGGAGATCTTCACCAAGTTCAACATCCCGATCAACATCGCCCGCGTCTTCCACCGGGACCAGAAGTTCAAGTTCCACCGGCCGATACTTGCCTACGACAGGCTGCATTTCGACACATATCTTGACTCTGTCCTCGAATCACACGGTACGGTGATTGCAGAAATCCGCAGCGAAGTGACAGATGCGGACGGCAACCCCGTAGTAACCAGCACGGTCACGATGTTGGGCGAAGCCGCACACCAGGACGCCGACGCTGAAGAAACCGTCGCCGCGATAGCATCCATATCAGCCGGAAAGTAGGGGTCGATTCGATGACGTCACAGGAGGAAACGGGCAGCACCCAGCTGAAGCCGCCGGTAGAGGCGGTTCGGTCTCACTACGACAAGTCCAACGAGTTCTTCAAGCTCTGGCTCGACCCGACGATGACCTACAGCTGTGCCTACTTCGACGAGAACCCGAACCTGGACAACCCGGGCAAGACTCTGGAAGAGGCCCAGTTCGCCAAGCGCAAGCTGGCGCTGGACAAGCTGAACCTTGAACCGGGCATGACCCTGCTGGACATCGGCTGTGGCTGGGGCTCGACGATGCGGCACGCCGTGCAGGAGTACGACGTCAACGTCATCGGCCTGACGCTCAGCGAGAACCAGTACGCCCATGATGTGGCGAAGTTCGCGGAGATCGACAGCCCCCGTCGCAAGGAGGTGCGGATCCAGGGTTGGGAGGAGTTCGACAACGAACCGATCGACCGCATCGTCTCGCTCGGCGCGTTCGAGCACTTCGCCGACGGCGCGGGTGACGCGGGCTACGAGCGCTACGCCACGTTCTTCAAGAAGTTCTACAACCTGCTGCCCGACGACGGCCGGATGCTGCTGCACACGATCGTGGTGCCCACCACCGAAGAGGGGCAGGAGCTCCGCCTGAAGACGACGATGAGCCTGCTGCGCTTCATCAGCTTCATCCTCCGGGAGATCTTCCCCGGCGGGAAGCTGCCGCAGGTCACGCAAGTCGACCGTTACGCGACGGAGGCGGGTTTCACGGTCGAGCGCCATCACATGATCGGGAAGAACTACGTTCCGACGCTCACCGCCTGGGCTGACGCGCTAGAGGCGCACAAGGACGAGGCGATCGCCCTGAAGGGCCGCGACACCTACGACACCTATATGCACTACCTGCGCGGTTGTTCGGACCTGTTCCGCGATGGGTACACCAACGTCTGCCAATTCACGCTGGTCAAATAGTCCTGGGCGCGCGTCGGGTTTCCCGGTGGGCCGGGGCTGTGTCAGCCGAGGAAGATGTTGCGCCGGCCGGCGAGCAGCCGGTACAGCGTCTGCTGGATGGTCTCGCGCACCTGGTCGGTCAGCTCGAACGTGACCATGGGGTCCTCGGCGTCAGAGACGGCGTAGTCGTTGGTGTAGATCGGCTCACCGAATGCGATGCGCCACTTGGACGGCAGCGGCACCAGACCGGCCGGACCGGCCAGCGGGAACAACGGGGTGATCGGGAAGTAGGGCAGCCCGAACAGCCGCGCCAGCAACTTGACGTCGGCCAGCATCGGGTAGATCTCCTCGGACCCGATGATCGAGCACGGGATGATCGGCGCCTTGGTGCGCAGCGCCGCCGTCACGAATCCGCCGCGCCCGAACCGCTGCAGTCGGTATCGGTCCTCGAAGCGCTTGCCCAGCCCCTTGTACCCCTCCGGGAACACCGCGGTCAGCTCGCCCGCCGCCAGCAGTCGATGCGCGTCCGTCGCGCACGCCATGGTGTGGCCGGCCTTGCGGGCCGCTGCGCCGATCACGGGCAGATCGAACACCATGTCGGCGGCCAGTAGCCGCAGGTCCCGATGGGCCGCGTGTTCGTCGCGCACCGCGACCGACAGCATCAGCCCGTCGAAGGGCAGCACCCCGGCGTGGTTGGCCACCACCAGCGCGGCACCTTCCCTCGGCAGGTGTTCGACGCCGCTGACCTCGACGCGGAACCACGACCGGAAGAAGAACCGCAGCAAAGGGCGCACGACCGCGTCGTTGAAGTGAGGATCGAAGCCGAACTCGTCGACGGTGTAGTCGCCCAACAGCCGCTGCCGGAGGAACGCGGCCACCGCGGCCACCCGCTGCGCAAGGTCGTTGAGCGGGACCTCGGTCGTCCCCTCGGCCCCGCCCGCGCCGCGCCGGTGCTCGTCGATCTCGCGGACGACTGCGGCGATCTGTTCGGCCGAGGCCCGGCCATCCGGATCTGACAGCAGTGAGGGGTGCTCACGGGCGGATCCGGGCCGCCGCTCGGCCCCCCGGCGTGCCGCAGTCCGCCCCCGGTTCGTGTGCAGGGGAATCACATTCGCTCTGGTGTCACCGGCCACGATATCTACCTGACCCCACCCCACGAAAATTGATTTCGGCTTCCCCAGCGCTGCGCTGAGGAAATGGCGCGACTCTCCCAGGAGAGTACCCGACGGGGGTCGATTATGGGAGACAGGCCGCGGCCGCGGACATAGTCGTCGAATGCCTCCGCAGTGGTCCATTTGGGCTGGAATCCGAGTTCGGTCCGCATCCTGGTGGTGTCCATGACGCGGCCGTAGCTCAGGTAGTCGCACTGGTCGCGGGACATCTCGGCGCAGCGGTTGGCCCGCCCGAGGGCCCCCAGCGCCCACATGCCGAAGCCGGGCACCGGCAGCGGAATCCGCCCGGCCCGGCGAATCGCCTGGGACAGCATGATGATGCTGTCGGCGCCGATGTTGAAGGTGCCGGCTTTGCCGGCCATCGTCGCGAGTTCCAGCGCACCCAGGGCGTCCTGCTCGTGCAACAGCTGCAAGCGCGCGTCGCGGCCGAACACGGTGGGCACCAACGGCCCGGCCAGGTACCGCGACAACATGCTGTCCATCGCCGGCCCGATGATGTTGGCCAGTCGCAGGATCGTCACCGCGATGTCGGGGCGCCGCCGTGCCAGGCCGCGCGCGTAGCCCTCGATGTCGAGGCTGTCCTTGGCGAAACCGGCACGAAACGGCCGGCGACTGGTGCTGTCCTCGGTGAACATCACCGGGTCGCGGGAGCTGGACCCATACACCTCGGAGGTGGACTTCAACACCACCCGACGCACCGACGGCGCTCGCTGGCAGGCCGCGAACAGTTGCAATGCGCCCATCACGTTGAGTTCCTTCAGCGCGGCGCTGCCCCCGGACCGGGGCTCGTAGGAGGCCGCCGCGGCATGTACCACCGTGTCGACATCGCTGTTGCGAATTACCTTGGCGATGAAGGGATTGCGAATGTCGGCGCGCACGAACTCCGCACGTCCCATCCGGCGCAGCATGTCCTTGCTCGGGGCGATGGCGTCCACCGCGACGACCCTGCGGATCAGCGGGTTCTGCGCGAGCCGCGCCGTCAGGTAGCCACCCAGGAACCGACACGCCCCGGCGACCAGCACCACCCTGGGGTAATGCACGGTCCCCGCCGCGGCACCGCCCGGATCGTCCTCACCAGACAAATCCATCCGAACAGCCTATCGGCGAAACGGGCCGGAGACGTTACGGCCGCATGACGGCCGCGTGACCCCCGGGGCCGACACGGCCTGCGCGACGAAAGGTTACTTGCCGAGTTTTCTGCGCTGCACCCGGGTGCGACGCAGCAGCTTACGGTGCTTCTTCTTCGACATGCGCTTGCGCCGCTTCTTGATTACTGAACCCATGAACTCCGCTATCTGACCCGTGACCGATTGGTGAAGGACTTGAAAAGACCCCGTCACTTTACCCGGCCGCCCGCCGCGAACACCAAACCGGTGGTGCCCGAGCGGCGGGCGGTCACCGGGCCACGCGCCGGCGACTCCCGGGTGGCGACTCAGCCGGCGTCGAAGTACGACGTCTCCAGCATGTCGTGGACGGCTTTGGCGTGCACCCGGAAGGACCGCCCGACCCGCACCGCGGGCAATTCGCCGCTGTGTACCAGCCGGTAGACCGTCATCTTGGAGACCCGCATCAGCGCGGCCACCTCGGCGACGGTGAGAAACTGTGTCTTGGCCTGCTGGCCATCGGCGGAACCCGCGTCCCGCGACTTGCCGGCGGAATCTCGCGCAGATGGCCTATTCGTAGACGTCATTGCAACCCAATCATGTCAGGCACGCGCAATCCCAGCGGCTTCCCCTCCGTTGGCACCCGCACGTGCATACAAAGAGGAGAATAGCGGGACGATTGGGGTCATTGGTACTAGTGGGGGGCGGTCAATTCGAAGACATCGAATTATTCCGATGTGATTCTGAGCTGTTCAGAGCGCATTTTCGCGGCCTGAACAGCCGCGTCGACGATGGCCCGCAGTCCGCCCCGCTCCAGTTCGCGTAGCGCAGCCGCGGTCGTACCGCCGGGCGATGTGACCGTCGCCCGCAGCTGCGCCGCCGATGCATCCGCCCGCGCGCCGAGCCCGTCGCCCGCGTCCGAGCGCCGGCCCTGGTCCAGCGCTTCCACCAGCATGGCCGCGGACCCGGCCATCGTCCGCGCGGTCAGCTCGGTGGCCACCTCTCGGGAGAGCCCGGCCGCCACACCGGCGTCCACCAGCGCCTCGACCATCAACATGAAATAGGCCGGCCCCGAGCCGGATAGCGCGGTCACGGCGTCCATGTGGGATTCGGCGACGGTCAGCACCCCGCCGACGGCTTCGAACAGCCCCGAGACCGCCTCGAGCTGCGCCGGGGTGACGAACCGGCCTTTGGCCAGCGCGGTGACGCCTGCGCCCACCAGAGCCGCGGCGTTCGGCATCGCCCGCACCACCGGCGTCCCGGCCGGAAGCTTGGATTCGAAGTAGGTGACGGTGATTCCCGCCGCGACGGTGACGAACACCTGGCCGGCGGTGCCATCGTCGGCCGCGGCGGCCGCCCGGGCCAACTCCCCCATCAGCGACTCGACGTCACCGGGCTTGACGGCGACGACGACGAACGTCGCGTGCTCCACCGCCTCGGCCACCGAGGTGATCAGCACCGAGTAGGTGTCCGCGAGGTATTTGGCCCGCTCCGGCATCCGCTCGGCCACCACCAGGTCCGTGACCTGCCGGCCCGACCGCAGCAAACCCGCCACCAACGCCTCGCCGATGCTGCCGCCCCCGACAATCGCGATCCTTGCCATGCCGGACAGCATCGCAGACACCGGGTCCTAGCCGGCGGCAGGGGCAGCGCCGGCTGCCGCGCACCCCCGGGCCCAGGCGGTCGACGACGAGATACATGTCCTCATCGGACCAGTCGTGCCCGAACGCTCGGACATCGGGGACGGGCCGCCCACAGCGCCGTCGCATCACCGGCGATTTCAACGCAGCAGATGGGT
>CAYVQQ010000054.1:0-14556 GCA_964453085.1 uncultured Mycobacterium sp.
AGATTCGCGTCCAAGAAATGACCGACGTCGGCGGCGCTGAATGTGTAGTTACCGGTCATCCGGTTCTGGGCCACCGACAGCTGCGGCTGGCCGAATCCGCCCGTCGTTCGGTTGAACGACCGCAACACGTGATACAGGCCAAGGAACACCGGAATCTGCGCCAACATCGGCAAGCAGCCCAGGATCGGGTTGAAGCCGTGCTCCCGTTGCAGCTTCTGCATCTCCAGCGCCATACGCTGCCGGTCCTTGCCGTACTTCTTTTGCAGCGCCTTGATCTGCGGTTGCAGTTCCTGCATCTGGCGGGTGGTCCGGATCTGGCGCACGAAAGGCTTATAGAGTAGGGCCCGCAACGTGAACACCAGAAACATCACCGACAGGGCCCACGCCAAGAAGTTCGACGGTCCCAACGCGGCGGCGAACAGCTTGTACCAGACCCACATAATCCACGACACCGGGTAGTACACGAAGTCGAGGCTGAAGAAATCAAACAATGCTGTCACTCTCCCGTTGCATCACTGCGGCGCCCGGAGCGGCACCGCCGGCCGCAGCTCGGTGCTCGCATCGCTCCGGTATCGGATCCCAACCTCCCCGATGCCATGGTCCACATTTGGCCAGCCTGACCACCGCCAGCCAGATTCCCCGGATCGGCCCGTACTCGGTCAGGGCATCCACCGCGTACTGACTGCAGGTGGGTACGAACCGGCACGTGGCTGGACGCAGCGGCGACACCATGTGCCGGTACAGCTGGATCAACCACACCATTACCCGGACGGCCATTCCGCCCACCCCGACCGAGAACCTGCGCGCTCGCGCCGACCCGTTCACCGATCCGGATCCGTCCGTCGCGACGAGCGCCGCAATCCCCGCCGTAGCTGCTCCTCCAACCGGGCTGATGACACCTGCCGACTGCTCGGCAACGCCCGGATGACCAGCCGGTCCGCAGGCTCCAGGTCGCTCAGCACCGCGCGCGCGACATGGCGCAACCGCCGGGCAACCCGATGGCGCTGCACCGCCGACCCCACCGATTTCCCCACGATCAGACCCACCTGCGGGCCGGTGTATGCGTCCTGGTCGGTTGCCCTGCGAACATGGAGGACGACATCGGGTTGCGCCGCACGCGTCCCGTACTTCACCGTCGCGCCGAACTCCGATGACCGCCTCATGCGGTTGCGTGCGGGAAGCACCGCCAGAAGACCTGTCGCTAAAAGGTCACGCAGTGAGAGCGCGACGCCCCTTACGGCGCCGGTTGGCCACAATCTCACGCCCCGCGCGCGTACGCATCCGCAGCCGGAAGCCGTGCACGCGGGCGCGGCGGCGGTTATTCGGCTGGAAAGTCCGCTTGCCCTTGGCCACGGCGTTCTCCTCGTTTGTGTCTCGGTCCAAATCACCCGGCCATCCGTCCGTGAAGTCTTCACGACCACGGTCGGCGGTGGGTCTTGCTGCTGGCCCGGCGCGGTTTCCCATGACAACTTGGGTCGCAGCCGTATCGCCGACGTTCGGGCGACTGTTTGAGGGTACTGACGAGCCATGTCTGGGTCAAACCTGTCCACCGGCCGCCCTTGTGCGTCACCGACGTACGAGCAGCCCGAACGACCCGTCGGGGAGCCTAACCGACCCCACCGCGATCCCACAGAACGGTTGGCAACCATACAGAAAAACTGTTAGCTTCTTGCAATGCCGTGCCAGACTCGGACGGCGGCCGACAACGAAGCAAGGATCGCGGACCCACTTGCTGCCTAGACGACCCCCACGGGTTGTCTCCGGCACGAATATATTGCGAGCTGTCGCCGACGAGCTGCAGCCCGCGATCATCTTGTACACAGCTGTGCATAACTATGTGGATAGTTGCTTCGTCGTCATGCCCCTCGATCCGGGATTTGCGAGAACCAGGGAGAATGCGTCGTTGACCGATGACTCCGGTTCGACTTTCCCGACGGTTTCGACCTTCGCCGCCGTGTGGAGCGAGGTCGTCTCCGAACTCAACGGCGACCCGGTCGCGGACCCCGCCACCGGCAGCCGCGCGACCCTCGTCACCCCCCTGACCCATCAGCAACGGGCCTGGTTGAACCTGGTCCAACCGCTCACGATCGTCGAGGGTTTTGCCCTGTTGTCGGTGCCGAGCAGCTTTGTGCAGAACGAGATCGAACGGCACCTGCGGGAACCTATCACCGACGCACTCAGCCGCCGGCTCGGACAGCAGATCCAGCTCGGGGTCCGCATCGCTCCACCCCCCGACGGCGCCGACGACGCCGCCCCCGCCGAAAACTTTCCCCGCGACGCAGAACCCGCCGTAGATGTCGACGAACCCGACACCGGCGACCTTCCCGACGGCGCCGAACGCGACTGGGCGAACTACTTCAGCGATCGCCCCCGCAACCCCGACCCCGCCTCCACCGGCGAAACCAGTCTCAATCGCCGCTACACCTTCGACACGTTCGTCATCGGCGCGTCCAACCGGTTCGCCCACGCCGCGGCGCTGGCGATCGCCGAAGCGCCGGCCCGCGCGTACAACCCGTTGTTCATCTGGGGCGAGTCCGGCCTGGGCAAGACACACCTGCTGCACGCCGCCGGAAACTACGCCCAGCGCCTGTTCCCTGGGATGCGTGTCAAGTACGTCTCCACCGAGGAATTCACCAACGACTTCATCAACTCCCTGCGCGACGACCGCAAGGTCGCCTTCAAGCGCAGCTACCGCGACGTCGACATTCTGCTGGTCGACGATATCCAGTTCATCGAAGGCAAGGAAGGCATCCAGGAGGAGTTCTTCCACACCTTCAATACGTTGCACAACGCCAACAAGCAGATCGTCATCTCCTCGGACCGGCCGCCCAAACAATTGGCCACCCTCGAAGACCGGTTGCGGACGCGGTTCGAATGGGGTCTGATCACCGACGTCCAGCCACCCGAACTCGAGACCCGTATCGCGATCTTGCGCAAGAAGGCGCAGATGGAACGACTCGCGGCACCCGACGATGTCCTCGAGCTGATCGCCAGCAGCATCGAACGCAACATCCGCGAGCTCGAAGGCGCCCTCATCCGGGTCACCGCGTTCGCGTCGCTGAACAAGACGCCGATCGACAAGGCGCTGGCCGAATTCGTGCTACGAGACCTGGTCGCCGACTCGAGCACCATGCAGATCAGCGCGGCGACCATCATGGCGACCACCGCGGAATACTTCGACACCACCGTCGAGGAATTGCGTGGACCGGGTAAGACGCGCGCGCTGGCGCAGTCCCGCCAGATCGCCATGTACCTGTGCCGCGAACTCACCGACCTGTCCCTGCCCAAGATCGGCCACGCGTTCGGGCGGGACCACACCACGGTCATGTACGCCCAACGCAAGATCTTGTCCGAGATGGCCGAGCGCCGTGAGGTATTCGATCACGTCACAGAGCTCACCACGCGGATCCGGCAACGGTCCAAGCGCTGACTCCGATCCCATTTTCTTGAAAAGGTTCTCAAAAACTTCCCACCCTCCCGTCACACGGGTCACACCGTGTGTGCTGTGCGCAGGCATGTGCACAACGCCGCCGAACAACCACCCGGCGAATCACACCCCCGTGCACACTCGGCGGCCATCCCCAGCC
Source organism: uncultured Mycobacterium sp. (assembly GCA_964453085.1). GTDB lineage: Bacteria > Actinomycetota > Actinomycetes > Mycobacteriales > Mycobacteriaceae > Mycobacterium. Next base: position 3,588 of record CAYVQQ010000054.1, read on the forward strand.
ATCCACCAGGCCACACACAGGTGCCACACCTGTCGTCCACAACCCGACAACTCCCCTAGCTGCGCCAAACCTCGGCTGTCCCCAGCATCCACAGCCCCTATTACTGCTACTGAGATCTCTTCGAATCGTGGTTCTCTGAAAACCGGCCCTGGGGACACCGGAGCCGGCCTCCGGTTGTCCGCCGGTCGTCGTCGCCCCGTCGAGCCTGTCACTCGGCTTTCAAGATGGCGCCCGACGATCTACGGTTGTTCTTCGGCTGCCGTTTCGGTCGTCGTGGCGCACCTGTGCCACCGCCGTCCGTAGCGGGGCCGACGCTGGCGGGGGGCTGGCCCTGGGATTTGGACACGCGGCAGGTGAAGGGACTCTTTATGGACATGGTGACGACAGCAGGCGTCACCGACCTGAGGTTTCGGTTGGTGCGGGAGTCCTTCGCCGACGCCGTGTCGTGGGTGGCGAAGCATCTGCCGAGCAGGCCGGCGGCACCGATTCTCTCCGGAATCCTGTTGTCCGGGTCCGACGAGGGCCTCACCATCTCCGGGTTCGACTATGAGGTGTCGGCAGAAGCCCAGATCCCCGCTGAAATCGCTTCTCCGGGAAGCGTCTTGGTTTCAGGCCGGCTGCTGTCGGACATCACCCGGGCATTGCCGGACAAGCCCGTGGACTTCTACGTCGACGGTAACCGCGTCACGTTGACCTGTGGGAGCGCCCGGTTTTCGCTGCCGACGATGGCGGTGGAGGATTATCCGACGCTGCCCACCCTTCCGGAGGACACCGGTACCCTGCCTTCGGAATTGTTCGCCGAGGCGGTCGGCCAGGTGGCCATTGCCGCCGGCCGGGATGACACGTTGCCGATGCTGACGGGTATCCGGGTCGAAATCTCGGGCGACAGAGTCGTTCTGGCCGCCACCGACCGGTTCCGGTTGGCGGTGCGCGAATTGACGTGGTCGGCATTGTCGCCCGGAGTGGAGGCGGCGGTGCTGGTACCGGCCAAGACGCTGGCCGAGGCCGCGAAGGCCGGCACCGCCGGACCCGACGTGCGGCTGTCCTTGGGCACCGGGGCCGGGGTGGGTAAGGAAGGCATGCTCGGGATCAGCGGGAACGGCAAGCGCAGCACCACCCGGTTGCTGGATGCGGAATTTCCGAAGTTCCGCCAGTTGTTGCCGGCCGAGCACACGGCGGTGGCCACTGTCGATGTGGCCGAACTGACCGAGGCAATCAAACTCGTTGCGCTGGTGGCGGATCGGGGCGCGCAGGTTCGCATGGAATTCGCCGACGGGATGCTGCGGCTCTCCGCGGGGGCCGAGGATGTCGGCCGCGGCGAGGAAGATCTGCAGGTGGACTTCACCGGCGACCCGTTGACGATCGCCTTCAACCCGACGTACCTGACCGACGGCCTCGGATCGGTCCATTCGGAGCGCGTGTCGTTTGGCTTCACCACTCCGGGCAAACCGGCGTTGTTGCGTCCGGCCTCGGCCGAGGACGGCCACCCCACCGGGCCGGGTCCCTTTTCCGCCCCGCCGACGGATTACGTGTACCTACTCATGCCAGTCCGGTTGCCCGGCTAGGTGTACGTTCGGCATTTGGGACTGCGTGATTTCCGGTCCTGGGCGCAGGCCGACCTCGAATTGGGACCCGGCCGGACGGTGTTCGTCGGTCCCAACGGTTTCGGCAAGACGAATCTGATTGAGGCGCTGTGGTATTCGACGACCTTGGGTTCGCACCGTGTGGGGACCGATGCGCCGCTGGTCCGCGCGGGCGCCGGGCGTGCCGTGGTGTCGACGATCGTCGTCAACGAGGGCCGGGAATGTGCCGTCGACCTGGAGATCGCGGCGGGGCGCGCCAACAAGGCGCGGTTGAACCGCTCCCCGGTGCGCAGCACACGCGAGGTGATCGGGGTGTTGCGTGCGGTGTTGTTCGCACCGGAAGACCTGGCGCTGGTCCGGGGCGACCCGGCCGAGCGGCGCCGCTATCTCGACGACCTGGCCACCGTTCGCAGGCCGCGGATCGCCGCGGTGCGCGCCGACTACGACAAGGTGCTGCGTCAGCGCACGGCATTGTTGAAATCCCTCGGCGGCGCGCGCTATCGGGCCGCCGACCAAAGCGCGCTGGACACGCTCGGGGCGTGGGACAGCAGGTTGGCCGAGCATGGTGCCGACTTGATGGCCGCCCGGATGGAGTTGATCGAGGAGTTGGCGCCCGAGGTGGAAAAGGCCTACCAGCTGCTGGCGCCGGGTTCGCGCCCGGCGTCGATCTCCTACCGGCCGAGCCTGGACGCACAGTGGACCGCCGGGGGGATTGCCGGTGATCGAGATCTCCTGGAGGCCGCGTTGTTGTCCGCGTTGGCGGCGCGGCGTGCTGCGGAGTTGGAGCGCGGGATGTGTCTGGTCGGGCCGCACCGCGACGACATTGAGTTGCGGCTGGGTGAGCAGCCTGCGAAAGGTTTTGCCAGCCACGGTGAATCGTGGTCATTTGCGGTGGCATTGCGGCTGGCCGCGTACGAGTTGTTGCGGTCCGATGGTGGCGATCCGGTGTTGTTGCTCGATGACGTGTTCGCCGAACTCGACACGACCCGGCGCCGAGCGCTTGCCGGGGTCGCCGAATCGGCCGAACAGGTGCTGGTGACCGCGGCGGTACTGGAAGACATCCCGGCGGACTGGGATGTCAGGCGCGTGTACGTCGATCTGCGGGATGACCAAGCGGGGCGGGTGTCGGTGGTGAAATCGTGACCGGTGACGTTGACGACACCGGCGGCGCCGGGGACGCTTCGCTGCCACCAGGGTTGACCGGTATCGATTTGGTGCGCCGCACCCTCGAGGAGGCGCGCGCGGCGGCGCGGGCCCAGGGCAAGGACGCCGGGCGCGGGGGTGCGGTCGCACCCGCGACGCGGCGAGTGGCGGGGCGGCGGCGAAGCTGGTCGGGCCCGGGACCCGACGGCCGGGATCCGCAGCTGCTGGGCCGGGTGGCGAGTGAGCTGGCCAAAATGCGCGGCTGGTCGGCGCAGGTGGCGGAAGGCGCCGTCCTTGGGCATTGGCAGTCGATCGTGGGTCAGCAGATCGCCGACCACGCCGCCCCGGTGGGGCTGAGTGACGGCGTCCTGAGCGTGGCGGCAGAGTCCACCGCCTGGGCCACTCAGTTGCGCATGATCCAGGCGCAGTTGCTGGCCAAGATCGCGGCGGCCGTGGGCAATGGCGTGGTGACCTCGGTGAAGATCACCGGACCGGTCGCGCCGTCGTGGCGGAAGGGGCCGCGTCACATCGCGGGCCGGGGTCCGCGGGACACCTACGGATAGCCGGCGGCGCGTGGGACGGGCCGGAGACGCGCGCCGGCGACGGCGGTCTCAGATCCGCCAGGACGAAACGGACCGGGCTCGCGCACGGCAGGACGCGACCCAAATGAAGAAATCAAGCACACGGCGCGGTCAGGCAGGCAGAAACGCGTGCAGAAAATCGGTGCTGATGGTCCATCACGGTAGACTTGACAAGGATGCGACCGCTGCGGTGACCGGACCGCTCGCATGACACCCCGAGGAGAGCATTCCGACCGTGGCTGCCGAGAAGAAGAAGGCACAAGACGAATACGGCGCTTCAGCCATCACCGTGCTGGAAGGGTTGGAGGCCGTCCGCAAACGTCCCGGCATGTATATCGGGTCCACCGGTGAACGCGGTCTGCATCACCTCATCTGGGAGGTGGTCGACAACTCGGTGGACGAGGCGATGGCCGGCTACGCCACCAAGGTCGACGTGCGGCTGCTCAACGACGGCAGCGTGGAGGTCGCCGATGACGGTCGCGGCATCCCGGTGGCGATGCACGCCACCGGCGCCCCCACCGTCGACGTCGTGATGACCCAACTGCACGCCGGCGGCAAATTCGGCGGCGAGAACAGCGGCTACACCGTCAGCGGCGGGTTGCATGGCGTCGGTGTGTCGGTGGTCAACGCGCTCTCCACCCGAGTGGAAGTCAATATCAAGCGCGACGGGCACGAGTGGTTTCAATCCTATGACCGCGCCGTGCCCGGCACCCTCAAGCAGGGAGAGGCCACCAAGAAGACCGGCACGACGACCAGATTCTGGGCCGATCCCGAGATCTTCGAAACGACACAGTACGACTTCGAAACGGTCGCGCGCCGCCTACAGGAGATGGCCTTCCTGAACAAGGGTCTGACGATCAACCTCACCGATGAACGAGTCGCGCAGGACGAGGTCGTCGACGAGGTGGTCAGCGACACCGCCGACGCACCCAAGTCTGCGCAGGAGGCCGCCGAATCGACGTCGGAGAACAAGGTCAAGCACCGCACCTTTCACTATCCCGGCGGGCTGGTCGATTTCGTCAAGCACATCAACCGCACCAAGAACCCGATCCACAGCAGCATCGTGGATTTCTCCGGCAAGGGAGAAGGCCACGAGGTCGAGATCGCGATGCAGTGGAACGCCGGCTACTCCGAGTCGGTGCACACCTTCGCCAACACCATCAACACCCATGAGGGCGGTACCCACGAAGAGGGCTTCCGTGCCGCGCTGACCTCGGTGGTGAACAAGTACGCCAAAGACCGCAAGTTGTTGAAGGACAAGGACCCGAACCTCACCGGTGACGACATCCGCGAGGGCCTGGCCGCGGTGATCTCCGTCAAGGTCGCCGAACCGCAGTTCGAGGGTCAGACCAAAACCAAGCTGGGCAACACCGAGGTCAAGTCGTTCGTCCAGAAGGTGTGCAACGAACAGCTGACGCACTGGTTCGAAGCGAACCCCTCGGACGCGAAGGTCATCGTGAACAAGGCGGTGTCATCCGCTCAGGCCCGGATCGCGGCCCGCAAGGCGCGAGAGTTGGTGCGGCGCAAGAGCGCCACCGATCTCGGAGGGCTGCCCGGTAAGCTCGCCGACTGCCGATCGACCGACCCACGCAAGTCCGAACTGTATGTGGTGGAAGGTGATTCGGCCGGCGGCTCGGCAAAGAGCGGCCGTGATTCAATGTTCCAGGCGATCCTTCCGTTGCGCGGCAAGATCATCAACGTCGAGAAGGCGCGGATCGACCGGGTGCTGAAGAACACCGAAGTGCAGTCGATCATCACTGCGTTGGGTACCGGCATCCACGACGAGTTCGACATCACTAAGTTGCGCTACCACAAGATCGTGCTGATGGCCGACGCCGACGTAGATGGCCAGCATATCTCCACGCTGTTGTTGACGCTGTTGTTCCGGTTCATGCGCCCGCTGATCGAGAACGGGCATGTGTTCCTGGCGCAGCCCCCGCTGTACAAGCTGAAATGGCAACGTGCCGACCCGGAGTTCGCCTACTCCGACCGTGAACGGGACGGCCTGATGGAGGCCGGGCTCAAGGCGGGAAAGAAGATCAACAAGGACGACGGCATCCAGCGTTACAAGGGTCTGGGTGAAATGGACGCAAAAGAGTTGTGGGAGACCACGATGGACCCATCCGTGCGGGTCCTGCGCCAGGTCACCCTGGACGACGCGGCTGCCGCCGACGAGTTGTTCTCGGTTCTGATGGGCGAAGACGTGGACGCGCGCCGAAGTTTTATCACGCGCAATGCCAAGGACGTTCGATTCTTGGATGTCTGACCGCTCAGACATGTCAACGCAAACGAGGAATAGATGACTGACATCACGCTGCCACCGGGTGAGCAGCCCGCCGAGCGGATCGAACCCGTTGACATCCAACAGGAGATGCAGCGCAGCTACATCGACTACGCGATGAGCGTGATCGTGGGTCGGGCGCTGCCGGAGGTGCGCGACGGCCTCAAACCCGTGCACCGCCGCGTCCTGTACGCGATGTACGACTCCGGCTTCCGTCCGGACCGCAGCCACGCCAAGTCGGCACGGTCGGTAGCCGAGACGATGGGCAATTACCACCCGCACGGCGACGCATCGATCTACGACACCCTGGTGCGCATGGCGCAGCCGTGGTCTCTGCGGTATCCGCTTGTCGACGGTCAGGGGAACTTCGGTTCGCCGGGCAACGACCCGCCGGCGGCGATGCGGTATTGCGTCACCGAAGACGCGTTGGTGCGCTTACCGTTTGGGAAGTCCGTCCGGATCGGCGAAGTGGTTTCGGGCGCTTCGTCCAACTCGGACAACGCAATCGAATTGAAGGTTCTGGATCGGCACGGCAACCCCGTGTTGGCGGACAGACTGTTCCATTCGGGCGAGCATCAGACGTTCACGGTGCGGACCGCGGAGGGCTACGAGGTCACGGGCACGGCCAATCATCCCTTGCTGTGCCTCGTCGACATCGGCGGCGTTCCCACCCTGCTGTGGAAGCTGATCGAAGAGATCCGCCCTGCGGACCATGTCGTGTTGCAGCGGACGCCACCGGTGGAACTGGGCCCCACTGACCGGCAGGGCGCGCTGGAGGCTCTCCTGGCGGGCGCATTCATCGGTGGGGGCTTCCAGTCGGAATGCCACGCCGGGTTCACCAGTCTCGACCGCGACTTCTTCGATATGGTCGTCGGTGCGTACGACACGGTCGTCGGAGGTCGGCGGTCCGTGTCGGCGCGGCAGATCGGCTCCGGTTCGCTGCGGCATGAACTTGACGTGCCGAGTGTTTCGGGACTGAAGAGGACACGGCTTGCCGGGGTGATCGGGCGATGCCCGACCGACCAGGCGGTGCCGCATTGGCTGTGGCAGTCCCCCGCCCCGGCGAAACGGGTCTTCTTACGAGCGTTGTTCCAAGTCGACGGATCATGTTCTTGTCTGCCGGACAACACGATTCAAGTGTCGTACTCGACACGAAGTAGGCAACTGGCCGTAGATGTTCAGCAGATGCTGCTTGAGTTCGGTGTCGTCTCAAGCCGATACCGGCATGCGGTTGGCGAGTACAAAGTCGTCATAGCCGGTCGCGCTCATGCTGAAATGTTCGCCACCCAAGTCGGTTTCGCCGGAACTAAGCAAACCGAGCTGGCCACGATCCTCGCTGCGGCGCCGACTTGTGCCGGCCGCGACGAGGATCACGTGCCCGGGTTGGCCGCATTCATCCGCCGGTACGCTGCCGGCTCCTGGGCCGACCATGACTGGCTCGACCTCCACGACCTTGACCGTATCGAATGTTGGCGCACGCACGGCGACCAAATCCTGAGCCACATCACCGATCCCAGCGTCCGCGCTGTCGCCGCCGAGCTCACCGACGGCCGGTTCTACTACGCGCGGGTGGCTTGCATCACCGAGTCGGGAGCACAGCCGGTGTACAGCCTGCGCGTCGACACCGCCGACCACGCCTTCCTGACCAACGGCTTCGTCAGCCACAACACCGAAGCGCGGCTGACGCCGCTGGCGATGGAGATGCTCCGCGAAATCGACGAGGAGACAGTCGATTTCATACCGAACTACGACGGCCGGGTGCAGGAGCCGACCGTGCTGCCGAGCCGGTTCCCCAACCTGCTGGCCAATGGGTCGGGCGGCATCGCGGTCGGCATGGCGACCAACATCCCCCCGCACAACCTGCGCGAACTCGCCGAGGCGGTGTTCTGGTGCCTGGACAACCACGAGGCCGACGAAGAGGACACCCTGGCCGCCGTCTGCGAACGGATCAAAGGTCCCGACTTCCCCACCTCCGGGCTGATCGTCGGATCTCAGGGCATCGCCGACGCCTACAAGACCGGGCGCGGTTCGATACGCATGCGCGGTGTCGTCGAAGTGGAAGAGGATTCCCGAGGCCGCTCGTCGCTGGTGATCACCGAGCTGCCCTATCAGGTCAACCACGACAACTTCATCACGTCGATTGCCGAGCAGGTTCGTGACGGCAGGCTCGCCGGAATCGCGAACATCGAAGACCAGAGCAGCGATCGGGTGGGGCTGCGCATCGTTATCGAGCTCAAACGCGACGCAGTCGCCAAAGTGGTGCTCAACAATCTCTACAAGCACACTCAGCTGCAGACCAGCTTCGGCGCCAACATGCTGGCAATCGTCGACGGGGTGCCGCGCACCCTCCGCCTCGACCAGCTGATCCGCCACTACGTGGCGCACCAACTCGACGTCATCGTGCGCCGCACCACCTACCGGCTGCGTAAGGCCAACGAACGCGCCCACATCTTGCGCGGTCTGGTCAAGGCGCTCGACGCCCTGGACGAGGTGATCGCGCTGATCCGGGCGTCGGAGACCGTCGACGTCGCCCGCGCCGGGTTGATCGAGCTGCTCGACATCGACGAAATCCAGGCCCAGGCGATCCTCGACATGCAGTTGCGGCGCCTGGCAGCCCTGGAACGTCAGCGCATCATCGACGACCTGGCCAGGATCGAGGCCGAAATCGCCGACCTCGAAGACATCCTTGCAAAGCCGGAACGTCAGCGCAGGATTGTCCGCGACGAACTCGCCGAGATCGCCGAAAAGCACGGCGACGACCGGCGCACCCGGATCATCGCCGCCGATGGCGAGGTCAGCGATGAGGATCTGATCGCCCGCGAGGACGTGGTCGTCACCATCACTGAAACCGGATACGCCAAGCGCACCAAGACCGACCTCTACCGCAGCCAGAAGCGGGGCGGCAAGGGCGTGCAAGGAGCCGGGCTCAAGCAGGACGACATCGTCAAGCACTTTTTCGTGTGCTCGACGCACGACTGGATTCTGTTCTTCACTTCCCAGGGGCGGGTGTACCGGGCCAAGGCATACGAGCTGCCGGAGGCGTCGCGCACGGCGCGCGGACAGCACGTAGCCAACCTGCTGGCCTTCCAGCCCGAGGAGCGCATCGCTCAGGTCATCCAGATCCGCGGGTACGAAGACGCGCCGTACCTGGTGCTGGCCACCCGTAACGGCCTGGTCAAGAAGACCAAGCTGACCGACTTCGACTCCAACCGCTCGGGCGGCATCGTGGCGATCAACCTGCGAGACGGCGACGAGTTGGTCGGTGCGGTGCTGTGTTCCTCGGACGACGACCTACTGCTGGTGTCGGCCAACGGCCAGTCGATCAGATTCTCGGCAACCGACGAGGCGCTGCGCCCGATGGGACGGGCCACCTCCGGTGTGCAGGGCATGCGCTTCAACGGGGACGACTACCTGTTGTCGCTCAACGTCGTTCACGAAGGCACTTACCTGTTGGTCGCGACGTCCGGCGGGTACGCGAAGCGGACCGCGATCGATGAGTACCCTGTTCAGGGCCGTGGCGGTAAAGGTGTGCTGACCGTCATGTACGACCGGCGGCGGGGCAGGCTGGTGGGCGCACTGATCGTCGACGACGACAGCGAGGTGTATGCGATCACCTCCGGCGGCGGGGTGATCCGGACCGCGGCGCGCCAGGTCCGCAAGGCGGGCAGACAGACGAAGGGCGTTCGGCTGATGAACCTGGGTGACGGCGACAGCCTGTTGGCGATCGCGCGGAACGCCGAAGAGCCCGTCGAGGAAGCGGATGATGCGGGCGAGGTCGACGGCTCGAGCGAATAGCGGGTAACGATCCGGACCGACGTTGCCCAGAGGTAGCCCCCGGCAATTAGACTCAGCCCGGTGACGATGCGGGCCGGGTGGCGGCCCGAGGAGGAATCGGGCAATGTGGTTGGGCCCGGTGACGATGCGGGCCGGGTGGCGGCCCGGATGCGATACGACTACCGCCGCCCCGGACAGGGCCAGGTAGGGGATATTAGGAGTTGGGGTGACCTCACCGAGCGAGCCGGGCGCCCCCAATAAGGGTGATGGCCTTTATGGGGACGGTTCGGCGCAGCGGAGCGGCACGCGTCGCGCCGCGCCCGCCGTGGGTGGGCGGGACGAGGGTGCCACCGGGCCACCGCCTTGGCAGCGCGACCCTGCCAGGCCCGTCCAATCGCCGCTGCGGTCCGACCTGTCCGAGCCGGGTTCGCCGCCGGAGGACGACGGGCAACCGAATCCAATCAACTCGGAGAGTTCGGCACCCGCCGTCGGGTCGGCCGGGCAGATGTGGAACCCCATGCAGGAAATCGACGCCGCGGCAACGCACGGCAAGGGCATGTCGGCGGAGACCTACGCCAGCGAGTTGCCCGACTTGTCGGGTCCGATCCCGCGCCCCGCGAAACGCAAGGTTGCAGCGCCCGACCGGGGTCCAGAGGCGGCGAAAGCCCCAGGCTCGGGTCGTCCGGATGCGCCGGAGGGCGGTGAGTCACGCGACGAACGGATGCAGGTGTCGCGGCGGGCCCGGGGACCCGTGCGGGCCAGCATGCAGATCCGCCGGATCGATCCGTGGAGCATGCTGAAGGTGTCGCTGCTGCTGTCGGTGGCGCTGTTTTTCGTGTGGATGATCGCGGTGGCGTTCCTGTACCTCGTCCTTGGTGGGATGGGTGTGTGGGCCAAGCTGAACAGCAATGTCGGCGATCTGCTCAACAACACCAGCGGCAGCAGCGCCGAACTGGTATCCAGCGGCACCATCTTCGGTGGCGCCGTCCTGATCGGTCTGGTCAACATCGTCCTGCTGACCGCGATGGCCACGATCGCGGCCTTCGTCTACAACCTGACCACGGATCTGATCGGAGGTGTCGAGGTCACGCTGGCGGACCGCGACTAGGGTAGACGTCGGTGTTTTGGGAGTCGGGTGGCGAGTGCGGTAATCTCGACCCTCGGCCGTACACGAGTGCGGGCCTATAGCTCAGGCGGTTAGAGCGCTTCGCTGATAACGAAGAGGTCGGAGGTTCGAGTCCTCCTAGGCCCACAACCATGGGTTCGTTGAGACGTTACGTGCGGTTGGCGTTGCCACTGGGACTGCTCGCCGCGGTGGTGGCCGTGGTGGCGGTGGTGTGGTCGCGACGGGAGGTCGAGGTCTGGCATATGGCGGTGGCCGACGAACCCGGCGACGGTCAGGGACCTCAGCTCCGTTGGTAGAGCACCGCCGTTGCAAAGCGGGTGTCTACCTGGAAGGAAGAGGAGAGGAAGAAGGGCTTGACCTGCAGATGTGCAGTCATGGTCATGGCCCCGACGGGGTCATAGTTCAACGGTAGAACGGGGCCTTTGCAAGGCTCAGATCGGGGTTCGATTCCCCGTGACTCCACGATCTCGACACGCCCGCC
>CAYVQQ010000055.1:0-2116 GCA_964453085.1 uncultured Mycobacterium sp.
GTCTCGGGATTGCTGTTCGGTATCGGCGGCACCGGCGGGACCGGTGGGACCGCCACCACCGGTGCCGGCGGTACCGGCGGGGCCGGCGGGGCCGGGGGTCTTCTCCTGTCGTGGGGCGGCACCGGCGGGACCGGTGGGACCGCCACCACCGGCACCGGCGGGACCGGTGGCGCGGGCGGCAGCGACGCCGGCCTGTTTCTTGGTTTCGGTGGGCACGGCGGCGCCGGTGGCGCGGCCAGCGGGGCCTCCGGTGTCGGCGGGCACGGTGGCGCCGGCGGCCTCGGCGCGGGCCGCAGCCTAATCGGGATCGACTACGCGGTGGGCGGCGCCGGCGGCGCCGGTGGTGCCGCCACCGGGACGGGTGGCACCGGCGGCGCGGGTGGCGCCGGTGGTTACGGCGCTGGCGTCTCCTTCGTCGGGTTCGACGTCGCGCACGGCGGCGCTGGCGGTGCCGGTGGCGCTGCCACCCATGTGGACGGCACCGGCGGCGTGGGTGGTACTGGCGGTGGTGCCGCCGGCTTGGCGCTTGCCGGGTTCGACGTCACCCACGGCGGGGCCGGTGGGGCCGGCGGGGCCGCCGCTCTGCACGGTGGCGCCGGTGGCACCGGCGGCATGGATGTCAGCCTCGCCCTGTTCGGCGGCAGCCTCGATCACGGCGGGGCCGGCGGGGCCGGCGGGGCCGCCACCGGCGCCAGCGGTCACGGCGGTGCCGGAGGTGACGGCGGTGTGGGCGCCACGTTGGTGGGCATCGCCAGCGGTGGGGGCGGCGGGGCCGGCGGCGCCGCTACCGGCGCCAGCGGTCACGGCGGTGCTGGCGGTGACGGCGGCCTGGGCGCCGCATTGGTAGGCGCTGGTCTCGGCGGTGGCGGCGGGCACGGCGGCAACACCACCCTCGGCCACGGCGGCCACGGCGGTGACGGCGGTGACGGCCTCGGATTGTTCGGATTCGGCGGCAACGGTGGTGACGCCGGGAGCGGCGCCTACCCCGCCCACGGCGGCGACGGCGGCAACGCCGGGGCAAGTATGAACGGCAAGTTCACCCCGGCGCTCTACGGCGACGGCGGCAACGGCGGTGACGGTGCCAGCGGCGGCAACGGAGGTCCCGGCGGCACCGCCGGCTTTTTCGGCGGCACCCCAGGGACCGACGGAACGCCGTAGCGCCGCCAGCAGGTCCCGGCACCGGTGACCGGCCGCGGGGGCGGATCGCTCAGGACGGGCATCCGGGCGGGGCGGGCACCAGGATCCACGCTCGAAGCCGGCATTTCGGATCATCCCCCTGGGGGAAATGGCGGAAGCCGGGGGGTGCGATCCCCCGGCCGCCCAGGGTGCCGGAAAGGCCGATGTGTGGGGCTGGGACCCCGGCGTTTATCGTCTCATGACCGGCGTGGCTGCTGGTGCGGGTGTGACCTATGGGCTTGGATTCGGGGTAGAAGCCAACGATCTGAACCCAAGGTCACACCCGTATGCCAGAGCCACCCAACCGTGGGGTGGAGGGCACCTGCCAGCCCGCATATCGGCGCTACCATTTCCCGGTGACGTGACGGAATAAGACGGAATAAGGGGTCGCCGGTGAATAAACATGGTCATGCTACGCGGGCCGGGGAAGTTCGCCGCCAAGCCGGGGCGGTCGCCACCGCGGTCAAAACCGATAACGGGCTGTGCTGGCAGGTGCGCCGCGACCGTGATGGGCTGGTGCGGATCACCAAATATCTTGCCCAGACCGGCCATTGGCACCGGCCGTGACGCTGTTTTACCCCGATTGCAGCAACAACAACTGGTCGTCTGTCCAGGACGCGATTAGTTTCCTGGAACAGCTCGTGCCAGAAGGTTTTAGCGGGATGTGCCACAAAGTGTCCGAGGGCAACTATTACGAGGACCCGTACTGGCCGCCGGTGCGGCAATGGTGCCAGCAGCATAACCTGCCCGTCATCGGTTACCACTACGTGACGACCGACGACCCCGCTTCGCAGGTGCGAACCTGGCACGCCAACAACGGCGGAACGCGCGCGATGCTGGACTGGGAGGACAACGGCGGCGACCTGGCTAATCTCACCGCCGTGGTCGACGCGTTCAACGCCGCCGGGGTGCGGGCCGTCCTGGTCCACGGCGAGCTCGC
>CAYVQQ010000055.1:2126-14496 GCA_964453085.1 uncultured Mycobacterium sp.
GCGGCACCCTGTCCGGCCTGGCCGACGCCCTGGTGTCATCCGGGTACCCGGACGGCTCCGGCTACGCCTCAACCATCTACGCCGACTCTGGCGGCAATACCGGCGAAGGATGGGCACCCTACGGAGGTGTTACCCCCGCCGCGTGGCAATTCACCAACAGCGCAAACATCGCCGGACACACCGTCGACTGCAACGCCTACCAAGGAACCGACCTCCGAGTCCTGTTCGACACCACCCCGACCACCCGCACGCCGACACCCGACAGGGCAAAGCTATAGCGCCTGGCCGCCACACCCTCGGGTACAGGCCCCTGTCCCGAGCGCAAGGGGTAGATTCCCGACTTGCGACCAACTACAACATGGTCTGCCGCCCGGCGCTGGTGGCCGTGCATGACGGCCGGATCCGCGAACTGGTGCGCCGCGAAACGGTCGCCGACCTGCTCGCCCGCGACCGCGGCTAGCTCGCCCACTACTCGTCCTGCAGCCGGGGGTCGGCTTCCAGGTGGGTCAGGCCGTTCCACATCAGGTTGACCAGATGCGCGGCGACCACTTCCTTCTTGGGCTCGCGGGTGTCGAGCCACCACTGGGCGGTCATCGACACCGAACCCACCAGCGCCTGGGCGTACAGCGGGGCCAGCCCGGGATCCAGCCCGCGGCGCGCGAAGTCGCCGGCGAGGATGGAGCTGACCTGGCTGACGGCGTCGTTGAGCAGGCTGGAGTAGGTGCCCGAACTGATCGAGGCGGGCGAGTCGCGGATCAAGATCCGGAAGCCGTCGGTGCGTTCCTCGACGTAGGTGAGCAACGCCAGCGCCACCCGCTCGACCCGCACCCGGGACCGGTTGTTGGTCAGCGACGAGGTGATGCCGTCCAACAGCGCCGACATCTCACGGTCGACGACGACGGCGTACAGGCCCTCCTTGCCGCCGAAGTGTTCGTACACCACCGGCTTGGACACGTTGGCCCGCTGGGCGATCTCCTCGATGGAGGTGCCGTCGTAGCCGCGCTCGGCGAACAGCGAGCGTGCGATGCCGATGAGTTGGTGGCGGCGCTCGCTCCCGGTCATCCGCGCGCGCGGCGACCGGGCCTCTTTTTCCGGTTTGTCGTCCGGTTCGTCGTCCGGTTTGTCTCGTTCGGTGCCCAGCACAGCCACGCCGACCAGAGTATCGGCGTGCCGGTCTCGCGATGGCCCGTGTTTCCCTCGGGTCCGCACCCGGACCCCGCATTGTCTAGAGTTTGGGTGGCGCGGTTCGGAAGTGGTCGCCGCGGTATGCGGTCCGTCGTGGTGTAATCGGCAGCACCTCTGATTTTGGTTCAGATAGTTCAGGTTCGAGTCCTGGCGACGGAGCCCCGGAAAGGCCCGCTCTGTGCCTCGAGCGGACATGGAGTGCCACGTTTGACGGCGTGTCGGCGGATAGACACGCGCGCTCGCCGAGGGTTGTAGGAGAGTCGATGGCGTTTCGTGGTGAGACCGCAGTCCTGGTTCTCGCGGCCGGAGCAGGCACCCGCATGCGGTCGGACACCCCGAAGGTGCTGCACACGATCGCCGGGCGCAGCATGTTGGCGCATGCGCTGCACGCGGTCGCCACGATGGCGCCCAGGTATCTGGTCGTGGTACTCGGCCGCGACCACCAGCGCATCCAACCGCAGGTCACCGAGCTCGCCGAGAACGTCGGCCGGCCGATCGACGTGGCACTGCAACAACGGCCGCTGGGCACCGGGCATGCCACGCTGTGCGGTCTGACCGCGCTGCCCGACGACTACGCCGGCACCGTCATCGTCACTTCCGGGGACACGCCGCTGCTGGATGCCGACACCCTCACCGACCTGGTCGCGGCGCACAGCGCGAAGTCGGCGGCGGCGACGCTGCTGACCACGACTCTGGCCGATCCCGACGGCTACGGCCGCGTCCTGCGCACCCAGGACGACGAGGTGACCGCGATCGTCGAGCACGCCGACGCGACCCCTTCGCAACGGGAGATCCACGAGGTCAACGCCGGTGTCTACGCCTTCGAAATCGGGGCGTTGCGCTGGGCGCTGGGGCAGCTGAGCTCCGACAACGCCCAGCAGGAGCTCTACCTGACCGACGCGATCGCCATCCTGCGCCGCGACGGCCGGGCCGTGCACGCCCGGCATGTCGACGACAGCGCGCTGGTGGCGGGGGTGAACAACCGCGTCCAGCTCGCCGAACTGGGCGCCGAGCTCAACCGCAGGATCGTCGCCGCCCACCAGCTGGCCGGGGTGACCATCGTCGACCCCGCCACCACGTGGATCGACATCGACGTGACGATCGGCCGCGACACCGTCCTGCAGCCCGGAACCCAGTTGCTCGGCGGCACCCGGGTCGGCGGCCGCTGCGTCGTCGGACCGGACACCACGCTGACCGAC
Organism: uncultured Mycobacterium sp.; assembly: GCA_964453085.1. Taxonomy (GTDB): domain Bacteria; phylum Actinomycetota; class Actinomycetes; order Mycobacteriales; family Mycobacteriaceae; genus Mycobacterium. Next base: position 4,511 of record CAYVQQ010000055.1, read on the forward strand.
GTGACGGTCGGTGACGGCGCGTCGGTGGTGCGCACCCACGGCAAACGGTCCTCCATCGGCGATGGCGCATCGGTCGGGCCCTTCACCTATCTGTGGCCCGGCACGGTGCTGGGAGCGGACGGCAAACTCGGCGCGTTCGTCGAAACCAAGAACTCCACCATCGGCGCCGGCACCAAGGTCCCGCACCTGACGTACGTCGGCGACGCCGACATCGGCGACCACAGCAACATCGGCGCGTCCAGTGTGTTCGTCAACTACGACGGCGAGTCCAAGCGCCGCACCACCATCGGCTCGCACGTGCGCACCGGTTCGGACACCATGTTCGTGGCCCCGGTGACCGTCGGCGACGGGGCTTACACCGGCGCCGGCACCGTGGTGCGCGAAGACGTCCCGCCCGGGGCGCTGGCGGTCTCGGCGGGGCCGCAACGCAACATCGAAGGCTGGGTACGGCGCAAGCGGCCGGGCAGCGCGGCCGCGCGGGCCGCCGAGCGAGCAGCGGAGGCGGCGGCCGCCCGCAACGGTCAGACGTCCGAGCCCGAACAGACACGGTGAGTTCGTTTCCCGGTAACCCGTCCACATTTCGGTACGCTTCGCTACGTACGATGGGGCTTCTTCCAATTCGAGCCCGAACGGCGGGGGCAGTACCGTGAGCCACGACTGGACCGACAACCGCAAGAACCTGATGCTCTTCTCCGGCCGTGCGCATCCCGAGCTGGCCGAGCAGGTGGCCAAAGAGCTCGACGTGCACGTGACCGCCCAGGTCGTGCGGGAGTTCGCCAACGGCGAGATCTTCGTCCGCTTCAACGAGTCGGTGCGCGGGTGCGACGCGTTCGTCCTGCAATCCTGCCCGATGCCGGTGAACACCTGGCTGATGGAGCAGCTGATCATGATCGACGCGCTCAAGAGGGGCAGCGCCAAGCGGATCACCGCGGTCATGCCGTTCTATCCGTACGCTCGGCAGGACAAGAAACACCGCGGCCGCGAGCCGATCTCGGCGCGGCTGGTCGCCGACCTGCTCAAGACCGCAGGCGCCGACCGGATCGTGTCGGTCGACCTGCACACCGACCAGATCCAGGGCTTCTTCGACGGCCCCGTCGACCACATGCGCGGCCAGCACCTGCTGACCGCCTACATCAAGGACAACTATCCCGGCGGCGACATGGTGGTGGTCTCCCCCGACTCGGGCCGCGTGCGCATCGCCGAGAAGTGGGCCGACGCGCTGGGCGGGGCTCCGCTGGCGTTCATCCACAAGACGCGCGACCCGCGGGTGCCCAACCAGGTGGTGTCCAACCGCGTGGTCGGCGAGGTGGCCGGGCGCACCTGCGTGCTGATCGACGACATGATCGACACCGGCGGCACCGTTGCCGGCGCGGTGAAGCTGCTACGCGACGACGGCGCCACCGACGTGATCATCGCCGCGACCCACGGGGTGCTCTCGGACCCGGCCGCCGAACGGTTGGCCGGCTGCGGCGCCCGCGAGGTGATCGTCACCAACACGCTCCCGATCGACGAGAGCAGGCGTTTCCCCCAGCTGACCGTGCTGTCGATCGCGCCGCTGCTGGCCAGCACCATCCGCGCCGTCTTCGAGAATGGCTCGGTCACAGGGCTTTTCGACGGGGACGCCTGATGGGCTCCGGGGCGAAATCGGCCGTCGTCTACCACAACCCGCGCTGCGGCACGTCCCGCAAGACGCTGGAATTGCTGGCGGACCACGGTGTCGAACCGACGATCGTGGAGTACCTGAAGAACCCGCCGTCGCGTGACACGCTGGCCGCGATGATCCGCGATGCGGGCATAGACGTGCGCACCGCGGTGCGCACGCGCGAACCACTGTATGCCGAACTCGGTCTGACCGACGCCACCGACGAGCAACTGCTCGACGCCATGGCCGAACACCCCACCCTGATCCAGCGACCGTTCGTCGTCACACCGAAGGGCACCCGACTGGCCCGGCCGGTCGACGTGGTCCGCGAGATTTTGTGAGAGCACGGGCGGTCCGGCTTCTGGCGGTGGTTGCCCTGACGCCGCCCACGGCGGCCTGCGCGCCGAAGCCCACCGATTTCCGCTCGATCCTGTCGCCCCAGTCGACCACGTCGACCACCAGTGTCACCACGACGACCGCAAAACCGGTCCCGCTGTCGCAGTATCTGCAGAGCATCGGCGTCACCGGACAGCAGGTGGCACCCGGATCCCTGCCGGATCTGACCGTGTCGATCCCCACCCCACCGGGCTGGTCGTCGTTCACCAGCCCGAACATCACGCCGGAGACGGTGATGCTGTCCAAGGGCGGCAAGTTCCCGACCGCGCGGCTGGTGGTGTTCAGACTCCGCGGCGACTTCGACGCGGCGCAGGTGATCAAGCACGGCAACGACGACGCGCAACTGTTCGACAACTTCAAGCAGCTGGACGCCTCGGGGGCGCCCTACGACGGTTTTCCGTCGTCGATGATCCAGGGCAGCTACGATCTCGACGGCGTGCGGTTGCACAGTTTGAACCGGATCGTGATCGCCACCGGCTCGCCGCCCGCCGATCAGCGCTACCTGGTTCAGCTGACGATCACCAGCCTGGCCGACCGGGCGGTCGCGGAGGCATCCGGCATCGAGGCGATCATCCGCGGTTTCGTCGTTGCGGCGAAGTAGCCCGCCTCGGCCGGCGGAGTCAAACCGTGACCGACTGGACCGTGGCCGACCTGCCGTCGGCGGCGAATTTCCGCTTCGAGGCGCAAACGCGCTAACCTGGCCGGGCGTCACGGCGAGGGTGGCTGGCCCGACCAGCCCCGTTATCGACGGAGACCGACTCACCAGTCGCGACCCTGGCCGTGCGTCCGAACCGGGAAACGAGCACACGGGAGCGACATTCATGGCGAATGCACCGGCCAACCACCTAGCCGTCACGCGACGGACCGAGACCGGCAAGGGCGCGTCCCGCCGAGCCCGCCGCGAAGGCAAGATCCCGGCCGTTCTCTACGGTCACGGCACCGAGCCGCAGCATCTGGAGCTCCCCGGCCACGACTTCGCGGCCGTGCTGCGCCACGCGGGCACCAACGCGATCCTCACCCTCGACGTCGACGGCACCGAGCAGCTGGCGCTGACCAAGGCGCTCGACGTCCACCCCATCCGCCGCACCATCCAGCACGCCGACCTGATGGTCGTGCGTCGCGGTGAGAAGGTTGTCGTCGAGGTCGACGTCGAGGTGCACGGCGACGCCGCGCCCGGCACGCTGGTCCGGCATGAAGCCGCCAGCGTCGAGGTCGAGGCCGACGTCTCGTCGATCCCCGAGCGGCTGACCGTGTCCGTCGAGGACGCCGAACCCGGCACCCAGGTCACCGCCGGACAGATCACCCTGCCGGCCGGCGTCAACCTGATCTCCGACCCCGAGCTGCTGGTGGTCAACGTGGTGAACGCACCGACCGCCGAGGATTTGGCGAGTGAAGGCGGCGGCGAGGTGGCCGCGGCCGAGGCCCCAGAAGAAGCCGCCGGGTAGGCGGCCCGGGACGTGGCCGAACCGCTACTCGTGGTCGGCCTGGGCAATCCCGGAGACAACTACGCCCGTACCCGGCACAACGTCGGGTTCATGGTTGTCGACGTGCTGGCCGCGCGACTGGGCTCGACGTTCAAGGTGCACAAGCGTTCCGGCGCGGAAGTGGTCAGCGGTCGGATGGGCGGGCATTCGGTGTTGCTGGCCAAGCCGCGCTGCTACATGAACGAGTCCGGCCGCCAGGTCGGGCCGTTGGCGAAGTTCTACTCGGTGGCCCCGGCCGAGGTCATCGTCATCCACGACGACCTCGACCTGGACTTCGGCCGCATCCGGCTCAAGATCGGCGGCAGCGAGGGCGGCCACAACGGGCTGCGCTCGGTGGCCGACGCGCTGGGGAGCAAGGAGTTTCAGCGGGTGCGCGTCGGGATCGGTCGGCCGCCCGGGCGCAAAGACCCCGCGGCGTTCGTGCTGGAAGGCTTCACCGGCACCGAACGCGCCCAGGTCCCCACGATCTGCGAGCAGGCCGCCGACGCCACCGAACTGCTTGTCGAACTGGGACTGGAGGCGGCCCAGAACCGGGTCCACGCCTGGTAGCTCCCCCGGCGAGCAGACGGAAAGCGCCGCGACATGCCGAGCCTTGAGGGAGTGTCCGATCGGCCGGATCAGGTGACCAGCGTGACCGACGTGGACCGGCGCAGCTTGCCCGACGGGGTCTTCGGGATGGTGCCCGGCCCCAGCACCACGACGTTGCGGGGACGGACGTCGACCTCGGCCACCACCTCGTGGGCGACCTGGTGCTCGATGCGGCGCACTTCGGCCGGATCCTGCCATGCGTTGGACTCGACGGCGACGGCGAACGTCTCGCGGGAGTGGCCGGCATCCAGGCGCACCGCAACGGCGCAGCCGGGCCGCACCCCGTCGACGCGGCAGGCGGCGCGCTCGATGTCGGTTGGGTAGATGTTGCGGCCCGCCATGATGATGACGTCCTTGACGCGGCCGCACACCACGACGTGCCCCTCCTCGGTGAGGTAGCCGAGGTCTCCGGTGTCGTACCAGCCGTGTTCGTCCTGGGCCGGGATGAACCCACCCATCGTCAGGTAGCCGGGTGTCAGCGATTCACCACGCAGTTCGATGACGCCGACGCCGCGCGGGGGCAGGACGTTGCCGTCGTCGTCGACGACGCGGGCCTCGAGGTCCTTCAGCAGGGGACCCAGCGTGGCCAATCGGCGGGTGTTGCCCTTACCGGCGGGCACGGCCCGGCGCAGCGCGGCCAGCAGGTCGGCGTCGACCTCGTCGACGACCAGGCCTGCGTTGCACTCCGAGAACGACACGGCCAGCGTCGTCTCGGCCATGCCGTAGGCCGGCAGGATCGCTGAGGACCTCAGACCGAACGGCCGGCCCGCGTCCAGCAGGTCTTCGACGTCGGCCGGCTCGACCGGCTCGGCACCGGACAGCGCGAAACGCAGCGTCGACAGGTCGAAGTCGCCGGGCTTGGCGTTGCGGCGCAACCGCTTCGCGAGCAGGGCGTAGGCGAAGTTGGGCGCCGCGGTCATGGTGCCGCCGTATTTGTCGATCAGCCTGGCCCACAGCAGCGTGTCGCGCAGGAAGTCCATCGGAGTGACCTTGACCAGCTCCGCGCCGAAGTACATCGGGATCGTCAGGAACCCGACCATGCCCATGTCGTGGAAGCAGGGCAGCCAGCTGACCATGACGTCCTTGTCGACGTCGTACTGGGCGGCGACGAACATGGCCTCGGCGTTGGAGTAGATGTTGCCGTGGGTGATCTGGACGGCCTTGGGAGACCCGGTCGAACCGGACGTCAGCTGCATCAGGGCCAGGTCGTCCTCGCCGACGTCGACCGGGTCGACCGGGTCCGACGCCAGCAGGTCGGCGACGGTGAGAACCTTGACACCCTTCTCCTCGAGCACCGGGATGGCGACCAGGAAGGGCTCGGAGACGATGACGGCCTTGGCCTCGATCATGCCGATGACGGTCAGCGTGTCCTGGGCCCACACGGCCAGGTCGGTGCGCGGCGTGGGCTGGTGCAACATGGTCAGGCTGGCCCCGCGCATCCACAGGCCCTGCGCCGTCGGGGCGATCTCCACGGGGAAGCCGGCGAGCACACCGACCGCGTCGCCGGGGCCGATGCCGGCTGCGGCCAGGCCGCCCGCGACGCGACGAGCCCGCTGGTGAACCTCGCCCCAGGTGTGCCGGATGGGTTCGTAAGGTTCGCCGGTGACCATGCCTGTCGCGGCGGTGCGGGCGTTCCGGTACATCTTCTCGGTAAACCTGCTCACAGAAGCCTCCTCGGTTCCGGCGCTCCACCCAGGACTCGAAAATTCATGTTCCGCCCGCCGGACGCCACGCGGTAGCAGGCACGCGAAAAAATTGGGCAGCGATCGGGTCTCGAATCGGTGATGAGTCAAGGACCCCGCGTGCAGTGGCGATCCGGCCGCCCACGCGTCGGGCGGACCACCACCCGGTGGAGGGCTTCTGCTCGCCGCTGTTCGCCACGGCGAGTCATCTTAATCTCCTCTTAAGTAACCTCCAAACTCTTGCGGCGTTTCGGTTTGATCTCACACCGCGGTGGGTGCCGGCACCACGCGGGCACCGGGTGCCGGCCCGCTGGCGACGCGCACGGTGCGGCAGACGCCCGCCCCGGCCAGCTGGACGCCCACGTCGACCGCCGAGTTCGCCGAGGCACACAGGAACGCGCACGTCGGCCCGGAGCCGGACACGATGCCCGCCAGGGCGCCGGCCTCGACACCGGCGCGCAGGGCACGCCGCAGCGCCGGCCGCAGACTCACCGCGGCCGCCTGCAGTTCGTTGCCCAACAGCGGCGCCAGTCCGGCGGGATCGCCCGCGGCCAGCGCGGCCAGCACCGGGCCGGGCTCGGCCAGCCGGGGCGGGTTCCCGGCATCCCTGAGCCGGTCGATCTCGGCGAACACCGCCGGAGTCGACAGCCCGCCGTCGGCGAACCCCAGCACCCAGTGGAAGGTGTTGCGCGACAGCACGGTGGCCAGCTCCTCGCCGCGGCCCGTGCCCAGCGCGGTCCCGCCGTGCAGCGCGAACGGCACGTCACTGCCCAGCCGGGCGGCCAGCATCCGCAGGTCGCGGCGGGGGACGTTGAGCTCCCACAGCGAGTTCATGGCGACCAACACCGCCGCCGCGTCCGCGCTGCCGCCGGCCATGCCCCCCGCCACCGGGATGGTCTTGTCGATCAGGATCGACACATCCGGCGCCCGGCCCACGTGTTCGGCCATCAGCTCGGCGGCCCGCCAGGCGAGATTGCGCTCGTCGGTGGGCAACGTGTTGGCACCCTCGCCGACGAGTTCGAGCGACAGCACGTCGGCGTTGCGGACCGTCACCTGGTCGACCAGCGAGACCGCCTGGAACACCGTTGTCAACTCGTGATAGCCGTCGTCACGACGATCCCCGACGGCCAGGTACAGATTGACCTTGCCGGGCGCCCGAACGGTGACCGACCCGGTCGGCACCCACTGCGCGGCAGTGTTGCCGTCAGACATGGTCGGTCACGTCAGCCACCGCAGCAGACTATCGCCGCCGCCGAACCACACGCATCGGTGCCGCCGGGCGGCATCGCGGTTCATTCGGCGGATGGCGGCCGGGGCACCTGCGGCGCCGCGGCCTCTGGGCCGCCGCCCGGGGTGTCTGCGGAGCCGCTGGAGCGCTGCAACAGCCGCACGAAATCCTCGATGGACAACGTCTCCCCGCGACGTGCGGGATCGATGCTCGCGGCCAGCAGGCGGTTCGCCGACTCGTTTCCCGAGCCCGCCCACTCGGCGAACGAATTGCGGGACGTCTTGCGCCGCTGGGCGAAGGCGATGTCCACCAGTTCGAAGACCCGTTGCCGGAACACCGCGTCGGTGGGCCACGGCGGGTCGGGGTACCGGTCGATGCGGATCAGGCCGGAATGGACGCGCGGAATCGGCCAGAACACGGTGGGCGCCACCGTGCCGCACCGGCGCACCCGACCGTGGAAGCGCACCTTGACGCTGGGCACGCCGTACTCCTTGCCGCCCGGTTCGGCGGCCAGCCGTTCGGCCACCTCGGCCTGCACCATCACCGTCACGACCCGGATGGACGGGAACTCGGCGAGCAGATGCAGCAACGCCGGAACCGCCACGTTGTAGGGCAGATTGGCCACCACCGCGGTGGGCTCGGCGGACAGGTCGTCTCGCCCGAGGGTCAGGACGTCGCGGTTGACCACCGTCAGCCGGTGGATCTCGCCGTGCGAGTGTTCGGTCACCGTCTGGGGCAACCGGGCGGCCAGCACGGGGTCGATCTCCACGGCCGTGACAGTGGCGCCGCGGTCGAGCAGCGCCAGCGTGAGCGACCCGAGTCCCGGTCCGATCTCCAGGACATGGTCGGCCGCGCCGACTCCGGATGCTGTGACCACCCGCCGCACCGTGTTGGCATCGTGAACGAAGTTCTGGCCCAGTGACTTGCGGGGCCGAAACTCGAGCTCTCTGGTCAGCCGCCTGATCTCAGTGCGCCCAAGCAGTCGGATGGTCAGTACGCACCCGCCCGGCCGCTGCATACCGGCCAGGCGCCCCAGCCCTGACGCTGCCGTGTCACCTCGGCGACGGCGATCTGCTCTTCGCGGGTGGCGAGATCGGCGCGGGGGGCGAACCGCAGGCCGCCGTTGCGCTCCCAGGTGCCCTGGTCGAACTGCACGCCGCCGTAGTATCCGTTGCCGGTGTTGATCGCCCAGTTCCCGCCGGCCTCGCAGCCCGCGATCGCGTCCCAGACGGATCCGTTGCTGACCGGCGGCACCTCGGTGCCGGGTCTGGTGCCCACCCGCACCACGGCCTCCCGCGCCGGCGTTATCACGTTGTTGGCGACGGGCAGCCGGCCCGCCTCGACACCGTTGACCGTGGCCACCGCGAACGTCACGTCTTGCGTGCCCGGGCTGCCCGGGTCCTCCACGACCTCACGGCTCATGTTCATGTCCGGGTCCTCGACGCGACGCGCTGGGGGCAGCAGCGGCATCCGCTCGGTGACCCGTTTGATCCGGTTGCGGGTCACCTCGACGTGCATGCCGTCGACGATCGGCGCGGTCGCGGGCGGCACCACCCGGTCGCTGTCGGCCAAGGGGGCGCCGGCGGCGCGCAGCAATCCGGCGACGTCGGCGGCCGGGAGGTGCACCGTGCGCGTCGCGCCGCCGTCGTCGATCTGGACCGTCTTGGCGCTGACGACCGGCAGCGCCATCCCAGTCAGCGGCACCCGGATGCCGCGGGAGGCCGCGACCGGGGCGGTGTCGGTCATCGCGAGCTGGGCCAGCGCCTCGTCGACGGTGGAGGCCGTCGTCCACACCTGCTTGGGGTCGCGACCGTCCAGCGAGATCTGCAGTGGGCGACTGCGGCGCAACACGATGTTGGCGGCGTCGTGCACCTGGACATCCCCGGCGGGATACAGGTCGTCGCGCTCGGCGACCGTGAAGCCGTTCTCCCGGACGACGTCGAGCACCCGCGATTTCATGGTCGTCACCCGCATCGGGGTTCCGTCGACGTTCAGCGTCACGGTCTTGCATGCCGAAACCGCGATCCCGCCCGCTGCCGCCAAGACCGACAGCAGCCCTGCGACCACCAGCCGCAACATCGGTGATTGATTCTGATGGAGTTTTGTCAAAACACTCAACGCGCGTCTACCCCGACCTCAGTAAGCACTTCAACGACCAAATTCACTTGAAAACCTCAAAACGACAAATGGGCCCAGAGGGACAGAAATGGCCCCCAGAGGTCCACCCGCACGATCACAAGACGGTAACGAACCGGCCAATGTTGAGCAACTCCGGCACGCGTGTCCGTGTCATCAATTTCCGGAACGGGCACCCCGGTCGAGTTCCAACCCGTATACGCGGCGAGCGTTGCCTGTGGTCAGCTCCGCCAGTTCTGCGGCCGGACGATCCACCAACTCAGCGACCGCCCGGACAGTATAGGGAAGGCAGTAGGGCTCGTTGGGCGACCCCCGGTAGGGGTGGGGTGTCAGGAACGGCGCGTCGGTCTCCACCAGCAGTTGTCCGGGCGGGATCGCGGCGACGGCCTCGTGCAGCGCGCGGGCGTTGCGGAAGCTGACCGTCCCGGACAGGCTGAGCAGCCAGCCGGCTTCCACGCAGCGGCGGGCCATCGCGGCGTCCGACGAGAAACAGTGGAAGATCACGGCGTCGGGAGCGCCCTCGGCGGCCAGCACGTCGAGCACCTCGGCGTCCGCGTTCCGGTTGTGGATCATCAACGGCTTGCCGCACCGCTTGGCCAGGTCGATGTGCCAGGCGAACGCCTCGCGCTGCACGGCGGGTTGTGCGCAGCCGTCCTGGCGCCCGGGCCAGTAGAGGTCCATGCCGGTCTCGCCGACGGCCACCACCCGGGGATGGGCCACCAACTCCTCGATCTCGGCGCGGGCGGCCTCGGTCAGCGCGTCCGCGCGGGTCGGGTGCAACGCGACCGCGGCATAGACGCGCGGGTCCCAGTCGGCCGCGCGGGTCGCCC
>CAYVQQ010000056.1:0-14318 GCA_964453085.1 uncultured Mycobacterium sp.
GCGGCCCACCCACCACCGCATCGCCGCTGGTCGCGGCCCTGGTGTCGGTGGACATGGCTGCCATAACCATCATGCAACCACACGCCACCGACACCGAACCTCTATACCGCGCCGACACCGACCCTGGCTGCCGCTCACCGGCTTGACCGATCCGCACCTCATCCATGACCGGCATCATCCACCCGACCACTGACAACAGCCTTGGGGCCGACGTCGCGCTGCGCGCAGCCGACCGCCGTCAACGCCCTGAGCGCTGCGGCGACCATAGAGGCGCGCCGCGAGGTCAGCACCTCATGTCGCGCACCAGATCGTCGTCGCCGCCTCGGCGGCCCGGGAGCCTCCTCGCTACTACTTGAAACCCGGGTCCGGCGCCTATCCTCGAGGCCATGCGAACGAAGAAGAAGGTGGACCTGCAAAGGCTCGCCGCCGCTCTCCCCGATTACCCGTTCGCGTACCTGATCACCGTCGACGACGGCTATCGCGTGCACACCGTGACGGTCGCGCCGACGCTGCGCGGCGGGGCGCTCGATGTCGGCCCCATCGGCGGGCGCACCCAAGACAACCTGACCCGCCGCCGCGACGTCACGCTGCTGTGGCCTCCCAACGAGCCCGGCGGATACTCGCTCATCGTCGACGGGCACGCGCAGGACGCGGGTCCCGGTTCCGGGTCCCTGATCGTCGTGCCCGCCCGAGCGCTGCTGCACCGTGACGCGGCCCCCGACTCACCCGAAGCGGCCAGGGGCTGCCTGCACGACTGCATCGTGTTCTCGCTGCCGGCCTGAGTCGTCCCCGGCGCGGATTCCACGGGAGCACCGCGCCGGTGAACGCCGTTCGGGTCGGCGTCGTCACGCGCACCCCCCGGGCGTGCACATCTCATCATCGACCGGGAACACGAAAATCATCATCGACCGGGAACACGAAAAAGCCCGGTCCCAGAGGGACCGGGCTTTCCCGTCGGACAGTCTTAGAAGTCCATGTTGCCCATGCCGCCGGTCGGGTCGCCCGCAGGAGCGGCCGCCTTCTCCGGCTTGTCGGCGACAACGGCCTCCGTCGTCAGGAACAGGCCCGCGATCGACGCGGCGTTCTGCAGCGCCGAACGGGTGACCTTGACGGGGTCGGCGACGCCGGCCTTGAGCAGGTCCTCGTACTCACCGGTGGCGGCATTCAGGCCGGTGCCGGCGGGCGAGTTGCGGACCTTCTCGGCGACCACGCCGGGCTCCAGCCCGGAGTTGAAGGCGATCTGCTTCAGCGGTGCCGAGAGCGCCACCCGCACGATGTTGACGCCGGTCGCCTCGTCACCTTCGAGCTTCAACTCGTCCAGCGACGGCGAAGCGTGCAGCAGGGCCACGCCACCACCGGCGACGATGCCCTCCTCGACGGCCGCCTTGGCGTTGCGGACTGCGTCCTCGATGCGGTGCTTGCGCTCCTTGAGCTCCACCTCGGTGGCGGCGCCGGCCTTGATCACCGCGACACCGCCGGCCAGCTTGGCCAGGCGCTCCTGCAGCTTCTCGCGGTCGTAGTCGGAGTCGCTGTTCTCGATCTCGCTGCGAATCTGGGCCACCCGGGCGGCGATGGCGTCGGGGTCGCCCGCACCCTCGACGATGGTGGTCTCGTCCTTGGTGACGACGACCTTGCGGGCCTTACCCAGCAGGCTGATGTCGGTGCTCTCCAGCGACAGGCCGACCTCTTCGCTGATCACCTGACCACCGGTGAGGATCGCCAGGTCCTGCAGCATCGCCTTGCGGCGGTCACCGAAGCCGGGGGCCTTGACCGCCACCGACTTGAAGGTGCCGCGGATCTTGTTGACGACCAGGGTGCTCAGCGCCTCGCCTTCGACGTCCTCGGCGATGATCAGCAGGGGCTTGCTGGCCTGGATGACCTTCTCCAGCAGCGGGAGCAGGTCCTTGACCGTCGACACCTTGGAGCTGACCAGCAGGATGTAGGGGTCCTCGAGGACCGCTTCCTGCCGGTCGGCGTCGGTGACGAAGTACCCCGAGATGTAACCCTTGTCGAACCGCATGCCCTCGGTGAGCTCAAGCTGCAGGCCGAAGGTGTTGGACTCCTCGACAGTGATGACGCCCTCGTTGCCGACCTTGTCCATCGCCTCGGCGATCAGGTCGCCGATCGACTGGTCGCCGGCGGAGATGGCCGCGGTGGCAGCGATCTGCTCCTTGGTCTCGACCTCCTTGGCCTGCTTGAGCAGGGTTTCGGTGACCTTCTCGACAGCCTTCTCGATGCCGCGCTTGAGGCTCAGCGGGTTGGCGCCGGCCGCGACGTTACGCAGGCCCTCCTTGACCAGTGCCTGAGCCAGTACGGTCGCCGTCGTCGTACCGTCACCGGCGACGTCGTCTGTCTTCTTGGCGACCTCCTTGACCAGCTCGGCGCCGATCTTCTCGTGCGGGTCCTCCAGCTCGATCTCCTTGGCGATGGACACACCATCGTTGGTGATCGTGGGGGCACCCCACTTCTTCTCCAGGACGACGTTGCGGCCCTTGGGACCCAACGTCACCCTTACCGCGTCGGCGAGGGCGTTGAGCCCGCGCTCGAGGCCGCGACGGGCCTCTTCGTCGTACGCAATTGTCTTGGCCATTGCGAAGTGATTCCTCCGGGTCGGGAATGAAACTGGGGCCACCGTGGTGACGACAACCCCAAATACTTACGCTGGCCGGGCGCAGTGCCCGCGACGGACGACCAGATTGGCCTCACCGTCCCGACCTGGCACTCGCCGGTCGGGAGTGCCAACGTCATTCTTAGCACTCGCCTATGCCGAGTGCAAGAATTGGCGAGCTCGTCGCGGCGGTGCAGACATGCAGACCAGCGATGACGACGCCGGTCAGCGTCACCCTGGCCAGGAAGTGCCCGGTGGGCGGTCTCCGACGACCCACCGGCATCCACCTCCCGATCCGGCGGGCCGATAATGGCCGGGTGCGATCGGTAGCAGAACACCAGCGGGTCGTCGCGGAATTGATTCGCGCCCGGCCGGCGGCCACGGTCGCCCTGGCCGACGCGCAGGGACTGGTCCTAGCCCACGACGTCGTTGCGCGACTGGCACTGCCGGTATTCGACAATTCGGCGATGGACGGGTACGCGGTGCGCGCCGAGGACACGGCGGCCGCGACGCCCGAACACCCGGTCGTACTGCCGGTCGCCGAGGACATCCCCGCCGGGCGCACCGACGCGTTGACGCTGCGGCCGGGAACCGCGCACCGCATCATGACCGGCGCACCGGTGCCGGCGGGCGCGACGGCTGTCGTGCCGGTAGAGGACACCGACGGCGGCGTGGACACGGTGGCCATCCGGAAGCCCCGCGAGCCCGGCAAGCACATCCGCCGCGCGGGCGAGGACGTCGCCCCCGGCACCACCGTGCTGCGCCGGGGCCAGGTCATGACGTCGGCGAAGCTCGGCCTGGCCGCGGCGCTGGGGATGGCCGACCTGCCGGTGATCCCGCGCCAGCGGGTGCTGGTGATCTCGACTGGGTCGGAACTGGTGCCGCCGGGCGTCCCGCTGCGACCCGGCCAGATCTATGAGTCCAACTCGATCATGCTGGCCGGCGCCGCCCGGGAGGCCGGCGCGGACGTGGTCGCCGTCGCCACCGCCGAAGACGACGTCGCGCAGTTCGGCGCGCTATTGGACCGCCACGCGGCCGGGGTCGACCTGATCATCACCAGCGGCGGCGTCAGCGCCGGCGCCTACGAGGTGGTCAAGGACACTTTCGGCCCGGACGGCATGCACGGCGGTGAAGGGGTGGAATTCGTCAAAGTGGCCATGCAGCCGGGGATGCCGCAGGGCGTCGGCCGCGTCGCCGGCACCACGATCGTCACGCTGCCCGGCAATCCGGTCGGCGCGCTGGTGTCCTTCGAGGTGTTCATCCGCCCGGCGCTGCGCCGGGCCATGGGCCTGCCGGACCCGGAGCGCCCGCACCGGCCCGCGGTCCTGACCGAGTCACTGACCTCGCCGCGCGGCAAGCGCCAGTTCCGGCGCGCGATACTCGACGTCGATGACGGCACGGTCGTCGGCTACGGGCCGCCGGCGTCGCACTTCCTGGGGTCGCTGGCGTCGGCGAACGCCCTGCTGGACATCCCCGAAGACGTCGTCGAGGTGGCCGCCGGGACCCGGCTGCAGGTGTGGGACCTGAGGAGCTAGGCCTCGCCGCAGCACAGCCCGGACATCGCCACGCGAACAGCCCGGCTCGACTCGACGCCGCCGGTTGCCGCGGCTCCGTAAGATGACCGCGTGGCCCGACGCCCGCCGACGATCCGCCCGACCGAGCAGGAACCGACTTTCGGTCCGCTACACGTGCTAGGGCTGGTCCGCTCCACCGTCCCGCCCCTGCACCCGGCAGGGCGGCCATTCGTTGCCGTCGGCCTGGGAGTCGCCCTGGTGGGACGCCACCACCGGTGGCTGCGCCGGGCGGGTCTGCTGGCGGCCGGCGCCTGTGCGGGGTTCTTCCGGCACCCGCCGCGGGTGTCGCCCTCGCGCGCCGGCACCGTGGTGGCACCCGCCGACGGCGTGGTCTGTGAGGTCGACGCCGCCGCCCCGCCCACCGAACTCGGCATGGGTGACGCGCCGCTGCCGCGGGTCAGCATCTTCCTATCGCTGCTGGACGCCCACGTCCAGCGCGCACCGGTGACCGGTGAGGTGGTCACCGTGCAGCACCGCCCGGGCCGCTTCGGGTCGGCCGACCGGGCGTCGGCCAGCGCCGAGAACGAGCGCACCAGCCTGCGGATCCGGACCGACGGGGGCGCAGAGATCGTCGCCGTGCAGATCGCGGGTCTGCTGGCGCGCCGCATCGTCTGCGACGCGCAGGCGGGCGACAAGCTGCGCATCGGCGACACCTACGGGCTGATCAGGTTCGGCTCCAGGTTGGACACCTACTTGCCGCCGGGCGCGGTGCCGCTCGTCGAGGTGGGCCAGCGCGCGGTCGCCGGCGAGACCGTCCTGGCCGAATTGCCATGACCCTCCGGCCGCGGACCGGGCGGGCGGTGAGCCTGCAGATCCTGCCCAGCTCGATGACCGTGCTGTCCATCTGCGCGGGGCTGACCGCGATCAAGTTCGCCCTCGAGCAGCAGCCGAAGGCCGCGATGGCGCTGATCGCCGCGGCCGCCATCCTCGACGGTCTGGACGGCCGGGTCGCACGGATCCTGGACGCCCAGTCCCGGATGGGCGCGGAGATCGACTCGCTGGCCGACGCGGTGAACTTCGGGGTCACCCCCGCGGTCGTGCTGTATGTGACGATGCTGTCGGGGTCGCCGGCCGGCTGGGTGGTGGTGCTGCTGTACGCGGTGTGTGTGGTGCTGCGGCTGGCGCGGTTCAACGCGCTGCTCGACGACGGCAGCCAGCCCGCCTACGCGCGGGAGTTCTTCGTCGGGATGCCCGCGCCGGCGGGTGCGGTCTCGATCATCGGCCTGATCGGGCTCAAACTGCAGTTCGGCGCGGGCTGGTGGACGTCGACGGCTTTCCTGTGCATCTGGGCGGTGGGGACGTCGATGCTGATGGTCAGCAAGATCCCGATGAAGAAGATGCACGCCGTGGCCGTGCCGCCTAGCTGGGCCGCGCCGCTGTTGGCGGTGCTCGCGATCTTCGCCGCCGCCGCCGTGCTGGCCCCCTACCTGCTGATCTGGGCGCTCATCATCGCCTACCTGGTGCACATCCCGTTCGGGGTGCGCAACCAGCGCTGGCTGGCCGCGCATCCCGAGGCGTGGGCCGAAAAGCCCAAGCAGCGGCGGGCCGCGCGGCGGGCGATCCGACAGGCCCGGCCCAACCGCCGGTCCATGACCCGGCTGGGGCTGCGAAAGCCGGGCGGGCGGCCGACATGACCGGCCCCGGCCCGCTCACCCTGACCGCGCGGCTGAACACGTCGGCCCTCGACTCCCGCCGGGGCGTCATCCGGCTGCACCCGAGCGCCGTCGCCGCGCTCGGGATCCGGGAGTGGGACGCAGTGTCGCTGACCGGGTCGCGGACCACGGCGGCCGTGGTGGGACTGGCCGGGCCGGACACCGCGGTGGGCACCGTGTTGCTCGATGACGTGACGCTGTCCAACGCCGGGCTGCGCGAGGACAGCGCGGTCCTCGTCGGAACGGTCACCGTGTACGGCGCGCGGTCGGTGACCCTGGCCGGCTCGTCCCTGGCGACCGGGTCGGTGTCGCCGGTCACCCTGCGCCAAGCCCTGCTCGGCAAGGTGCTGACCGTCGGTGACGCCGTGTCGCTGCTGCCCCGCGACCTCGGCCCCGGCACGTCGACGTCCCCGTCGAATCGGGAGGCGACCCGCGCGCTGGCGGCCGCGGTCGGCATCAGCTGGACCTCGGAACTGCTGACCGTTACCGGCGTCGACCCCGTCGGGCCGGTCAGTGTGCAGCCGAACACGCTGGTCACGTGGGGGTCCGGCGGCCTCCCGCCCACCGGGCCGGTCACCCGAGAGCCGCTGAGCACCGGTACCCCGGTGGTGCTCATCGAGGAACTCAAAGGCTCGCAACCCCAGGCCGCCAAGCTCGCCGAATGGCTCAAGCTCACGCTCGACGAGCCCCACCTGCTCCGGGCGCTCGGCGCCGGCCCCAACCTGGGGGTGCTGGTGTCGGGCCCGGCCGGTGTGGGCAAAGTGACGCTGGTGCGCGCGGTGTGCGACGGCCGCAGGCTGGTGGAAGTCGACGGCCCGGAGGTCGGCGCACTCGGCGCCGACGACCGGCTCAAGGCCGTGGCCGCGGCGGCGCGGACGGTTCGCGGTGCCGGCGGCGTGCTGCTGATCGCCGATGTCGACGCCCTGCTGCCGGCCGCCCCCGAACCGGTGGCGGCCATGATCCTGGCTGAGCTGCGCGGCGCCGCGGCCACCGAGGGCGTCGCATTGATCGCCACGACGGCACGGCCGGACCAGCTCGATCCCCGGCTGCGCGCCCCTGATTTGTGCGACCGCGAGCTGCGCCTGCCGCTGCCGGACACCGCGACCCGCGAGGCGCTGCTGGAGGCCCTCCTGAGGCCGGTGCCCACCGGCGACCTCTGCCTCGACGAGATCGCCGCCCGCACACCGGGTTTCGTCGTCGCCGATCTGGCTGCGCTGATACGCGAGGCGGCACTACGGGCCGCGTCCCGGGCCAGCACCGACGGACGACCGCCCCGGCTGAACCAGGACGACCTGGCCGGCGCCCTCGGCATCATCCGGCCGCTGTCCCGCTCGACCGGCCAGGACCTGGCCGTCGACCTGCAGGTGGGCGGGGTCACCCTCGACGACGTCGGCGACATGGCCGCAGCCAAACAGGCGCTGACCGAGGCGGTGCTGTGGCCGCTGAAGCATCCCGACACCTTCGCCAGGCTGGGCGTCGACCCGCCCCGCGGCGTGCTGCTCTACGGCCCGCCCGGCTGTGGCAAGACCTTCGTGGTCCGCGCGCTGGCCAGTACCGGGCAGCTGAGCGTGCATGCCGTCAAGGGCTCCGAGCTGATGGACAAGTGGGTGGGCAGCAGCGAACGGGCGGTCCGGGAGCTGTTCCGCCGGGCCCGCGACTCCGCGCCGTCGCTGGTGTTCCTCGACGAGGTCGACGCGCTGGCGCCCCGGCGCGGGCAGAGCTTCGACTCCGGGGTGACCGACCGGGTGGTGGCCGCGCTGCTGACCGAACTCGACGGCATCGACCCGCTGCGCGACGTCGTCGTGCTCGGCGCCACCAACCGCCCCGACCTGATCGACCCCGCGCTGCTGCGGCCCGGGCGGCTGGAACGGCTGGTGTTCGTCGAACCGCCCGACACCGCCGCGCGCCGCGACATCCTGCGCACCGCGGGCAAATCGATACCGCTGAACGCCGACGTGAACCTCGACGACGTGGCCGCCGGCCTCGAGGGCTACAGCGCCGCCGACTGCGTGGCGCTGCTGCGGGAGGCCGCGCTGGCGGCGATGCGACGCTCCATCGACGCCACCGACGTGACGTCCGCCGACCTCGAGGCAGCCTGCCGAACCGTGCGTCCGTCGTTGGATCGCGCGCAGGTCGAGGCGTTACGGGCGTTCGCCAAAGCTCTCTAGCACCGCCCGAACTGAACGCCGCGACGCCGTGCGGTGCCGAAGCCCTGCGACGCATCACCGCAGCACGCTGGATCGTCTTCTCCTGGTTATGCCGGCTGCGTGTCGCGCCTTAGCCGGTGTGCACGAACCCGGGACGATTCAGCTGCCGTCGGTGCGTCCTCGTCGGGACCTTTGCCTGCGTGCCAGCTGATCGTGAGCACGCCCGGCAACTGGATGAGTTCGGCGACCAGGTGCCCGAGTCGGACGGGTGCGTCGCCGTTGACCAGCAGGGAGGCTGTCATCGTGGCGGTTTCGCCGGCCGGGCCGCTGCAAATGCCGTTCACAATCAGCCCGTGGCCGCCTGTGTGGGCGACGATGTGGGCGCGCACGTGTGGCTGGGCCTCGGGGCTGCAGGTGAGATGCAGCCAGTGCGGTTGCGGGTCGTCGTCGGGTTGTGCCGGGTTGTCGTCATCGAGCAACCGCCCCAGCGGGCGTCCCAGTAGATGGGTCGCGATGATCGCGGCGGTGGCGATGAGCGCGAATACCACCAGGCCCGCGGCAGCCAGGACACCGACGGCTGCCACGCACCACAGCGTCGCGGCGGTGTTGAGTCCGCGCACGTTGAGTCCGTCCCGCAAGATCACGCCTCCGCCGAGGAATCCCACGCCGGAGACGACGTAGGAGGCGACTCGGGTCGGACTGGTCACGTCGGTCACGGCCACCGCGTACAAAACGAACATTGTCGCCCCTGCTGCAACGAGGGTGTTGGTGCGGAGCCCCGCCGTTCGGGCCCGCCACTGGCGTTCCACGCCGATCAGCGCCCCGCAGCCCAGGCCCACCCCCAGGCGTAGGGCAAAGTCGGCGATGGTCAATGAGGTTGTCATCGCGGTCCTCTCGATTGATGGATTACACGGAGGCGATCAGCACGGCAATGTGGCAGAACGCTGCGCTGGGTCCAAGTGCATCGAGACCACCTGCGGGGCTGCGGGATTGACGGCGGATTAACGGATCCGGTTCCGCCGTGAACGGCCGAGGACTCGCGCGGCGGTCTGGCGGCCCCGCGGGTTGTCCCGGCTCAGACGTGCTGATTCTGCGGAGCCGGTGCCATGGGGTGTCGGGCGCATAGGTGTGGACTGTCGGTCAACGCCGTCAGCGCAGTCTGGGTCTTGGTCCAATTGTTGTCGCCCGGTGTGATCTGGTGGCGGATCAGGAAAGCGCGCCAGCGGGAGATCGTTTGTGTCGTCTCGGCCGGTGGCGTTCTGGTTGAGAGTTCCAGAAGCGCGGGGGCGACGGGGTGGGTCCACAGCTCGACGGTCAGCGGCCGTCCCAGCACACCGGGGCTGTGCGTGTGCTTGAGCGTCACGATCGGGCCAAAGATGCACAGATCCTCCAGGGTGATGCCGGCGGGGGCGTGCTCGGAGAAGAACTGTTGCTGTGCCGGTGTGAACATCGAGCCCACCGGCGCGGTTGCGGCGAGGACGCGCGCGACCGTGCCGTCGCCCAGTCGCGCTCGAAACGACGCCGAGCAGACATGGCGGGTGGCGGTGACGTCGATCTCGACTTTGATTCCGTTGCGGTGGAGCAGGTCCGAGGCGAGTTGAGCAGGTTGTGCCGGCCGGAGTTTGATGACCGAGTCGTCCTTGGCGTGTTTGGTCCGACGTACCCGCACGATGATGCCCGCCGCACTGAGGGCGAGGGCGGGCGTGTCGAGGAAGAACACGTGGCGTAGCTGGGCGTCGAACAGATCGACGCCCAGCTCGGTGAGGACACGGCGTCCCGCACGTTCGGGCACCACGAGTTTCAGCTCGACGCTGTCGCTGGCCTCGACGAGCGTGCGCAGCGTGCGAGGGTCAGCGGGTGAAAGGGTCGCGTCCATCGTCGCTCCCTTCTCAATCGATGCGGCGGGTTGGGTGGGTTATTGGCCGAGGCTGAGCTGGACGATCTTGACGATGACCAGCACCGACGCCAGCAGGAGATAGCCACGCAACACGGCCAGACCCGCGATGCGCAGGCTGGACAGGTCGGGTCTGGCCAGCTCGGACAACGGCGGCATCCGCCAGGTCTTGCGGTCGGCTTCCGATGGTTGCTCCGCGGGCTCCGAGGCATCGATGAGTCCGGCGGCCACGGCAAGGCGACGCTGGATTTTCTGACGCCGGGACCGAACCGCGACAAGGATCCCGAGCCCCGCGCCGACGCCGGCCCCGCCGCCCAGAATGCCCAGGATCGCCGCGGGAGCGATGTCGGGGAACAGCACGCTGGCGGTCAAGATGATCGACAACAGCACCAGCACCCACACCACCATGCCGGTGAACACGTTGAGCTTCGTGCCGTTGACCCACGGCCCCAGCACTGCCCTGTCGTTGCAGAGCAGCAGCAAAAACACCGTTGCCGAGGGCAGCAACACCCCCGCCAGCACCTGCACACCCTGGGTGAGCAAACCCAACGGCACACCCGGGATGACCACCAACGCGGCGGCGACGGCGATCAACGCCGCATAGGTGGCGTAGAACGCGGGTGCTTTGTGCACGGGCCGGTGAAGCGAGTGCTTGAGCGACAACACGTCGGCCAAGGCGTAGCTGGAGGCCAAGCCGACCGCGGTGGCACCGAGCAGCGCGCAATCCAGCAACGCGATCGCAAAGATCACCCCGGCGGCATGCGACACCGCGCCGATGCCCGCGGCGACCCCGGCAGCGTCACTGTACTCGCCGAATCCGGGGCGGCCGGCGAACGCCATCGCGCTGGCCGACATGATCGCCAACGCGCCGATGATCACGATGAACACTCCGATGCGCAGGTCGGCGCGCTCGTACTTGATGAACCGCGGTGTGAGGCGCTTGTCGATCACGTAGGACTGCTGGAAGAACAGTTGCCAGGGCGCGACGGTGGTGCCCACGATCGCGATCAGCAGCAGCAGCACGTCGGAGATGTTCGCGCCGGCCGGCAGACCCGGCACGAGCATGCCGTGGGCGATCTGACCAACAGGTGGGTGCACCAGTACGACCATCGGGACCAGCAGCAATGAGCCGGCCACTGTGGCCAGGGCGATCCGCTCAAACGTCCGGAAGCTGCCGGTGCTGACCAGCGCGATCACCGCGACAGCGCTCACCAGCACCATCGGCAGTTTCGGCAGCCCCAGATAGGACGCCGCCAGGCTGACCCCGATGAAGTCGACCACGATGGTCATCGCGTTGAGGATGAACAGATCGATGACGCTGAACGCGCCCCAGAACTTTCCGAACCGCTCCAGGATCAGCCGAGCGTGCCCCACCCCGCACACTGCACCCAACCGCAGCACCATCTCCTGGTTCACATACAACACGGGGATCAGCAGGAGCAGGCTCCACAACAAGGTGGTGCCGTAGTTCTGGCCGGCCTGCCCGTAGGTGCCGAACGCGCCGGCGTCGTTGTCGCCGACCATCACGATCAAGCCGGGCCCGACGACCGCGAGAAGGGTGACCAGCTTCTTGCGCCAACCGTCCCGAGGCGCGACATCGCCGTGGGCGATGGTGCCCATGGCGCCATTGATATGACCGACATGCAGCTCGTCGAGGTGGGCAGTGCGCTGGACTACGTTCGTGGCGTCACCGGTAGGCCCGGTAGGCGTAGCCGCTTTCGTCATGGGGTTGTCCTTTCTAATCCGATCTGAGAAGGCTTTTCTATTCATGCAGTGATGTCGATTGGGCCCACGCGGGTTGGCGTCGCAGCGGAATGAAACCCACACCGACGCGGACCTTCTGCCGCCGCCGTTGGTACGTTGAGTTCCCACGGCAAGAAGTAAGTACTGTGCGGGGGGTGCCCCCGGCGATGCGGTGAACCCCGCGGCCTAGCGGTCGCAACGGACTGAGTCGGCGGCCTGGATCGGGGCAGCGCGCTGCCGCGAAATCCGCTCAACGGCAGCACGGTTGGCCGCTACAGCCAACCGGACACACCACCGAAGAGGTGCCTACTTGGTCGACAACGTCGAGTTCCCCCCGAGAAGAAGGGGAGATCTCCAGTGAAAATCCGTGCAACGGCTCGGATCAACGCCACACCAACAACCACCGCCCGAGCTACGACCCCGAAAGCGCTGGACGCCTATGCGGACCTAAACCGCCGACACAGAATCCCAGATGGATGGGAACGGGTCCCGACCGGAGGGGAACGGATCGGTCATCGCCGCAGACTCACTACTGTCACCGGGACTCATCGCGTCCCTCACCTCCTCTCACCAGAACGCCATTTTGGCCGCACTGACTTGTGCGCAGCCACACGCGTGCATGTATGCACAGTTGTGCAGGAACCGGAGCAAGTAAACCGCACCCCGCACAGATCGTCAAGGCGCGAATCCCCGTCGCGTGGTCGATCATGGGTCCGGAAAGGAAGGTTGATACGGATCAGGCCGCACATCAACATGGATCACACCGCGACTGGTCGACCCCTTTTCCGATCGTCCACCCCGGCGCGACGCGACCTCGGTCAACGGCCATCGACATGCCATGTGGTGCCACCGAATTCGCATGTTTCGTGGATTCATCGGGACCATGAGCGGTTGCCTGGCGCGGTGAGTTCCACATGCCGATTGAGGACGTTTCGGTAATACAGTGCGTCGCCACTCGGGATTAGTATTGCGGTATAGGACAATTGATGCGTAGCGGAATATACCGGCAGGAGACCGTCGACGGCCATGAAGGCGGCCACTGACGGCCAATACGGATTGCCCGCCTGTAGACGCGCCAGAAGCGCCGGTCAGGGGACACGAATCTCGTCGATGAGCAGTACAGCATCGGTCCACGCGGTGTTGCGGTGCCTCTCGCTTGCGCGCTGAGCCAGCGGTAGGGACTTTCGTCCCTGTTTCCGAGTCCTCCTCAGCGCCAAGATGCAAGGCAGGCGGGGGTACGGAATGGAGCGCTCGGTGGTGTTGACCCGTTTTTCGTGCTGGTCAGCGGTGGCGATTGGGGTCGAGAAGACCCCCGGCGACTTCCTCGTGGGGATCGTTGCAGTGAGACGGCGTGACATGGTGCCGTTCATCGAGGCGACGCGGCGTTCGGCCGGTCCAACCATGCTCAGCGCCTTGGTGTCGGATACGGCTTGGCCACCTGGCAATTCCGGAGCTTGTGCGACGCGCGACGCGACGTGTCGAGCCTCCGGCGGTGCCTGGCCGGGAACGGAACGGCCGTGAGCGCATCAGTCGAACGGCTGGGCTTGATGTGCCAGGAAGACATCGAACGGATCACCGCGGGCGATCATCACGATCCACACCAAATTCTCGGCCCGCACCTGCACACGGACAATGCCGGACGAGTCGAGGTGGTGATCCGCAGCTGGCGCCCGGACGCGACGGGGATGGCAATGCTGACCGACGGGGCGCGAGTCCCGATGCACCGTATCCATGCCGCCGGTGTCTTCGCCGGTGTGCTGCAGGCAGATACGGTGCCCGCATACCGCCTCGAGTCCACCGACCACAACGGGACGACGACATACTTCGACGATCCCTACCGCTACTCGGCGACGCTGGGGGAGATGGACCTGCACCTGCTGGGCGAGGGTCGCCACGAGCGGCTTTGGTGTCACCTGGGCGCCATCGTGCGCATCCACCAAGGGTTGTGCGGGACGTCGTTTGCCGTCTGGGCACCCAACGCCCGAAGCGTGCGCGTCGTCGGGGACTTCAACGGCTGGGACGGCCGGGTTCACCCGATGCGGGTGCTGGGTAGTTCAGGGGTCTGGGAGATTTTCCTGCCCGGTGTCGGCCCAGGTGCTCGGTACAAGTACGAGATCGTCAGCCAAGATGGGCACCACAGTCTGCGAGCCGACCCCTTCGCGTTCGCGGCGGAAATGCCGCCGGCCACCGCCAGTATCGTCACCCGCAGCACACACGATTGGCAAGACGGTCAGTGGATCACCGACCGGTCCGCCGTGAATCTGATGCGCGCCCCGATCTCGATCTATGAGTGCCATCTCGGGTCGTGGCGGCAGATCCAGGACGACGACGGGTCGTGGCGGCCTCTGACCTATCGGGAGGCGGCCGAAGTCCTCCCACAGTATGTTGCCGATCTCGGATTCACACACGTGGAGTTTCTCCCGCTGGCGCAATACCCGTTCTCGGGCTCCTGGGGCTACCAGGTGACCGGCTACTACGCACCAGCGGCACAGTTCGGCAGTCCAGACGACCTGCGCTACCTGGTGGATCGGCTGCACCAGGCAGGGATTGGCGTACTCGTCGACTGGGTGGCCGCCCACTTCCCCAGGGACGACTGGGCCTTGGCCCGCTTCGACGGCACAGCGCTATACGAGCACGCCGACCCCCGGCAGGGCGAGCACCCCGATTGGGGCACTCTGGTGTTCAACTACGCCCGCGATG
>CAYVQQ010000057.1:0-10052 GCA_964453085.1 uncultured Mycobacterium sp.
GCCGGAGACAAGCGAGTGATCCGGCGTCGGAGCGCAGCGCGCGGCAGCGTATGAATGTTGTCGAAATTGACAACGCAATCGCTTGGTACACGGTCGTCGGCGACGGTCAGTCCTAGCTCGGAAACCAGTCCCCTACGGGTGCGGGTCAATGCGGCTACGACGACCGCGCCGATCCGGTCAGCAACCGGATCTCTCGTGAGAATAAGTACGGGCCGGTCGCCGCCGGGTGTCGCGGCGAACCACAGTTCACCGCGCCGCATCGGCCCAGTCAGCCCAGTCCTCGGCAGGTCCCCAATCGGCGATCTCGGAGAGGGCCTTCTCCTCATCGGTCACAGGCTGCTCAGAGTATGCCTGAACGTCTTGGTCTGCCGTGAGCTCGGCCAGGTGGCGTCGGAGTGCCTCGCGAAGCAGCTCAGACCGATCAATGTGCAGCCGACGTGCCCACTGCTCGACCGCGGCCGCGTCCTCGTCGTCGACACGAAAGCTAAGCATTGTCATACAACCATCTTAGACTGTATGACGGCGCAAGATCGACACGAAGGCCAGGACTGGCGGCCGAGGTTATTGCGGCCGCCCCAATCGCCCCGCTAGACCTCGCCGAGGAGTCCCGATGTCTGGAACCTCTCGGTTCCGGGACGCCAACCCGAGCCGGGGCCAGCCGCCGAGTGCACGCGGTTGACGTCCTCCCTGCCCTGAAGGACGGGGCCTGCGCTCGCCTGACCGGTCAGTTCTCGTCCTCCTCCGGGGCCACCGCGAGACTCTCGGGCTCGGCCAGCATCCGCTCGACAGCCGCGCGCTGCCGGTCGGTCAGCATCTCAGCGGTGTATCCGTCCACCGTCACCGCCCACCACACCGTCTGCGCCATAGGACATTTCGGACACACCCGCGGCGAGACGAGCCCGAAGACCCCCATCCGCGGCGGGTAGTCCCAGCCGGCGGCGTGCGCCTCGTCCGGGGCGAGGACCTCGTCGCGGCCGCAGACCTCGCAGACGTGGTGGAAGCGGACTCCGCTCATGCCGCCCAGCCTGCCACCGGCGGCCGACACCGCTCTCCGATCCGGGGCCGGCCGCGCTGACCCGGTGGCTTAGGCTTGCCGGCGCGCAATGTGCCGCTGCGCGCGTTCCGGCTCCTGAGCAGGAATCCCCCGGCTTTAGCCGTGGGGAGGATTCAAGCTTCCAGGCATGCAGCGCTCGGCCGCGATCGGTACTACTTCCAATGAATACCCCCAGCGGGACCGACCGCGTGGGTCGCACCGCGGTGCGTCGGGACATCGCCGATGAGCCGAGACGTCCGCTTCGGATCGGGCCGAGAACCTCTGCTGCAGAGCAGACAGCATCGACGCCGACGCCGGGCGTGGTGCCGAAGCGTCGTTCGGGCAACGGCCGCGGGCGCCGCTCGCGAACCGACCGTCTTTCCGCCCGAGTTTCGGCTGATCCACCGACGCCAAGCCGGCGGCGCCCGGACATGTAGTCACAGGGCTACATTGGATTCAGTCGGGTTGTCAATCGACCACATCCGACTTCGGTCAGAGAGGACAACAATGGGCATCTCCGCCCCGTTCCAGGTGAAACACACATTCAGCGTGACGAAGTTGGGCAGCCGTATCGGTGCCCGAGTCGACGGTATCCGGCTCGGGGGCGACCTCGACGCGGACACAATCAACGCAATTCGCCGAGCGCTGCTAGACCACAAGGTGGTTTTTTTCCGCGACCAGCATCACCTCGACGACGACCAGCAGCTCGCGTTCGCCAGCCTTTTGGGCACTCCTATCGGCCATCCTGCCGCGCAGTTCATTGCGGGCAGCCCACCGATCATCGCACCGATCAGCTCCGAATATGGCAAGGCCACCCGCTGGCACGCCGACATGACGTTCGCCGCGAATTTTCCCAAGGCGTCGATCCTTCGGGCGGTCACCCTGCCCAGCTACGGCGGGTCAACGCTGTGGGCGTCCACCGCGGCGGCCTACGCTGCACTGCCCGAGCCGCTCAAGCGGCTCACCGAGAACCTGTGGGCGGTGCACAGCAACCGGTTCGACTACGTCTACACCACGCCCGACACCCCCACCGACCTGCAGCGCGCGCTGCGGGAGTCGTATGAAAAGCCTAGCTTCCGCACCGAGCATCCTGTCGTGCTGGTACACCCCGAGACCGGTGAACGCGCCCTGCTGGCAGGGGAGTTCGTTGAGAGGTTCTGCGGTTTGGACAGCTACGAGTCACGCGTGCTGCTCGAGTTGGTGCAACGGCGAATCACCGTGCCGGAGAACACTGTTCGATGGAGCTGGGAGCCGGGTGACGTTGCCGTGTGGGACAACCGCGCAACCCAGCACCGCGGCGTGGACGACTACGACGATCAGAGTCGGCTCATGCATCGGGTCACCTTGATGGGCGATGTTCCCGTCGACGTGCACGGGCAACACAGCCGGGTGATCAGCGGTGCACTGCTGGAGCCGATCGCGGGCTGACCGGTTCCTGTACCGACCGTTGCCGGAGTCGTTGGCGGCCGGTGCCGCGGGGCCTGGCCGACGGCCCTTCGTGCTGAAGGCTCGGCGGCGCCGCGATACCGGAATTGCGCCACGCCTGCGGGCTGGGCGACGGTGTGCTCCTCATCGGCGACGAGACCGCAGTGAGGGGTGCCCGTCGTACACCGGCCGGTCACGCCGAACGCTTCATGGCCGGCGCAACAGGAACAGGCTGTAAGCGGCCAGCGACTGCGCATCGGCGATCACCCCCGAGCGGATCATTTGTTCGACGTCGTCGCGGGCGAACCACGCATCACGCATGTCCTGTTCCTCGGGCTCCCGATCGTGCTCACCTTCGACGATCCCGGTGGCCAGGAACACCCAGCCGCGCTGGCTGGTCATTCCGGGCACCGTGTCGATCCGGCCCAGCGCCTCGAACGACGCCGCTCGTAGGCCGGTCTCCTCCCGCAGCTCCCGTTCGGCCAGCTCGGCCGGCTCGAGCTCCTCGGCCGCGGTGCCCTGAGGGAACTCCCAGCACCGCACACCGAGCGGATACCGGAACTGTTCGACGAGGCGGAAACGGTGCCCGTCGTAGGGCATCACCAGCGCGTAGTCCGGCTTGTCCACCACGCTGTAGATGCCGGTGGCGCCGTTGGGGAACCGGATGTCGTCCTCGCGGATCGACAGCCACGGATTCCGGTAGATCTCGCGTGACGCGAGGCGTTCGATGCTGGGCACCTGACCAGTATCACGGCCGCTCGGGTGGGGGCCGCCCCACGCGCCGGTACGTCCGGGTGTTCGGACTCATCGCTGGCAGAAATCGGCGCGGTGACCGATAGTCATAACGACCAGCTAACATCGACACCGTCAGAGGCGGGGGGCTTATGTCGGACGAGCCGACCTCGAAACGCGCCTGAACGTGCGCCGCCACATCATCGTCAGCGGCGACGACTCACTGGCCGCGACGATCGTCGAAGAACTCAACAACGCCGGCGTGAGCATCGTCAAGCTCGGCAGCCCCGCCGATCTCCACGCCGCCGGGATAGCCACGGCCGCCGCGGTCGTCTGCGCCGGCGACGACGACGCAACCAACCTCGAGATCGCACTGCTGGCGCGCAAAGCCAACCCGGACGTGCGTGTGGTGGCGCGGTTGGGCAACAGCGTGCTGCGCGAGGCGGTGGCCGACGATAACGGTCCGGGCGCGATCCTCGACGTCGCCGACCTCGCCGCCCCGTCAGTCGTGGAGGCCTGCCTGTCCCACAAGGCACACCCGATCGAAGCGGCGGGTATCGAGTTCGTCGTCTCCGACGCCCAGGTGCCGCGTGACGGCAGACTCCGCGACATTTTCGGCGACCTGGCACCGGTGGCGGTCATCCACGGCAAGAACTCCGAGACGCCCGGCAAAGTCGTACCATGCCCGGGCCGGGACCTGCGGGTCCAGGCCGGCGATCTGACCGTGATGATCGGCACCCCCGAGGAGTTGGCCTGCTGCGGCATCAGGACGCCTCCACGCCGCCGTACACGCACCCACCCGCCGCGACTGCAGCGGGTGTTCTACGCCGTACGCACACTGCGTCATGACGTCAACCCGATGTTCTACCGCGCGCTGGCCGCCTCAACGACCCTGTGGCTCGGGTCGACCGTGTTGCTGCGCTTCAGCTATGAGCCCCGTGCCGCGATGACATGGATCGACGCGCTGTACTTCAGCACCGAGACGATCGCGACGGTGGGCTACGGCGACTTCAGCTTCCTGCACCAGCCGACGTGGCTGCGGCTGTTCAGCATCATGTTGATGTTCGCCGGAGTCACGACGACCGCGTTGCTGGTCGCGTTCATCGCCGACCTGCTGCTGTCGCGCCGCTTCGCCCACTCGGCCGGGCGGCGACAGGCCAGCCATCTGCGCAACCACATCATCGTCGTCGGGCTCGGCTCGTTCGGCATCCGCGTCGTGAGCGATCTGACCGCCGCCGGCTACGACGTCGCCGTCATCGAACGCGACGAGAACAGCCGGTACCTGTCATCGGCGGCCCAGCTCGACGTGCCGGTGATCTTTGGGGATGCAACGCTGCGCCAGACCCTCGAGTCGGCCCGCATCGACCATGCCCGCGCGGTCGCGGTGCTCACCCAGGATGACATGGTCAACATCGAGACCGGGATCGTGCTGCGCGAGATGCTGGGCCCGCGGACGATGCCGCACGTCCACCGGCCCCACGTGCCGATCGTGCTGCGCATCTACGACCGCACGCTGGGCAGCGCGGTCGCGCAGCGGTTCGGATTCGAACACGTCCGCTCGACCGTCGACCTGGCCGTGCCGTGGTTCATCGGGGCCGCGATGGGCCTGCAGGTGCTCAGCACGTTCTCGGTCGGGCAGCGGTCCTTCATGGTCGGCGCCATGCATGTTGCTGCCGGCAGCGAACTCGACGGGCTCCGGATGCTCGAACTGTCCACCCGAACCCGCGTGATCGCGATCACCCGACACGACGCGCCCCTGAATCTGCATCCGCGCCGCGACGCCTGGCTGCGCGCCGGCGACACCGTCTACCTCGTCGGGCCCTACCGGGAGCTGCTGGCCACGCTGCGCAAGGGCCAGCCCCCCGCCCCCGTCAGCGTCGACGAGCGGGTCGGCTAGAGCCACCGGCCACGTCGGCGGCGCGCCGCACCTAGTCGAGGTCCTGGTAGTCCCCGCGCCTGGCGCGACACCGATGTCCGCCGAATCTGGCAGCATGATCAGGGTGGGCTTGAGCAGCACATCTGGACGGGCTGGGCGTGGCCTACGAGCCGGTCCGCGAGATCGGGCCGACAGCATCGCCGTGGAGCCCACCGCACCGAAGTAGTCGCATCGAGTCGTTTCCGCGAGGGTGCGCACGTTGACAGCCGCGACGGCGTGTCGCTGGACCGACACGGACACTCGCGGGACGCCGTAGGGAGGTAGCCACGATGAGCATCAGCTTCAACCACACCATTGTCGCGGCCCGCGACCAGCACAAGTCCGCGGAGTTCCTCACCGAACTGTTCGGCCTGCCCAGTCCAAAACCGTTCGGCCACTTCCTGGTCGTCGAACTCGAGCACGGCGTCAGCCTCGACTACGCCGACGTCGCCCCGGGTGAGGACATCAAGCGCCAGCACTACGCGTTCCTGGTCTCCGAGCAGGATTTCGACGCGATCTACGGCAAGATCCGCTCGCGCGGCCTGCAGCACTGGGCCGACCCGCGGCAGAGCCGACCCGGTGAGATCAACCACAACGATGGCGGGCGCGGCGTCTACTTCCTGGATCCCGCCGGGCACTTCATGGAGATCCTGACCCGCCCCTACGGCTCGGGCGGCTGAACGCCACGGCGCGCCTCCGTCGCGCTTCCCGCTGACGACATCGAACACGAACCTCCCGCGGGGACACGTCCCCGCTCGATAACCTGTCCCCATGCGACACGGTCGGACCAGTCGGGCATGATCCGCTTCCTGGCGCGCCGGTTGCTCAACTATGTCGTGCTGCTGACGCTGGCGTCCTTCCTCACCTACTGCTTGACCTCGTACGCCTTCCGGCCGCTGGACAGCCTGCTGCAGCGGAACCCCCGGCCGCCGCAGGCGGTCATCGACGCCAAGGCCCACGCCCTCGGCTTGGACAAACCGGTCCCGATCCGCTACGCCGACTGGGCCGCCCACGCCGTTCGGGGCGATTTCGGAACCACCATCACCGGCCAGCCCGTCGGTTCCACACTGTGGCGTCGCGTCGGTGTCACCCTGCGCCTGCTGATCATCGGCTCGGTGGTGGGCACGGTGCTGGGGGTGGTGGCCGGCGCGTGGGGTGCCATCCGGCAGTACCGGCTCAGCGACCGCCTCGTGACCGCCGTGGCGTTGCTGGTGCTGAGCACCCCGACCTTCGTCATCGCCAACCTGCTCATCCTCGGGGCGCTGCGGGTGAACTGGGCGCTGGGCATACACCTGTTCGACTACACGGGGGAGACGTCGCCGGGCGTGCAGGGCGGCACCTGGGTGCACCTGCTCGACCGGCTGCGGCACCTGATCCTGCCGTCGCTGACGCTGGCGCTGGGTGCGGCGGCGGGTTACAGCCGGTACCAGCGCAACGCGATGCTCGACGTGCTGGGCCAGGATTTCATCCGCACGGCCCGCGCCAAGGGGCTCACCCGCCGACGCGCCCTGGTCAAACACGGGCTGCGCACCGCGCTGATCCCGCTGGCCACGTTGTTCGCTTACGGGGTCGCCGGGCTGGTCACCGGGGCGGTGTTCGTCGAGAAGATCTTCGGCTGGCACGGGATGGGCGAGTGGCTGGTGCAGGGCATCGCGACCCAGGACACCAACATCATCGCCGCCATCACCCTGTTCTCCGGCACCGTGGTGTTGCTGGCCGGGCTGCTCTCCGACGTCTTCTACGCGGCCCTCGACCCACGGGTGCGGGTCTCGTGACGCGCCTCGAGTCCGCCGCCGCGGAGTTCACCTCGCAGCGCGCCCTGGTGCTGCGGCGGTTCGCCCGCAACCGGGGCGCGGTGGTCTCTCTGACGCTGCTGGCGCTGTTGTTCGTCGGATGTTACACACTGCCGCCGCTGCTGCCCTACTCCTACCAGGACCTCGATTTCCACGCGCTGCTGCAGCCGCCCAACACCCGGCACTGGCTGGGCACCAACGCGATGGGCCAGGACCTGCTGGCCCAGATCGTGCGCGGAATGCAGAAGTCGATGCTGATCGGCGTCTGTGTAGCGTTCATCTCCACCACCATCGCCGCGACGGTGGGCTCGGTCGCGGGTTATTTCGGCGGCTGGCGGGACCGGGCGCTGATGTGGGTGGTCGACCTTCTGTTGGTGGTGCCGGCCTTCATCCTGATCGCCATCGTCACCCCGCGAACCAAGAATTCGGCCAGCATCCTGATGCTGGTGCTGCTGCTGGCCGGCTTCGGCTGGATGGTCAGCTCGCGGATGGTGCGCGGCATGACGCTGAGCCTGCGCGAGCGTGAATTCATCCGGGCGGCAAGGTATATGGGCGTGTCCAGCCGCCGCATCATCGTTGGGCACGTGGTGCCCAACGTGGCGTCCATCCTGATCATCGACGCCGCGCTCAACGTCGCCTCGGCCATCCTGGCCGAAACCGGCCTGAGCTATCTCGGGTTCGGGATCCAGCCGCCGGACGTCTCACTGGGCACCCTGATCGCCAACGGCACCCCGTCCGCGACCACCTTCCCGTGGGTCTTCCTGTTTCCGGCCGGGGTGTTGGTGCTGATCCTGATGTGCGCCAACCTGACCGGCGACGGCCTGCGGGACGCGCTGGACCCCGGCAGCACGACATCACGCGGCGGCGCCCGGTGAGTTCACTGCTGGAGGTGACCGACCTGGCCGTCACCTTCCCGTCCGATGCCGGGCCGGTGACCGCGGTGCGCGGCATCAGCTACAGCGTGGACCCCGGCGAGGTCGTGGCGATGGTGGGCGAGTCGGGCTCGGGCAAGTCCGTGTCCGCGATGGCTGTCGTGGGGCTGCTGCCCGAGTACGCCCGGGTGCGCGGCTCGGTGCGGTTGCGGGGCACCGAGCTGCTGGGCCTCGGCGACGGCCCGATGTCGCGGTTCCGCGGCAAGTCGGTCGGCATGGTGTTCCAGGATCCGATGTCCGCGCTGACCCCCGTCTACACCGTGGGCGACCAGGTCGCCGAGGCGATCGAGGTCCATCAGCCGCGTATCGGCCGCGGGGAGGCGCGCCGGCGCGCGGCGGAATTGCTCGAACTGGTCGGGATCGCCCGTCCCGAGCGGCGGGCCCACGCGTTCCCGCACGAGCTCTCCGGTGGCGAGCGGCAACGGGTGGTGATCGCGATCGCGATCGCCAACAATCCCGACCTGCTGATCTGCGACGAGCCGACCACCGCGCTGGACGTCACGGTGCAGGCGCAGATCCTGGAGGTGCTCAAGACGGCACGCGACATCACCGGCGCCGGGGTACTGATCATCACCCACGACCTTGGCGTGGTGGCCGAGTTCGCCGACCGCGCGCTGGTCATGTACGCGGGGCGGGTCGTCGAGTCCGCCGGGGTGCACGACCTCTACCGAGAATCCCGAATGCCTTACACTGTAGGCCTTTTAGGCTCTGTTCCCCGGCTGGACGCCGTGCAGGGCACCCGGCTGGTTCCCATCCCCGGGGCTCCCCCTTCGCTGGCCGGCCTCGAGCCGGGCTGCCCGTTCGCCCCGCGCTGCCCGCTGGTGGTCGACGAATGCCGGGTGCAGGAACCGGACTTGGTGTTGGTGGGGACCGAGCATCGGGCGGCGTGCGTGCGCACCGGACAGGTCAACGGGCGCAGCGCCGCGGAGATCTACGGGGTCGAGACCACCTCCCGCGCCCCGGAACCCGGCGGATCAGCGGTCGTCGTTCGAGTCCGCGACCTGGTCAAAACCTACCCGCTGACCAAGGGCGTGGTGCTGCGGCGCACGATCGGCGAGGTGCGCGCCGTCGACGGCGTCAGCTTCGAGCTACGGCAGGGCCGCACGCTGGGCATCGTCGGCGAGTCCGGCTCGGGCAAGTCGACCACATTGCACGAGATCCTGGAACTGGTTGAGCCGCAATCGGGTTCGATCGAGGTACTGGGCAGCGATGTCGCCGCGCTGAACCCCGCGAGCCGGCGAGCGCTGCGCCGCGACATCCAGGTCGTGTTCCAGGACCCGGTCGCATCCCTGGACCCGCGGCTCCCGGTCTTCGAGCTGATCGCCGAACCGTTGCGCGCCAACGGGTTCGACAAGGCCGACACCAACGCGCGGGTGTCCGAGCTCCTGGGTATCGTGGGATTGCGGCACGCCGACGCGGCACGCTATCCCGCCGACTTCTCGGGCGGGCAGAAGCAGCGCATCGGCATCGCCCGGGCGCTGGCGTTGCAGCCCAAGATCCTGGCGCTCGACGAACCCGTGTCGGCCCTCGACGTCTCCATCCAAGCGGGGATCATCAACCTGCTGCTCGACCTACAGGAGCGGTTCGGCTTGTCGTATCTGTTCGTCTCCCATGACCTTTCGGTGGTCAAACACCTGGCCCATGACGTGGCCGTGATGCACGCCGGCACGATCGTCGAACAGGGCCCCAGCGCGGCGGTCTTCGGCAACCCGCAGCACGAGTACACCCGTCGGTTGCTCGGCGCGGTGCCGCAACCGGATCCGAGCAGGCGTGGCTAGCCGGCGCGCGCTGAGCGCGGCGATGCTACTCGTCGCCGCTCTGGTGCTTTCCGGCTGCTCGGCGATCAACCTGGCGCCTGAGACCGCCACGAAGGCCAGGATCGGCTCGGGCAGCGACATCAACCCGCGCGATCCCGCCACGCTGCGCGACGGCGGCAACCTGAAGCTGGCGCTGAGCGACTTCCCGCCCAACTTCAACATCCTCCACATCGACGGCAATTCGGCGGAGGTGGCGGCGATGATGAAGGCCACGCTGCCGAGGGCGTTCATCATCCGGCCGGACGGCTCGACGATCGTTGACACCAACTACTTCAGCAGCGTCGAACTCACCGGAACCTCCCCTCAGGTGGTGACCTACACGATCAACCCGCAGGCGGTGTGGTCAGACGGCACGCCGGTCACCTGGCGCGACTTCTGGGCCTTCGGCTCCGGCGGCATCGGCGA
>CAYVQQ010000057.1:10062-11951 GCA_964453085.1 uncultured Mycobacterium sp.
GATCCACGCGCTGTCCGGCGCCGACAAGGCGTTCGAGATCGCCGGGCCCGGCGGCGCGGACCGCGTCGCCTCGGTGACCCGCGGGGTCGACGATCGGCAGGCGATCATGACCTTCGCCAAGCCCTACGCCGAGTGGCGCGGCATGTTCGCCGGCAACGGCATGCTGTTGCCCGCCAGCGTGACCGCCACACCCGAGGCGTTCAACAAGGGTCAGCTTTCCGGGCCCGGCCCGTCGGCGGGGCCGTTCATCATCTCCGCCCTGGACCGCACCACACAGCGCATCGTGTTGACCCGCAATCCCAGATGGTGGGGGCCGCAGCCGCGACTGGATTCCATCACCTATCTGGTGCTCGACGACGCCGCGCGGTTGCCCGCGCTGCAGAACAACACGATCGACGCCACCGGCATCGCGACAGTGGACCAGCTGGCGATCGCCCGGCACACCAAGGGCATCTCGATCCGTCGTGCGCCGGCCCCGAGCTGGTCGCACTTCACCTTCAACGGTGCCCGCGGATCGATCCTGGCCGACAAGGCGCTGCGGCAGGCGGTGTCCAAGGGCATCGACCGGCAGACCATCGCCAAGGTCGTCCAGTACGGGCTCACCACCGACCCGGTGGCGCTGGGCAACCACATCTACGTCGCGGGCCAGGAGGGCTACCAGGACAACAGCGCCATCGTCCCCTACGACCCGACCGCGGCGCGACGGGAACTCGACGCACTCGGCTGGAAACTCAACGGCGGGTTCCGGGAGAAGAACGGCCACCCGCTGGTCATCCGCGACCTGTTCTACGACGCGCAGGGATCGCGGGTGTTTGCCCAGATCGCCCAGCACAGCCTGGCCCAGATCGGGGTCAAGCTCGACCTGGTGGCCCGGTCCGGCAGCGGCTTCTTCAGCAACTACGTCAACGTCGGGGACTTCGACATCGCGCAGTTCGGCTGGCTGGGCGACGCGTTCCCCCTGTCGTCGCTGACCCAGATCTACCAGTCCGACGGGGCGAGCAACTTCGGCAAGATCGGGAGCCCGCAGATCGACGCCGCGATCGAGCGCACGCTCGAAGAACTCGATCCCGCCAAAGCGCGGGCGCTGGCCAACGACCTCGACAAGCTCATCTGGGCCGAGGGATTGAGCCTGCCGTTGACCCAGTCCCCGGGCGACGTGGCGGTACGCAGCACGCTGGCCAATTTCGGCGCGGCAGGCCTGGCCGACCTGGATTACACCGCGATCGGTTTCATGCGGTCCTGAGCCGGCGGCGCAGGGGCGCCGGGTACGGCAGCGCCGCCTCCGCGGCCGCGGCCGCGTCGACCGCCTTCCACAGCAGTCGTACACCCACCCGCGGCGGAAGTGCGTCCAGCCTGGAGGACTGCGCGGCGAGCGTGGCCGGTCGCCCTCCCCACACCGCTGCGACGACGGCCAAGGCCGCGGGCTCGCGGAAGTCCAGTGCGCTGTGTGCCATCGTCGGCAGCGTCAGCAACACGGCGTCGGGGATCAGCGAAGCGATCCGGCGGGCCCCCGCCGGCGGTGTGATGAGGTCGCGGCCGCCGGAGATCAGCACCGCGGGCCAGGTGAAGCTCGGCATCTCCGCCGCCAGATCGAAGGGCTCTGCCTCGAAAGACGCCGTCGGGGACATGTTTTCACGCAACGCCACGGCCGGGTCCAGGGGCAGGCCGTCGGGTTCGGCCGCGTAGTCGAGTTCACGGAATGCGATCCGGCTGACCAGGTCGGCCTCGAAGCGGTACGGCACCTTACGGTTGAGAATATCGGTGGACCGGGACAAGGCGTGCCACAACAATGTTCGCCCCTCCAGCAGCAGGTCGAGCTGGCGGTCGAGTAGGGCGGGGCCGCCGTAGCCGTACATCCGGGCCGCCAATTCCCCCGCCGAGGCGGTCAT
>CAYVQQ010000057.1:11961-14118 GCA_964453085.1 uncultured Mycobacterium sp.
ACCCCGGCTGCGACGAGCTTGCGCATCTTCGGTGCCAGCGTTGCGGTCTCCCGTCCGTTGCCGTCCAGCAACAGCCCGCGCATGGCGTCGCGGACCGTCGCGATGTCGTGGTGGGACAGCAGCGGCGAGTCGAGGACCATCGCCCGTACCAGGCTGGGATGGCGGACGCCGACCCCGGCCGCGACGTAGGTGCCGTAAGAGGTGCCGTAGAGGACGGCCGAGTCGACGTGAGCGTCCTCGAGCACGGCGGCGACGTCATCGACTACCTGATCGACGGTGATCGCCTCCGGCGGCAGGTCGGCACCGGAGTCGTCATGGCGTGACATGCCCACCCCGCGGTGTTCGATCATGATGACGTCGAGGCCGGCCGCGGCGGCACGCCGCCGAAAACCTTGATACATCAGCACGGAGGCCACGCCCGGGCCTCCCGGGATGATCACCACCGGGTGGGCGGACTTGCGGCCGGCCCGCACGTAGTAGAGGTCGAACTGTTCGTTGCTGCCCGGCGAGACCGGTCGGCGCACCGGCCGCACCCCGGGCAGCCGGGCCAGCTTGTCGTGCGTGCGCCGCCGTTTGGCGTTCATGGTCATCGGCGTCGGCCTGCCATGGTCCCCCATTCTGCCGAGGGGCGCCCGCGCTCGCAGTGTGGCGGGGCGGTCCAGGGTCCGGAGCCCACTAGGCCGTCAGGTCGATGCGGTGCGCGCCTTTGACGCCGTCGTAGCGGCCGGGGCTGCAGGTGAGCACGATCACCTGCCCGTGCTCGCCCACGGTGTCGAACACCTCGCCCATCGTGGCCAGCCGGTCGGGATCGGTGAAGCCGAGGGCGTCATCGACGACCACCGGGACGGTGTCTTCCTTGGCGACCAGGGCGGCGCCGGCAAGCCGTGCCAGGATGCCGAGTTGCTCTTTGGCCCCGCCCGAAAGGGACTCGTAGGGAACTGTCACGCCGTCCAGGGTTCGGCTGCGGATGCGCAGGTCGGGGTCGATGTCCACCTCGAAGGTCGGCCCGAACACGGGGCGACCGAGCCGCTGCAGCTCGCTCCGGTAGGGATCGACGTAGCGCCGCCGGGTGTTGTCGCGGTGGCGTGTCATCACCGCACGCAGCAGCTGCGCGGCCCGGGCCCGGCTGCCGATACGGACGTGCTCGCTCGTGGCGTGCTCGAGTTCGGTCTCGGCGGCGTCGAGCTTGCCCTGGCGGCCCTCGCTACCGATGACCGAGAGTTCGATGTCGACCTCGCGCAGCGCGCGGGCGGCGTCCTCGTAACGCTCGTGCAGGGAGGCGGCCTCGTCGGCCGCTTCCCGCAGTTCGGCGGCGACCGCATCCGGTGCGGTGGCAGCCACCTGTGCGGTCAGCGCGGCGACGCGGTGCTCGGCGGCCTGCGCCGCGGCCAGCGTGGCCTCCGCCGCGGCGGCGAGGTCTTCGTCGCGGTGCGACGCACGTTCCCGGGCCAGCCGCTCGGCGGCCGCGGCCAGCTCCGCGCGCTGGGTCTCGGATTTGTTCTGCAAAACCGTCGCCTGCGTGTCCGCTTCGGTGAGCCGGGCATGGGCGGCAGCGGCCTCGGTGCGGGCCGCCTCGCAGGCGGCGTTCGCGGCCGTGCGGGCCTGCTCGGCGGAGGCGAGCTCGGAGCGGGCGGCCCCGGCATCGATGGCCGGGAGGCCGGCCCCGTCGGGCGGGGCGGCACCGAGCCGCGCCAGGCGTGCGCGCAGGCGGTCAACGTCGTCGTCGCCGCACAGTCCGGCCAGGGTTGCGGTCAACCGGTCGCGGTCGTTCTGCAGATCGCGGCGACGCTCTGCCTCCGAACGTGCTCCGGCGAGGTCTGCCACCGCGCCGGCGGCCAGCGCGGCGGCCAGCTCGTGTTGGGCCGCGGCGTGTGCGATCTGCACGTCGAGTGCGGCCACACCGGGGGTGACCCGCGCGCTCAGCACACCGGGGACCTCGACCGTGGTGGGGCCGGTGGCGGTGAGCGACCAGCTTTCGCCCGCCGACAGCGACACCCGCTGGTCGCCGGTGGACAGTACGACGTCGGTGGCCGCGGTGAACTCGACCACCGCCGAGATCAGTGACAGTTGCGCGCCGAGGCGGTCGACCGCGGCCGCGGCGTCCTCGATCCGGCGGAGGACCTGCTCGGTGACCGTGACCGAGGAGAGCTGGGTGCA
>CAYVQQ010000058.1:0-13998 GCA_964453085.1 uncultured Mycobacterium sp.
CGCCGTCCGGGTCGCGGGCCAGGTCGACCAGCCCGCTGACCGACAACTGGCCGGGCAGCGCGTGGACCGGGCGGCGCACCGTCCCCGCGCGCGCGGCCAGCAGGGCGTTGACGTCGGCGGCCCAGCCGTCGACGTCAACGACGTCAACAGCGTCCCCGCCCTCGACGGCCGCCATGGCCCCCATCACCAGCTGCGCCCCGCGTTCGACGTCAGCGCGCCGCCCGGCCAACGGATCGGCCGGCCACTCCGCTTCGATGAGATTGTCGCGCAGTGGATTTCGCTCACCGTCGGCCGGCGCGGGCGCCCAGTGTTCGACCACCCCGCAGGCCTCGCCGGCCGCGGCGGAACCGTCGATGACCTCCTTGAGCTCGCACAGGAAGTCCGAAGGCCCACGCGGCTTGGCGCCGGTGTCCCCCCAGTGGTGACCGGACACCAGCAGCGTGTCCTCGGTGCGGGTGATGGCCACATACAGCAGCCGCCGTTCCTCGTCGACGCGCCGCTGCTCGAGTTGGTGACGATGATCGGAGATCGTGTCGGACAGTTGTTTGCGGTTGGTGACGGCCGAGGTGTCCAGCACCGGGACGCCCATCGCGCCCGCCGCGGCCCGGTCGCCGCGCAACAACGGCGGCAGTTCGGCGGCGTCGGTGAGCCAGGTGCTCCTCGACGCGGTCGACGGGAAGGTGCCGCCGGACAGGTGCGCCACCGCCACCACCTGCCACTCCAGACCCTTCGCGGCGTGCACCGTGAGAACCTGGACGCGGTCACGCGCCACCGCCGGCGCGGCCGGCGCCAAACCGTTCTCGACCGCCTCCGCCGCGTCCAGGTAGGCCAGCAGGCCGGCCGGTGAGGCCGTCACCGGCATGTCCGCCGTGCTCGCGTGTTCGGCGTAGCCGGCCACCGCATCGGCGAACGCGTCGAGGTGTTCGGCCCCGGTCCAGCCCGCCGACACCCTGGCGCGGGCCTCGCAGTCGACCCCCAGCACGCGACGCACCTCGGCGACCAACTCGGGCAGCGAGTGACCCAGGTGGGCGCGCAGCGCGCCGAGCTCGGCGGCCAGTGCGCAGATTCGCTCGTATCCCACGGCGGAATACGAGTCGGCCGGGCCGGGGTCGCTGATCGCGTCGGCAAGACACGCGGTGTCGGCGTCGCGATCGGCCGCCATCGCGATCGACGCGGGCGACGACCCGTCGCACGGGCGCACCTCGCCCCCGCCGATGGCCTGCGCGCGCCGCCACAGCGCGGCGATGTCCCGGCCGCCCAGACGCCACCGTGGACCGGTCAGCACCCGCATCGCCGCGGCGCCCGCCGTCGGGTCGGCGACCAGCCGCAACATGGCCACCACGTCGGCGACCTCCGGCACGGACAACAGCCCGGCCAGCCCCACCACCTCGACCGGAACCCCGCGCGCCCGCAAGGCCTCGGCGATGGGCGCGGCATCCGCGTTGCGGCGTACCAGGACCGCAGCCGTCGGCGGGCTGACGCCGTCGGCACGCGCCCGCCGATAGTGCTCCGACAGGTGATCGGCGATCCACTCACGTTCGGCCTGCACGTCGGGGAGCAACGCGCAGCGAACGGTGCCCGGCGGGGCGTCGGGGCGCGAGCGCAGCGCGTGCACCGCGACCGAGCGCCGCCGCGCCTCGGCCGAAATGGCGTTGGCCACCTGTAGCACACGCGGCGGGTTACGCCAGCTGGTCCGCAACTCCAGCACCGGCGCCGGACTGCCGTCGGACCGGGGAAAGTCGGTGGAGAACCGCGGCAGGTTGGTCGCCGACGCGCCGCGCCAGCCGTAGATCGACTGGATCGGGTCGCCGACGGCCGTCAGCGCCAGGCCGTCATCGACCCCGCCGCCGAACAGGGCCGACAGTGCGATGCGCTGCGCGTGACCGGTGTCCTGGTACTCGTCGAGCAGCACCACCCGGTAGCGGCTCCGCAACTCCTGCCCGACCTGCGGGAACGTCGCCGCCAGCCGCGCCGCGGAGGCCATCTGACCGCCGAAGTCCATCACCTTCGCCGCACGCATGCGCTCCTGCAGGGCGTCGAGCAGCGGCACCAACTCGGCGCGCTGCGTCTGGGTCGACAGCAGCCGCAGCAGCCACTGGCTGGGCCCGTGCTCGCGCTGGTATGGGCCCGCGGGCAACGTGTGAACCAGCCGTTCGAGCTCCACGTGGGTGTCGCGGAGCTGGCCGGTGTCCACCAGGTGCTCGGCGAGCTGACCCCACAGCCGCAGCACCATCGAGGTGACCGCGGCCGGAGTCTTGTCGGTGTGCAACTCCCCGCGGTAGTCGTTGACCACGTCGAAAGCCAGCTGCCACAGCTCGGTTTCGCCGAGCAGCCGGGTGTCGGGCTCGACGGGCAACAGCAGTCCGTAATCGCGCAGGAGCGAGCCGGCGAATGCGTGGTAGGTGCTCACCACGGGCGTGCCGACCGGTTCCGGAGGCACGGCGCCGGGCCGGGCCGGGCGCGGGCCGGTGCCGGCCAGTCGGGCCAGTCGGGCCCGGACCCGGCGCAGCAGTTGGCCGGCGGCCTTGCGGGTGAACGTCAGTCCCAGCACCTGACCGGGATCGGCGTAGCCGTTGGCGACGAGCCACACCACCCGCGCGGCCATCGTCTCGGTTTTACCCGCACCGGCCCCGGCGATGACCACCAACGGGCCCGGCGGGGCGGCGATGACCGCGGCCTGTTCGTCGGTGGGTGGGAAAAGCCCCAGCGCACTGGCCAATTCGGTCGGGCTGTAGCGGGGTGCGGAGGTCACGACGTGGCGTCCTGTCGATACGCAGGGCAGTAGGACCGGATCGGGCAGTGTGTGCAGCCGTCGTTGCGGCGGGCGGTGAAGTACGGTCCGGCCGTTGCCGCGGCGGCCCGGCGCAGCATCGCGCGGAATTCCTCGCGGGCGGCCGGTGTCAACGGGTCCTGCTCGCGTTCGGTGGCCCCCGCGGTCCCGGCCTTGCCGAGGTAGACCAGCCGCGCGCCGCCCGGCTCGTCTCCCGCGGCGATCATGCCCTCGGCCACGGCGAGTTGATACATCGCCAGCTGGGCGTGTCGTTGGGCGTCGTCCTTAGTGACCGGGGTTTTTCCGGTCTTGATGTCGACCACCACCAGCCGCCCGGCCGCGTCACGCTCCAGCCGGTCGACGCGGCCCCGCAGCCGAACCCTTCCGCCGTCGTCGGCGTCGAGGAGACCGTCGACCTCGACCTCGACACCGACCTCGGTCAGCTCCCCGCGGGTCCGGACCCGCCACTGGGCGAAGGTCTCGATCATGGCGCGGTGGCGGGCCAGCTCGTTGGCCGAATGCCACCGAGCGTCGAAAGGCAGGTGATCCCAGGCCCGTTCCAGCTCGGCGAGCAGCTGCGACTCGGTTCTGCCCGGCTCGGCGACGAGCGCATGCAGCACCGAGCCGATGGTGGTCCGCAGCTCGGGCGCGTTGGTGCCGCCGTGCCGTTCGGCCAGCCAGCGCAGCGGGCAGTCGTTGAGCGTCTGCAGCGCCGACGGCGTCAACGTGATGACGTCGCCGACGCCGTGCAGGGGCTCACTGGTGCTGACCGCGGTCAGCCCGTGCCAACCGGCCGGATCCGCGCCGGGCACGCCGGCTTTGGCCAGCCTGGCCAGTTGCGTGGCCGCACACCGGCGTGCGGCGTCATCCACGGCGCCCTCGGGCGCGCACACCACACCGCGTAACCGGCCGACCAGCGCCGCCGCGGAGAGCACCCGGGGTGCCGCAACAGGTTGCACCGCAGCGGTTTCCGCTTCGCCGCCGGCGAACTGTGCGATCTCGGAGAAGAACGCCGAGGGCAGCGCGGCCTCACCGGCAGGCCCGCCGGTGTCGCTGTCGACGGCCGTCACCACCAACCGCCGCCGGGTCCGGCCCATCGCCGCCACCAGCAGGCGCCGTTCCTCGGCGAGCAGCGGCGCCCGCACCGACGCGTCCTCGGTGACGTCGTCGAGCACGTCGAGCAGCCGCTGGGTGCCCAGCACGCCACCGCGCGGAACGGTGTTGGGCCACAGTCCTTCCTGCAGTCCGGCGACGACGACCAGGTCCCATTCGTGACCAAGCGCGGCGTGCGCGCTGAGCACCCGGACCTGCTCTGTGCCCGACATCGGGCCGGGGTCGACGCCGGGCAGTTGCAGCGCGGCGACGTGCTCGACGAGTCCACGCAGCGACGCGCCCGACGTGCGGGCCACGTAGTGGTCCGTGATGTCGAACAGCGCGGTCACCGCCTCGAGGTCCCTGCCCGCCTGCACGCCTGCCGGACCGCCCCGCTCGACCGCCGCCAGCCACCGCCGCTGCAGCCCCGAACGGTGCCAGGCGGCCCACAGGGTGTAGCGCGGATCCTGACCGTCCCGGTGGCAGCGCGACGCCGCCTCCAGCACCGCACGCACCCGGCGCAACGCGCGGGACCGCCCGCCCGGCGACGGCCCGCCCGTGAGGGCCTCCACCAGCAGATCACCGATTCCCGCGGGGGCCCGGCCGGGTTCATCGGACCGGGCGCGCTGCAGCGTCCGGCGCAGCTGCCGCAGCGACACCGGGTCGACGCGGCCGATGGGACCGGTCACCAGCGTGATCGCCGACTCGCCGTCGAGCCCTTCGGCGGTGGCCTGCAGCACCGTGAGCAGCGCCCGCGCCGCGGGCTCGGCGGAGAGCGGTCCACCGAGCGCGGGCCGCGCGACGGGCACCCCGGTGGCGGCCAGCGCGTGCTGCAACCGCGGGCCGAGCCGCGGCACCGACCGCACGATGACGGCCATCTGCGACCACGGGATCCCGTCCACAAGGTGCGCACGCCGCAGCGTGTCGGCGACCATGCCCGCCTCCGCGTGCGCCGACGCGGCCAGGCGCACCACCACCGACCCCTCGTCACCGGTGCCGTCTATCCGCCGGCCGCCGGCGGCACCCGGCAAGCGGCGGGCGATGCCGCTGACCGCGCGCGCCACCGCCGGAGCGCACCGGTGCGACACCGTCAACGCCACCACCGGCGAATCGTCGGCGAGCAACCCGGCGGGTTCGCCACCCCGGAAACCGAACACTGCCTGGTTGGGATCACCGGCGACGAGCACCAGTTCGCTGCCCGCCGCAAGAACTCGCACCAGCTGAACCGCCTGCCGGTCAAGTTGCTGGGCGTCGTCGACCAACAGGATGCGGATCCGGGCGCGTTCGGCCGCCAGCAACTCGGGATCGACGGCGAAGGCGTCCAGCGCGGCACCGACCAGTTCAGCCGCACCCAGGGCCGGTGTCGTCGCCTCCGGAGCCGCCGTCCCGACCGCCGCGCGCAGCAACATCACCTGCTCGTACTGGCGCGCGAACCTGCCGGCGGCGCTCCATTCCGGACGGCGCCACCGCCGGCCCAGCCGCTCCAATTGCCCGGGATCGACACCGCGTTCGGCGCAGCGCGCCAGCAGGTTTCGCAGCTCGGTCGCGAAGCCGGCGGTACTCAGGGCGGGCCGCAGATGGCCCGGCCACGCGGACGCCGCCCGAGGGCCGTCCGCCACGTCCCCGGCCAGCAGTTCACGGATGATGACGTCCTGTTCGGCGCCGGTGACCAGGCGCGGCGGCGCGTCCCCGGCACGTTCGGCGGCGCGCCGCAGCACCGCGTAGGCATAGCTGTGCACCGTGCGCACCAACGACTCGCGCACCGCGGTCCGGCACGCGCCGCCGCCGCGCGACCGCAGCAGCGCCGTCGTCAGCGCGCCGCGGGCACCCGTCGGGATCCGGCCCGAACCCGTCAGCAACAGGACCGACTCGGGATCGGCACCGGAACTGATCCGGGCGATCGCCGCGTCGGCCAGCAGGCTGCTCTTGCCGGTGCCGGGGCCGCCCACGATCCGGACCAGGCCGCGTGCGTCCGGCGCCAGCGCCGCCCGCGCTTCGGCGTCCCAGGTGTGCGACACGTCAGCATGTAACCACGGGGGTCCGACAAGTCGTCTCCGGCTCTTCCTGCGCCACCCGGTCACCCGGCGCCACCCGGCAACCGATATGCGCCGGCCCGGGCGGCGGAATCAATAGACTCGGCGAGGACAGTCCGACGAAAGGTGAGGGGGTATCCGATGATGAATGACGTCGAGGGCCTCGTTCCGGGTGACTTTCCGGGTGACGAGGTTCCGGACGCGGATGCACAAGAACAGCGCCGGCTGGTCGATCCCGATGACGAGGCGGGCTTGGACACCGATTACCTGAGCACCGACGCGGCGGACCGCGACGCCAATGACGCCGATGTGCTCGAACAGGCTTTGATCGT
Source organism: uncultured Mycobacterium sp. (assembly GCA_964453085.1). Classification (GTDB taxonomy): domain Bacteria; phylum Actinomycetota; class Actinomycetes; order Mycobacteriales; family Mycobacteriaceae; genus Mycobacterium. Next base: position 6,228 of record CAYVQQ010000058.1, read on the forward strand.
CCCCACCGACGACTGGGATGAGATCGGGTGATCCCGCACCTGGCACCATCGACGGGTGAACGCAGACCTGCATGTGCACCGTTACGGCCCAGCGGGTCCGGTTCGGGTGTTGGCGATCCACGGGCTGACCGGACACGGGCAGCGCTGGCGCCACCTGGCCGACCACCTGCCCGGAGTCACCGTGGCCGCGCCCGACCTACTCGGCCACGGCCGGTCGTCGTGGGCGGCGCCGTGGACCATCGACGCCAACGTGGCGGCCTTGTCGGCGCTGCTCGACGACCGGGCCGACACGCCGGTGGTGGTGGTCGGCCATTCTTTCGGCGGCGCGCTGGCGATGCACCTGGCCGCGGCCCGACCGGACCGGGTGGCGGCGCTGCTGCTGCTCGACCCGGCCATCGGGCTGGACGGCGACTGGATCCGTGGAATCGCCGACGCGATGCTGTCCTCCCCGGACTATTCCGACGCCGAGGAGGCCCGCCGGCAGAAGGCGACGGGCTCGTGGGCGGACGTGGATGGCGCGTTGCTCGATGCCGAACTGGACGAGCACCTGATCGAGCTGCCGGGCGGGCGCTACGGCTGGCGGGTCTGCATGCCGGCGATGCTGTCGTACTGGAGCGAACTGGCCCGTGACGTCGTGCTGCCGCCGCCGGGGACGGCGACGACGCTGGTGCGGGCCACGCAGACCTCCCCGCCTTATGTGGGCGAGGCGCTCATCGCGGGACTGCGAACGAGGCTGGGGGCCGACTTCCGGCTGCTGGACTTCGACTGCAACCACATGGTGCCCCACGCCCGGCCCGCTGAGGTCGCGGCGCTGATCCGCGAGTTGCTGGGCGAGCGCTGACCGGGGCGAGGGTCACCGGGAAACCGGTCAAGCAGGTGCGGTCGGTGGCGGCGGCCGTACCCTCCGGCCGCGTCGTCACCTCCGCCTCCGGCCGTCGTCACCTGCGGAGATCCGGCACGCGGGCCTGTCCGGCTCGCACATCATGGGCCGGATCGAGCGGACCCGGGGTGCTCGCGGTCGACGACAGGGTGGTGGGGTGACGTGCGTCACGAATTCCCACCCGGTTCCCTTACAGCACCAGCCGGACCAGCGCCGCAGTGCGAGCCAGACCCGGAAACGCCTCGGCGGTCGAGCGCGGGTGCAGCGCATGGACGGCAAGTCGGAACATCAACGCGCGCAACAACATCTGGGGCCACTCCGGCATCGCGTTCCAGCGTTCGATGAGCCCGTCGTCGGCGTCGCCCCAGGACAGGGCGTCGACGACGACCACGCCCGCGGCCCACGACGCCGGCCGCCAGTAGGGCGTGATGTCGGTGATCCCGGGCGCCGCCGTGCCCACGAAGAGCACCGTCCCGTAGAGATCACCGTGCACCAGCTGGTTGGGGCTCCTGGTCGGCCTGCGCAGGGTGGCGAGCTGGTTGATCAATTCGACCGACCGCTGAGCGTCCGCCGTCGGCGGGGAGGTCCGCGCCCCCGGCGGAACCGACTGCAGCGGGCGCTCCTCCCATGCCGCGCGGTCTGCGGCGATGAAGACGTCGACCTCCGCCCAGGGGGTGGTGGGTCCCTGCAGCAGGAAGCGCGGGCGTTCCAACTTGCTGGTCGCCTCGTGCAGGCGCACCGCCGTCGACACCACCTCGTCGTGCCGGGGCTCGGGCGTGCCCGCGACGAACGTGTCCGCCCGCCAGCCCGACACCACGTACCGCCCGTCGGTCGAGCGGACCGGCCGGGCCAGCCGCACGCCGTCGACGAACAACGTCTCACGCACCCGGGCCGACCACGCCGCACGGGCAGGATCGGCGACCATCGACAGCACGATCTCGCCGCACCGCCAGCCTCCGTCCCAGCCGGCCCCGAGGGCCGCGGGCTTGACACCGGTCAAACCGAAGGCCGAAAGCACGTGGTCCGGCGGTGGTTCGAGGCTCACACGGGTCAGCCTAATAGAGCAGTTTGCGGCGGCCGGATCAGTACATCACCATGTCGGGCTGCACCTGCTGCGCCCACGCCACGATCCCGCCCCGCAGGTGCACCGCGTCGGCGAACCCCGCCCCCTTCAACGCGGCCAGCGCCTGTGCCGAGCGCACACCCGTCTTGCAGTACAGCACCGGCCGGCGGTCCGGCGGCACCATCGCCAGGCCCTCACCGGAGTCGATCGACGACTGCGGGATCAGCCGGGCGCCTTCGATGTGCACGATCTCCCACTCCGCGGGCTCGCGGATGTCGATCAGCGCCAGCCGCTCGCCGGAGTCCAGCCATTCACGCAACTGCGCCGGGGTGACGGTGGAATCCTCGACGTCGCCGGCCGCGTGCGCGGCATTCCCGGGCGCCGCCCCGCAGAACTGCTCGTAGTCGACCAGTTCGGTGATCTTCGGCGTGGACGGGTCCCTGCGGACCGTGATGGTGCGGTAGGTCATCTCCAGCGCGTCGTAGATCATCAGCCGGCCGAGCAGCGGTTCGCCGATCCCGGTGATCAGCTTGATCACCTCGGTGCCCATCACCGAGGCCACGGAGGCGCACAGGATGCCCAGCACACCGCCCTCGGCGCACGACGGCACCAGCCCGGAGGGCGGCGGCTCCGGATACAGGTCGCGGTAGTTCAGGCCACGTCCGTCCGGGGCGTCGTCCCAGAACACCGCGACCTGGCCCTGGAACCGGTAGATCGATCCCCACACGTACGGCTTGCCGGCCAGCGCCGCCGCGTCGTTGACCAGGTACCTGGTGGCGAAGTTGTCGGTGCCGTCCACGATCAGGTCGTATTGCCCGAACAGGTCGACGGCGTTGTCGGCCTCCAGCCGGAACTCGTGCAGGCTCACCTCGACCAGGGGGTTGATGGCGACGATCGAGTCGCGCGCCGATTGCGCCTTGGACCGCCCGACGTCGGCCACCCCATGGATGATCTGACGTTGCAGGTTCGACTCGTCGACGACGTCGAAGTCGACGATGCCGATCGTGCCGACGCCCGCGGCGGCCAAGTACAGCAACGTCGGCGACCCGAGCCCGCCGGCGCCCACCACCAGCACCCGGGCGTTCTTGAGTCGCTTCTGGCCGTCCACGCCGAACTCGGGGATGAGCAGGTGGCGGCTGTAGCGGGCCACCTCGTCGCGGCTCAGCTCACCAGCCGGCTCCACGAGCGGCGGCAACGACGTCGACACCAGACACCTCCTCTGACAGCTCTGACGGCTCCGATAGTCCGAGGCTACTTCAGCGGGTCGGCGAGTTTCGAGCGCGCAGCGACCGCGCCGGACTATGCGATGGGGAACGGCCAGGGATTGAACTTGCAGGTCTTGCCGTCCGCCTTGACGAAGTCGGGGTCGAACACGGCGGCCTCGTCGTCCGAGGTGGAAAACGTCTGCTGCATCATCACCGGGGCCAGACCGCCCTGCTGCTCGCACGCCTGGTGCCGCTCGTACCCGATCGCGTGGCCGACCTCGTGGTTGATCACATATTGGCGGTAGGAACCGACATCCCCCTGGAACGGGACGGCGCCACGCACCCAGCGCGCCTCGTTGATGAACACCCGCGCCTGCCGGTCCGGCCCGAACGCCGGATTGTAGCAGGACGTCTCCAACTGGAACTCGTAGCCGCAGCCCTCACGCACCGTCACCGGCGACGCCAGCGAGATCCGGAAGTCGGGGGTGCCTCCGTTGGTCGCGTCCACCCGGATGAACGCGAACTTGGGGTCATGCGTCCAGCCCTTGGGGTTGGCCAGCGTCTGGTCGACCATCTGCGCGAACGCATCGTCCCCGCCGAACACGACGGGGTCGAGGCCGTTCTCGACCTCGACGGCGTACTTGAACACCTTGGCCGTGCCGCGGCCGACCTGCGGCGTGGTACCGGGAACGATGCGGTAGGTCTTGTCACCCTCCTCGGTGAACGGGCCGCCGGCCGGGAGCGTCCCGGCCGGCAGGTCGGTGTCGAATGCGGCCAACCCGCGCGGCGGCGCGTCCAGGATCGCGGTGCCCACCGCACCGATGGACGGGGACTCCTGGACGGGCTGGCCGACCGCGGGCCTCGGCGCAGCCGTGCCGGTCACCGTCTGATAGACCACCACCGCGGTCAGCACCACCAGAACCGGCAGCGCATAGGCCCGCCAGCCGTAGGTCGAGACGAACCTTCCCAACCAGGTCTGCTTACGCCAGCGGCGCGGACGATCGCGGTCGGCCCGGGGCCGGCCGCCGGTGCCCCGGTCGATCGGGTCCCGCAACGCCCGCAACGGCTCGCGCCACTCGTCGCGCAGCACCGGAATCCGGCCAGTGGCACATCCGGGCCGCTCCGAGGTCATTTTCCCAGGATGACACAGGTGCCACCGGCGGCGTTCCCGGCACGCCCGAACGCCCCGCTCGACACCCTCGCCGGCCGGCACCGACGGCGAAGCCGATCGCGGTGGCCCGCCGGGTAGTAATGTCTGTTGCCACGAGCCGGGCGCGGCCGGCGCCGAACGCCGCGGGTCCGGCCGCAAACGATCAGATAGGGACTCGATGAGCGATCTCACCAGCGCGGCACGGCGCGCCGTCGGGACGGGTGACCGCGCTCGGCCGGCACAGGAAGCCGCGCCTTCGAGCCGTCGCGGGAACCGGTTGCCGCGCGACGAGCGCCGTGGCCAGTTGCTGACCGTCGCCAGCGACGTCTTCGTCGACCGCGGCTTCCACGCGGCCGGCATGGACGAGATCGCGGAGCGGGCCGGGGTGAGTAAACCTGTTCTCTATCAACACTTCTCGAGCAAGCTCGAGTTGTATCTGGCGGTGCTGAACCGGCACGTCGACAACCTCATCTCCGGCGTGCAGCAGGCGCTGCGGGCCACCACCGACAACCGCGAGCGGCTGCATGCGGCGGTGCAGGCGTTCTTCGACTTCATCGAGCACGACAGCCAGGGTTACCGGCTGATCTTCGAGAACGACTACGTGACCGAACCCGAGGTCGCCGCGCAGGTGCGGGTCGCCACCGAGTCCTGCACCGACGCGGTGTTCGCGCTGATCAGCGCCGATTCGGGGCTGGACCCGCACCGCGCCCGGATGATCGCGGTGGGACTGGTCGCCATCAGCGTGGACTGCGCCCGGTACTGGCTGGACTCCGACCGCCCGATCTCCAAGGCCGACGCCGTCGAGGGCACGGTTCAGTTCGCCTGGGGCGGGCTGTCCCACGTGCCGCTCACGCGTTCTTAGCGGACTTTCCGGCGGCCCGCGTCCCAGCCGCGTCGGTGCCGATGCCGAAGCCGACACGGCGGGCGTCGGCGGCGCCGATCTCGACGTAGGCGATCTTCGCGGTGTGGACCAGGAACCGGCGGCCCTTCTCGTCGGTGAGGGCCAGCAGACCGGAACCTTCGCGCAGCGCAGCGGTGACGAGTTCCTCGACATCTTCGGGTGTCTGCCGACTGGAGAAGACCAGCTCCCGTGGGCTGTCCGTGATACCGATCTTGACCTCCACGTGGGGCCCCTTCCGTTCCGTAGGTCGTGCTGACGCAGACGTGTCAGCCTGCAGGCTAGTGGACGCGCCGGGGCAGCACCGCAGGCCGGGTGGACAACCCGGATGGATGACCCGGGTGGATGACCCGGGTGGATAACGACGAATAACGATTGGCTTGCAACTGCTCATCCACGAGTGCGCGGCCCCGGTTCCCCGATTTTCACGTCTATAGCATCGGCAACATGGGTAACACGCTGCACGATCTCGACGAAGACGAGGTCCGGGATTACCCCGACGATGAAAGCGACGAAACCCACTCGGAGGATTACGGCCAGCTGGTCTGGCCCGGCGACAGCCGATGGCGTCCGCTCACCGCGGTCCTCGGTGCCGTGGTGGCCCTCGGGGCGATCGCGACCGCGGTGATCATCAACAGCGGCGACAGCGCGTCGACCAAGGCGACCGTGGGCGCGCCGGTTCCCCGGCCGGCGACGTCCGCGACCGCCACGCCGAGGACCACCGTTCCGCCGACCCAGTCGAGCCAGCCCCGGCTGCCGCCGGAGACGTTCACCACCGTGCCCCCCACCACCCGGGCCCCGTCCGCGGCGCTCGCCCCGACGGCGACGCTCACCGCGGCGCCGCCCCCGCCGACCGCCGCGCTGAATCCGCGCACCGTCGTCTACAGCGTGACCGGCACAAAAGGGCTGCTGGACCTGGTGAACATCGTCTACACCGATGCCCGCGGCTTCCCGCAGACCGAGTTCAACGTGGCGTTGCCGTGGTCGAAGATGATCGTCCTCAACCCGGGCGTCACGACCGAGTCGGTGATCGCGACCAGCCTGTCCGGCCGGCTCAACTGCGCGATCCTCAACGCCGACGGCCAACCGGTCGTCTCGTCGGCCAACACAGCCATCATGGCGACGTGCACCCGCTGAGCAGGACCGGTTTCACCGCTCAGCCCAGCCCGAGTTCGCGCATCCGCCGGTCGTGGGTCTGCTGCAGGCGTTCGAAAAACGCGCTGAGCTTGCCCAGCCCGCCGGCGCCGGACAACACCAGATCGACCAGTTCGTCGTGGTCGGCCAGCACGTACTGGGTCTGGGTGATCGCTTCGCCGAACAGCCGGCGCGCCCACAGCGCCAACCGGCTGCGCTGCTTGCTGCTGGCGGTCACCGCGCCGCGCACCTCCGCCACGACGAACTGCGAGTGCCCGGTTTCGGCCAGGGCCGCCCGCACCACGTCGGCCACCTCGTCGGGCAGGCCGTCGGCGATCTCGAGATAAAGGTCGGCGGCCAGCGCGTCGCCGATGTAAGTCTTCACCAAAGCTTCCAGCCAGGTGCTGGGCATCGTGAGACGGTGGTAGTTGTCCAGCGCGGAAACGTACTTGGCCATCGTCGCCACGACGTCGACGCCCCGACGGTCCAGGGCGTCGCGCAGCAACTCATAGTGGCCCATCTCCGCGGCGGCCATGCTCGCCATCGAGATGCGGCCCCGCAGGTCGGGAGCCATCCGGGCCTCGTCGGTCAGTCGGTAGAACGCGGCGACCTCACCGTAGGCCAGCACCGCGAACAGTTCGTCGACGCCGGGATGGTCCGCGGGCACCCGCGGCGTGGGCGAATCGTCCACCCGGCCGGCCGGGGACGCTGGAGAGGCCGACGCTGGAGAGGCCGAAGTCATGGCAACACTCTAGTTGGCGGACCTGGGAAAAAGGGGTACCAGCTGTCGAGCGACTACTATGTATCTGGATAGCGGTCGGCTCGTCCGGTGGGCGAGTCACCGTCATCGGCGAAATGTGCGCGCACAACGTACCCGCCCAGTTTCACTGGGTGAGGCCCGGCGCCTCGGCGAGGTCTTCGGAGTCGGAACTCGTGCGCGCGTGACCGCGACAGAGAAACACCGACGCAACATCCGAACGACGTCACCGAAAGGCACGACACCCGCGTATGACCACACCGACAACCACAACCGCGCTTCCTTCGACAACAACATTCGCCGAACTCGGCGTCCGCGACGAGATCGTCCGCGCACTGGCCGAGGAAGGCATCACGCATCCCTTTGCCATCCAGGAATTGACCCTGCCGCTGGCGATGGCCGGTGACGACGTGATCGGCCAGGCGCGCACCGGCATGGGCAAGACCTTGGGCTTCGGCGTGCCGCTGCTGCACCGGATCACCACGCGCGCCGCCGAGGCGCCGCTCACCGGGGTGCCGCGCGCCCTGGTCGTGGTGCCCACCCGGGAGCTGTGCCTACAGGTCACCGAGGACCTGGCCACGGCCGCCAAGTACCTGAGCGCCGACGACGGGCGCCGCCTGTCGGTGGTGTCGATCTACGGCGGGCGGCCCTACGAACCGCAGATCGAGGCGTTGCGGGCCGGCG
>CAYVQQ010000059.1:0-13941 GCA_964453085.1 uncultured Mycobacterium sp.
TCTCGGCGCCACCGTCGTCAAGACCAGGATCCGCGCCCGTGGTCAGTCGGTGCTGCGGGTGGACCGCGGCGACGCCGCGCCCGTCGACCGGCCCTTGACCTTCGAGGCGGCCGAGGCGCTCGCCCGAGCACAGGCGATTTGCGTCGCCGACTACGGCTCGGGCATCACCGCGCTGCCCGCGGTCCGCGCGGAACTGACCCGGTTGGCGGCCTCGACCCCAGTGATCTGGGACCCGCACCCGCGCGGTGCCCCGCCGGTGCCGGGCTGCGTCATGGTGACGCCGAATCACGCAGAGGCACAGCATTTCTGCGGCGAAGGGGCGCTCGTCGAGGCTGGTGACACGCTGCGCGTGGGGTGGGGCGCTGCCGCGGTGTGCATCACCCGGGGCGCCCGGGGCGCAGATGTGCACGACGGCCATGGCGTGCATCACGTCGCGGTGCCCGACCTGGCGGCCGCCGGAGCCGCGCCGGCCGACGTGTGCGGGGCCGGTGACCGGTTCGCCGTCGCAGCCATGCTGGCCCTGCGCGACGGCGCCGACCCGGTCGCCGCGGTGGAAGTCGCCGTCGCCGACGCGGCCCGCTTCGTGGCCACCGGCGGAGCCGCCGCCGTATCGAGCCCCGCACCCACCGGCGCCGGCGTCCTGAGCCCGCCGGGCCGCCCGGGGAACAGCGCGCACACCGTTGAGCCGACGGTCGACCCGGTCGCGCTGGCTGCGCGGCTACGGCGGCAGGGGCGGCGGGTCGTGGTGGCCACCGGCGGCTGCTTCGACCTGCTGCATACGGGCCACGTCCGGCTGCTCCGCCAAGCCCGCGACCTGGGCGACGCCCTGATCGTTCTGGTCAACTCCGACAGCTCGGTGCGCGCGCTCAAGGGCGCGCACCGGCCGGTGATGCGCGACGTCGACCGGGCTCGGGTGGTGGGCGCACTGGGCTGCGTCGACGCCGTCGCGATCTTCGACGGGCCCACGCCCGAACGAGTGCTCGATACGCTGCGTCCCGACATCTGGGTCAAGGGCGGCGACTACACGGTCGCCGACCTGCCCGAGGCAGGCGTCGTGCGCCGCCACGGCGGCGAGGTCGTCATCCTGCCCACCGTGGCCGGCTACTCCTCCTCGCGGCTCATCGACGCCGTGCGATCCGATCACCCCACGACCGCCGAAAGGTGTTGACATGGCTGCTTTCTCGGAAATCCCAGGCACGAACTCCCTGGCTAACGTGCTGATCAGCGGCGGCTCGTCGGGGCTGGGCGCGGCCACTGCGGCCGCGGTGGCCCGCAGCGGCGGTATGCCCCTGGTACTCGACAAGAGGCCGCCGGGCGCCGACCTGCCCTATGCGTTGTGTGACCTGGCCGATACCAGCGCGGTCACCGCGGCCGTCGAGTCGCTGGCCGACCGGGTGCGAGGCCACGTCACCGGCGTCTTCACCGCCGCCGGCATCGACTGCTGCGGCACCCTGGAGCAGGTGCCTGCCAAGGAATGGGAGCAGGTCGTCGCGGTGAACCTGGTCGGGACCGCCGCCGTCATCCGTGCGGCCCTGCCGTACCTGAAGGCCACCCGCGGGCACGTGGTCACCTGCGCCTCCACACTGGGGCTCCGGGCCGTCAGCGACGCCACAGCCTACTGCGCGTCCAAGTTCGGGGTTGTGGGGTTCACCCGGGCGCTGGCGGCCGAACTCGCCGGGCAGGTAGGCGTGACCCTGCTCATCCCGGGCGGCATGCACACGCCGTTCTTCGATGGAAGGCCCAAGCAGTACAAGCCCGGCCCCGACGCCGATCTCAACCAACCCGGCGACGTCGCCGAGACGGTGTTGTTCGCCCTGTCCCAGCCGGCCGGATGCGAGGTGCGCGAGATGGTGGTCTGTGCCTCCGGCGAAACGTCGTGGCCGTAAGCCTCGAGGCCGCGCCGGCCGACACCATCATGGTGCTGCGCGCGCTGGGGCTTGGCGACCTGCTGACCGCGGTGCCCGCGCTGCGAGGCCTGCGCCGCCACTTTCCCGACGGCCGCATCGTCTTGGCGGCACCGGAGCGCTACCGCGAACTGGCCGCGCTCACCGGCGCGGTCGACGACGTGCTGCCCACCGCGCGACTCGGCGACGCGCGCCCGCTGGCGCAGCCGCCCGTCCTGGCGATCAACCTGCACGGCTGCGGACCCCAGAGTATCGACCACTTGCTCACCTGGCAGCCCCGGCAGGTGATCACGCACCGCCACCCGTCTCATCCCGCCTTCCCGGGACCACCGTGGTGCGCCGACGTCCACGACGTGCAGCGCTGGTGCGCCCTGCTGGAGTGGGCCGGGATCCGGTGCGACTCTGCCGACGTGACGCTGCCGCGGCCCCCCACGGTGAGTCGCGAACACACCGGTGCGATCGTGATCCACCCCGGCGCGTCGGCCGCGGCGCGGCAGTGGCCGGTGGAGCGCTTCGCCGCGGTGGCCGCGGCGTTGCACGACGACGGCTACGACATCGTCGTCAGCGGGTCGGGAGCCGAGTTCGGCTTGGCCCATGACGTCGCCCGTGCGGCCGGGTTGCCGCGCTCGGCCGTAGTCGCCGGAATGCTGGACCTGGTGGCGCTCGCCGCGTTGGTCAGCGACAGCCGACTGGTGATCTGCGGGGACACCGGTGTGGCGCACCTGGCCGCCGCCACCGCGACCGCGTCGGTGGTGTTGTTTGGCCCCACCAGCCCGCAGCTTTGGGGGCCGTGCAGCACGGCACCCCACGTGGCGCTGTGGGCCGGCGAGTGCGGCGACCCGCACGCCGACGAACCACACCAGGGGCTCCTGGCGATCACGGTCCCGGCGGTGCTGCGGGCGTGTCAGGGACTGCTGGGCGAGGTCACATGAGCGGCCCGCCGCTGCAGCATCCGCGCGTCGGAGTCGCCGGTGTCGGCTACGTCGGGCTGACCACCGCCGTCTGCGTGGCTGCGGGCGGCCTTCAGACGGTCGCTGTGGACGTCGATGAAGAAAGGGTCGCGCGACTGAGCACTGGCACTGCGGTGATCGACGAGCCGCAGTTGCCGGCTTTGCTACGCAACGGGCTGAGCCGTGGCCGGTTGACGTTCAGCGCCGACTACGCCGCTTTCGCCGGCTGCGACGTGGTGTTCGTATGTGTGCCCACTCCCGGCGCCGACGGAGGCCGACCGGACCTACGGGCCGTGTCGGCGGCAGTGACCCGCCTCGGGAGCGTGCTACGGCGCGGAGCCGTCGTGGCACTGAAGTCCACAGTGCCTGTGGGAACCACCGCAACCATGGCCGATCTGTTGCGCGACAAAGGAATCGGCGTGGTCTCCACCCCGGAGTTCCTGCGCGAGGGGCACGCGGTGCAAGACTTCCTCCACCCGGACCGGGTGGTCATCGGCACGCACGACGAGGCCGCGGCCCGGCTGGTGGGGCGCTGCTACCACCCCGGGTCAGGGCCCACGCTGCGGATGAGCCCGGAAAGCGCCGAGTTGGCCAAGTACGCCAGTAACGCCTTTCTGGCCGTCAAGCTCTCCTACGCCAACTCGCTGGCGGACCTGTGCGCCCGGGTGGGCGCCGACGTAGGAGACGTCACCGGCTGCATGGGTGCTGATCCCAGGATCGGACCGCAGTTCTTGCGCCCCGGCCCCGGATGGGGCGGTTCCTGCCTACCGAAGGACACCGCCGCCTTGCTGTACACCGCACAGCGCCACGAGGCGATCTTCGCCGAGGTCGCCGCAGCCCGTTCGACCAACGCAGCGCAGGTCGAACGGGTCACCGCAGCGGTGCGCCGCGTGCTCGGCAATCCGCTGGACGGCTGCCGGATCACCGCGCTCGGGCTCACTTTCAAGGCTGCCACCAGCGATACGCGGGACTCCCCCGCGCTGGCGGCGTGCGCGGCCCTGGCGGCGGCCGGCGCCCAGGTGATGGGATACGACCCGAGGCTGTCGGGAATCGACCCCACTGAACTGCAGCGCGTGGGAGTGACCGCGGTCGACGAGCCCTACCGTGCGGTCAAGGCCGCCGAAGCGATCGTCGTGCTGACCGAGTGGCCACAGTTCCGCGACCTCGACTGGCGGGCCATCGCCCGTGATGCGCCGGGCGCCGCGGTCATCGACACCAGAAACCTCCTCGACCCGGCCGAGATCCGTGTGGCCGGGATCCGATATCTTGGAAATGGTGTGCCAGACGGCTTTTGAGTGTGCGGTAGGTGACAGGCGTCCTGCCGGATGGTTCGCGGGCCAATACCCGCATAGGAAACGACCGGGTTCACGCCCCCGGTGCGCGCGCAGCATGACGGGCGATGGTTTTCCGAGCGCCTGGACGGGGCAGCCAGCAGCGGAGACGTCATCGGCGGGCCACAGACAGGCTCCGGACAGGCCCTAGCCCGGGAGGGCACCGTGTCGGCGTCGGTCGAGGAATGAAAAGCCCTACCAGATCCGGCTTTGCGTCCACCGATGCGACAACAGGCCCGGCCCGAACCCAACGCGCCGGACCGGGCCCATCACGCACAGGACCTATTGGTGCCGCTTCTGCCGCTCCTCGGCGCTCGCAGCGCCGCTACGGGCGGCCTCGGCTTCCGCCTCCTTCTTGGCCGCGTCCCGTTGAGCGTCGGCCTTGTCCTGCTGGGCTTCGCCCTCCCTGCGCATGTCGACGTCACCGGTCAGGGCCCCGCCCACCTCCTTGGCTTTGCCCTTGATTCCCTCGACGGTTCCCTTCACGGCTTCTTCCGGGCCACTGGTGTGCTCGGCCATGGCTACGATCCTTTCCCTTGTGGTTGCTTGCGATTCGGCCCGCGGCCCCGAATCCAGCGCTGCGCGGCAGCACTTTTCGTGAACCGACGGGTGGCCGACGCTGACGTGGCCACAGTCAACGGTCTTCCCGCCGTACCGCCGGTCAAACCCCCACGTCGCAATAGCCGGGCCGCAGGCGTCCGTGGACCCGCTCACACCGGCGCGCCGTCGAGTCACACGTCACCCGGCGGACGGCACAAACGCTGATCCCTGCGAGGTGCAGGACGCCCGACGAGGCTGTGGGTGGTTGTGACGATCGTGGCATCGGGCGCCTAGGTCGTCAGCTGGCTGGACACTCCTGGCACCATCCACCAACCCGGCGGACAAAAGGTCGTACCGCGGCTCGCAGCGAGCGCGCCAAAACTTCAGCAGTGCACCACGTTACGATCCTCAGGCGAGCGGGTTCCAGGGCTTCGGGCGACGCCGTCGCAAAAAGCCACGACTAATGTGTCGAATACGGGTACCCGCCACTGTGTGGGAGTGCAGTGGGCGTCTTGTTCCGGCCAGATTGTGAGCGCGGGTGCTGCGCGCCGGACGCCTCTGCGTCGCCACGAGTACAGGGTGGGGCGGCACGGCAGCGGCGCTCGCCGCCGCCAACACCACGGCGCCCGGCCAACCCGTGGGAGCCGGCCGACGGTGCCGTCGGTCCGCTGACCACCGGCTAGGCATTCGTCTGAATTCGACAGAAGAGACAGAAATGGAGGAACACCCATGGGCAAAAAGGACGTTGCGGACTATCTGCTGGAGCGCCTGCGGGCCTGGGACGTCGAGCATGTCTTCGCGTACCCCGGCGACGGCATCAACGGGATCCTCGCCGCATTCGGCCGCGCGGACAACAAGCCGAAGTTCATTCAGTCGCGCCACGAGGAGATGAGCGCCTTCGAGGCGACCGGGTACTCGAAGTTCAGCGGCCGCGTAGGGGTGTGCATGGCAACGTCGGGACCGGGCGCCATCCACCTTCTCAACGGCCTCTACGACGCCAAGCTCGACCACGTCCCGGTGGTGGCAATCGTCGGGCAGACCGACCGCAGCGCCATGGGCGGGTCCTACCAACAAGAAGTGGACCTGATGTCGTTGTTCAAGGACGTCGCCAGCGACTACCTCCAGATGATCACCGTTGCCGAGCAGTTGCCCAACGCGCTCGACCGCGCGATCCGGGTGGCCCTGGCCCAGCGCGCCCCGACTGCGCTGATCATCCCGGCAGACGTGCAGGAACTCGAATACTCGCCGCCCAGCCATGAATTCAAGATGGTGCCCTCGAGCCTGGGTGCGGAGTGGCCATCGATCGACCCGAACGATGCCGCCATCGCCTGTGCGGCCGAGGTGCTCAACGCGGGCAAGAAGGTGGCGATGCTGGTGGGCAGCGGCGCACGCGGCGCGCACCAGGAGGTCTGCCAGGTCGCCGACCTGCTCGGAGCCGGGGCGGCCAAGCCGTTGCTGGGAAAAGACGTGCTGTCCGACGAATTGCCTTGGGTAACCGGGTCGGTCGGCTTGCTCGGCACTCGGCCTAGTTATGAGCTGATGCGCGACTGCGACACACTGCTGACCATTGGCTCCAGCTTTCCCTACACGCAGTTCCTGCCCGACTTCGACCAGTGCCGGGCGGTGCAGATCGACGTCGACGGCAGGTTCATCGGCATGCGCTACCCCAACGAGGTGAATCTGGTCGCCGACGCGAAGTCCGCGCTGAAGGCGCTGATCCCACACCTGCGCCGCAAGGAGGACCGCAAGTGGCGCGAGACCGTCGAGGCCAACGTGACGCGCTGGTGGGAAACCATGGAGATGGAGGCGAAGGTCAACGCCGACCCGATCAATCCGATGCGGCTGTTCCACGAGCTGTCCCCACAGCTGCCTGACAACGCCATCGTCACCGCCGATTCCGGGTCGTCGGCCAACTGGTATGCGCGGAACCTGAAGTTCCGCGAGGGAATACGCGGCTCCCTGTCGGGCAATCTGGCCACGATGGGTTCCGGGGTGCCCTATGGCATCGGCGCCAAATTCGCCCACCCACAGCGGCCGGTCATCGTGTTCGCCGGTGATGGCGCGATGCAGATGAACGGCATGGCCGAGCTCATCACGATCAAGCGGTACTGGAAGCAATGGCAGGACCCGCGCCTGATCGTGGCGGTCCTGCACAACAACGACCTCAACCAGGTCACCTGGGAGATGCGGGCCATGGCTGGAGCCCCCAAATTCACGGCTTCCCAGAGCCTTCCCGACGTCGACTTCGCGGCGTTCGCCTCGAGCCTGGGGCTCAACGCGACGACCATCAAGAATCCCGACGAGCTGGCCGATGCCTGGCGCGAGGCGCTGGCGGGCGACCGTCCCACCGTGATGGACGTCCACACCGACCCGAACATGCCGCCGATCCCGCCGCACGCCACTTGGGACCAGTTCAAAGCCACCACCACCGCGTTCCTCTCTGGCGATGAGAACCGGATCGGCTTTGCGACGGTAGGCGCGAAGACCAAGGCGCAGGAGTTCCTGCCGCACAACAAGAAGATCTGAGACTGGGGTGTCCTCGTCACCGTCCCCTGCGGTGGTGCACAAGACGCCGACCGTCGACGCCCTGACCGTCAGAACCTACACCATTCCGACCGACGCGCCGGAAGGCGACGGCACCATGGCCTGGGACTCGACCACGATGGTCGTGGTGCAGGCCTGCTGCGACGGCGAGGTTGGCACCGGCTGGACTTACGGCAGTCCGGTGTGCGCCGCGCTGATAAGCGGAAAGCTCGCCGGCGAGGTGGTCGGCCGCAACGCACTAGACGTCAGCGGTGCGGCCGATACGATGGTCAAGTCGGTGCGCAACATCGGTCGGCCCGGCGTTGCGGGGCTGGCGATCTCGGCCGTCGACGTCGCCCTGTGGGACCTCAAGGCGCGGCTACTGCGGGTGCCGCTGCACCGGCTGCTCGGGGCGGTGCGCGACGCGGTCCCGGTGTATGGCAGCGGCGGCTTCACCACTGACGACGAGCGACAGCTCAGCAACCAATTGCTCGCGTGGACCGAGGAACTGGAGATTCCGCGGGTCAAGATCAAGATCGGCGAGTCGTGGGGCACCTGCCAGGACCGCGACCTCGACCGGATGCGGCGAGCACGGGAGACGGTCGGCGACGCAGTGGAACTCTACGTCGACGCCAACGGCGGGTACACGCGCAAGCAGGCAGTCCGGGTGATGGCCGACGCGGCGGATTTGGACGTGCGCTGGTTCGAGGAGCCGGTCTCCTCCGACGATCTGGAGGGGTTGCGGCTGGTCTGCGAGACGGTCGATGCCGACGTGGCCGCCGGCGAGTACGGCTACGACCTGGTCTACTTCCGGCGCATGTGCCAGGCCGGCGCGGTGGACTGTCTGCAGGCCGACGTGTCGCGGTGCGGCGGGATCACCGAATGGCTGCGGGTGGCGGCCGTCGCCGCCGCGTACAACCTGGAGATCTCGGCCCACTGCGCTCCCCATCTGCACCTGCACGCCGGGGCTGCCACCCGCAACCTACGCCACATGGAGTACTTTCACGATCACGTCCGCATCGAGCAGATGGCCTTCGACGGCACGGTCTCCCCCGAGGGCGGGCTGATGCGTCCTGATCCGGGAGCACCGGGCCACGGACTGACGTTGCGCGCCGGCGACATCGAGGAATACCGAAGGAGTTGAGGCGCGACGAGGTCGTCCCAGCGACTGCTCGGTCTTCATGAAGGACAGCGGCGTCGCCGCCGTTCGGCATCCCATACCCGCCGCTCAGGCGCTCGCCGAGGCCGTCCGCGCAACACGCAGGTCGTCGACGAACGCCTCGTAGGCCGCATCGTGGAGGTCGCCACGGTCACGCAGCACCGCCGACGGGTGCACGGTCGCCACGATGGCAGGCGGCGGCCCGGGAGCCACGGCTTCCGCAACCTGTGTCGGCGCTGCCAGCAACTCACCACGGCGCGCGGAAACCCGAAAAGCCGTCCCCAGCAACGACTGCGCGGCAGTCGCGCCGAGGCAGACCACCACCCGGGGACGCACCGCGGCCATCTCGGCGAGCAGCCACGGCCGACAGGCGACGACTTCAGAGCGGCGGGGCTTCTGGTGGATCCGCCGCCTGGCGGACTTGCGGATGAACTTGAAATGCTTAACGGCATTGGTCTGGTAAGTCTGCCCCGGGTCTCCGGAGTCGACGCCGGCATCGGCAAGCGCGCGGCCTAGCAGCCGTCCGGCCGGCCCGACGAACGGCAGGCCGATGAGGTCCTCTCGGTCCCCTGGTTGCTCGCCGACGAGCATCAGCGGCGCGCCGCAATTCCCGTGCCCGAACACCGTCCGGGTCGCGTCGCGGAAGAGAGCGCACCCGTGGCAGCGTTCGGCCGCGTTCCCCAGCGCCTCGAGGCTCCGATCCCGCGGCAGGTAGGGCACCGCACCCCTCATCGTCACTGCCGTCGCCACCCTCAGGCGGTCAGCTCGGGGGTTACCTCGGCTTCCCAGAAGTCGAAGAAGGCGTCCTGATCCGGGCCTATCTGCTGGACATACACCTCGTCGAAGCCGGCGTCGGTAAACTTGCGGACCCGCTCTACGTACGGCTTCGGATCCGGGCCGCACGGGACGGCCGCTTCGACCGCCGATTCGGGAACCAGGGTCGAGGCCTGCTCGAAATGTGCCGGCGTGGGCAGTATCTGGTTTAGCTCTCCGGGAAGGTACTCGGTGGACCACAGGCGGTGAGCGGTGCGCACGCCCTGCTGTTTGGACGCGGCATGGCACACCTTGAAACCGGCCTGGCACGGCTTGTCCGCCCCGCCGGCCTCGCGGAACTGCGAAATCAGTTCGCTTGAGGGCAGCGTGGTCTGTAACCCGTCGCCGATGCGTCCGGCGACCCTGGCCGCGCGTGGACCGAACGCCGAGATATACATGGGTACAGGCGTTTCGGGAAGCGTGTAAATGCGGGCGTTCTCCACGGTGAAGAACCGGCCGATGCGGCTGACCTGCTTGCCGGTGAACAGCTCGCGCATCACCTCGACTGCATCTTCCAGCATATCCAACCGGGTGCCCGCGGGCGGCCAGTGCTCGCCGGTGATGTGCTCGTTCAGCGCCTCCCCGGTGCCAAGGCCCAATACGAACCGCCCGTTGCACTGAACGGCACTGGTTGCCGCGGCCTGTGCGACCACCACTGGGTGGACCCGCATGATGGGGCAGGTGACCGCCGTCGTGACCGGCAGAGAACAGGCTTGGGAGAGGGCACCGATCACCGACCACACGAACGGGCTCTGGCCCTGTTTGTCGTTCCACGGATGGAAGTGGTCGGAGATCCACAGGCGCTCGAACCCGGCCGACTCGGCACGCGTAGCCTGGCGGACCAGTTCCTCGGGAGTGAATGCCTCGCAACACAAGAAGTAACCCAGGGACGTCATGCCCCTGGGCTTTCCCGTTTCGCGGTGTGCCAAACAATCTGCGCCTCAGCCCTTTCCGGTGATCGCGTCGCGGGCGCGGTCGAGCATCGCCGCGAACGGTCCCGCGATGAGGTTTGCCGCCTGTGATTCCACCCCGGCATGTGGCCGCGTCGGGGCGGTCACCTCGGCGAGCTTGACGGCGCGCCCGATCCTTTCGATCTCGTCGCTATCCAATTGGTCACCCAGCCCGGCGAATTCGTCCATTTCCTCGTGGGTGGCGTGCTCGATCACGGCGTCGCGCAGTTCGGTCAACATCGTGGTGAATTCCTCGCTGTCGACGTCGAGTTTCTCCAGCTTCTGCAGCACCGTCTTGGCCTCGTGCTCCTCCTGGAGGCGCTCGTCGACGACTTGCGCGCCACCGGTGAGCTTGCGCTTCGCACGCGGGTGCATGACCTCCTCCTCGGCGGTCTCATGTACGGCGAGGAGGCGGCGCAGGTCGACGAACGCGTCCTCCCTGGCCCGGCCGGAAGCGGCGAGCGTGGCGGCGAACAGCGACTTTATCTGCTGGTGCTGGTTAACGAGAAAGTCGATCCCGCCGCTGGGCGACGTGGTGGCGGTCTGAGCCATGGTTCCTCCCTTGATTGGTCGTGGCTCGCGCGCCCGGCTGTTGGCGCGCTCTCGTTCGGGCTACCCGCCGACCCGGACGCCAAACCTTCGCGCGCCGGGGCGCGGAGCCGGTCAGGCGCCTTCCGGCGCCTGTAACACCACGGCGGCGTAGGCCTCCACCATCAGCTTGCCGCCTCCGGGAACCTGGGTGCTCTCCTCCGGGCCGGTGCACACCACTACCTGCCACAGGGCACCGAATTGTTTTGGCGGAACGGTGAACTCGATCGGCTCTTGGTGAGCGTTAAAGCACAGCAGGAAAGAGTCGTCGACCATCCGCCGCCCCCGCGGATCGAGGCCGGGGATGCCGTGGCCGTTGAGGAACACCGTGACCGACTTGGCGAACCCGGCGCCCCAGTCCTCCTCGGTCATCTCCGTCCCCTCGGGAGTGAACCAGGAGATGTCGGCCAGGCCGTCCTGGCCGCGCCGGCCGAGTGGCTTGCCGGAGAAGAACCGCCTCCGCCGGAACACGGGGTGCGCGGCTCGCAGCGCCGACACGAGGCGGGTGAACTCCAGCAGGCCGGTGTCGGCGGCGTCCCAGTCGATCCAGGTCAGTTCGTTGTCCTGGCAGTAGCCGTTGTTGTTGCCGCCCTGGGTGCGGCCGAGTTCGTCGCCGTGGCAGATCATCGGCACGCCCTGCGACAGCAGCAGTGTGGTCAGGAAATTGCGCTGCTGGCGGTTGCGCAGCGCGTTGACGTCCGCGGCGTCGGTCGGTCCCTCGGCGCCACAGTTCCAGGAGCGGTTGTGGCTCTCGCCGTCGTTGTTGTCCTCGCCGTTGGCCTCGTTGTGCTTCTCGTTGTAGGACACCAGGTCTCGCAGCGTGAACCCGTCGTGGGCGGTGACGAAGTTGATCGAGGCCACCGGCCGCCGTCCGGTGTGTTCGTAGAGGTCCGCCGACCCCGACAGCCGGTAGGCGAACTCGTCGAGCGTGGCCGGTTCGCCGCGCCAGAAGTCGCGGACGGTGTCGCGGTACTTGCCGTTCCACTCCGTCCACTGCGGCGGGAAATTGCCCACCTGGTAGCCGCCCGGCCCGACGTCCCAGGGCTCCGCGATGAGCTTGACCTGGCTGACGGTCGGATCCTGTTGCACGAGTTCGAAGAACGTCGCCAGCCGGTCCACGTCGTAGAACTCGCGGGCCAGCGTCGAGGCCAGGTCGAACCGGAAGCCGTCGACGTGCATCTCCAGCACCCAGTAGCGCAGCGAGTCCATGATCAGCTGCAGCGCGTGCGGATGCCCGACGTTGAGGCTGTTGCCCGTGCCGGTGTAGTCCATGTAGTACTTCTTGTCGTCGTCGACCAGCCGGTAGTAGGCGGCGTTGTCGATGCCGCGCATGCACAGCGTCGGGCCCATGTGGTTGCCTTCGGCGGTGTGGTTGTAGACGACGTCCAGGATGACCTCGATGTCCGACTCGTGCAAGGCACGCACCATCGCCTTGAACTCCTGCACCTGCCCACCCGGGGACTGCGAGCTGGAGTATTTGGAGTCGGGCGCGAAGAACCCGATCGTGTTGTAGCCCCAGTAGTTTGACAGGCCCCTGGCGGCCAGGGTCGAGTCGTTGGCGAAGTGGTGCACCGGCATCAGCTCGATCGCGGTAACGCCGATGCTCTTGAGGTGCTCGATGATCACCGGGTGCGCCACCGCTGCGTAGGTGCCGCGCATCTGGGCGGGGATGTCGGGGTGGGTCTGGGTCAGGCCTTTGACGTGAGCCTCGTAGATCACGGAGTCGGCGTACGGGTGGTCCGGCGGCCGGTCGTTGGCCCAGTCGAAGTACGGGTTCACCACCACCGACTTTGGCATGCTGGCCGCGGAGTCCTGGTCGTTGCGGCTGTCCGGGTCACCGAAGTTGTAGCCGAACAGGGACTGGTTCCACTCGAAACTGCCGCCGATGGCCTTCGAGTACGGGTCTACCAGCAGCTTGTTCGGGTTGCATCGCAGCCCGGCCTCTGGTTCGTAAGGTCCGTGGACCCGGAAGCCGTAGCGCTGCCCGGGTTCGATGCCGGGGATGTAGGAATGCCAGACGAACCCGTCCACCTCTGGCAGCCGCACCCGCGACTCGATACCGTCGGAGTCGAACAGGCTCACCTCCACCCGTTCAGCCACCTCGGAGAAGACCGCGAAGTTGGTACCGGCACCGTCGTAGGTGGCGCCCAGCGGGTACGCCTTGCCCGGCCACACTTCGCCGGTAGGCGTGGGGACGGGTGCTTCGGTGCTTGTCATGGCGCACGTCATACCCGGGCGGTGCGGTGGTCAAACCGGCGCGTGGCGATGCCGACCCGGACGGGGCTTGTGCGGGCCACCGCGGCCGGTCCATTACGGCTTGAGCAACACCTTCACCGCGGCGTCCTGTTTCTTCTGGAAGATCTCGTGGGCGTGCGGCGCCTCGTCGAGCGGCAGCACGTGGGTCGCGAACGTGTCCACGCCCAGCGGGTCGTCGTCGGTCAGCAACGGCATGATGTCGTCCACCCACCGCTTCACGTTGGCCTGGCCCATCCGCACCGTCACCTGCTTATCGAACATGGCCCGCATCGGTAAGGGGTTGTGAGCAGTTGGCGGAATACTGTGTGGTAGTGAGCGTATGGATGTTCGCGTGAGTTTGCTGGTGGTGTGAATTTGACGGAGTGGGCGCGGGCGCGGGGTGTTCATCCGCAGACGGCGTACCGGTGGTTTCGGGAGGGTCGGGAGGAGATGTTGCCGGTTGCGGCGGCGCGGGTGAATGAGCGCACGGTGCTGGTGTCAGCGGACGCGCATACGAGCCGGCGGCGGCTGCGGCGTTCGGGTTGTACGCGCGGGTGTCTGGCCATGATCAGAAGTCGGATTTGGATCGTCAGGTGGCGCGGCTGACGGGCTGGGCGGCGCAGGCGGGCGGGACGGTGGTGCGGGTTGAGGCCGAGGTCGGGTCCGGCGATGAACGGGTCTGGGGGCCAAGGTGCGCCGGCTGCTGGCTGATCCGACGGTGACGACGGTTGTCCTCCAGGCACCGGGATCGGTTGGGGCGGATGAAACACCGAACTGGTCGAGTCCGCGCTTTGCGCGCACGGCCGGCGGCTGGTGGTCCTCGACGACGGCGAGGTCGACGACGAGTTGGTGCGCGACATGACGTGCTGACGTTGTCCTGCGCTCGGCTCTATGGGGGCGCAGCGCCCGAAACCGTGAAGGCGGTCGGCTGCGCGCAGCGCGATATCG
>CAYVQQ010000060.1:0-12451 GCA_964453085.1 uncultured Mycobacterium sp.
GGCCGAGCGGACATGATCCCGCTCGGCCCTTGTCCTGAATCGCCTGAATCGGTTCGGAGGCCGTCACACCTCCTGCAAGAAGCGATCCGTCACGTCGGGGCCCGTCGAATGCATCTGGATGGAAAGCTCCAGCAGCCTGTCCTTCGCCTTCTTGGGAAGCAACTCGATGGATTTGGTGGTGGCGGAGTCGTATTTCGACCCGGCGAACCGCGCCAAGATGACGTCCTTCTGCTCCTCGGTCGTGTGGATGGCGAGCAGCCTCATGCCGGCGAACGCCTCCTCCGCCAGCTGCGCCATCCCCGCTTTCTCCAGCGCTTCGAGCCGCTCCTCGTTGATCCACACGTTGATCTTGATGGTGCCGTTCTTCGTGCTCATGAATCGAGTCCCTCCAGTTGGTTGAGTGAAAAGACCGGCCGCCGGTTCTTCAGGTATTCCTCAGTGCAGAAGGGCGAACCCTCGCCGTACTTGGCGGCGCTGTCCATGACGACTTCGAACACTTCGTGCCGCATGACCCGTTGGGTCGGCTTCACCTCGTCGGTCAGGATGCTGCGGATCAGGCTGCCGCTGAAGCTCTGCGACGTCGAGTCATGCCCGCACAGGGCCGAGTTGGTGACCTCCTGGCACTGCGGGCAGTACCAGTTCTCCTTGAGGAACACGGGCTTGATGGACAGCTCGTCGCGGTGCTTGGTCAGGAGGTTCTGCGCGTCGTACGGCCGGTAGAAGTCACCGACGCCGGCGTGGTCACGGCCGAACATGTGGTGCGTGCAGCCGAGGTTGGCCCGCAGGATCGAGTGGAAAATCGCCTCCCTGGGGCCCGCGTAGCGCATGTCCCACAGGGTGAAGGACACCTTGTGCACGGCTTCCCGGAAGTATCCGTTGGTGCGCAGGGCGTCCTGCGCCAGCAGGATCGCCTCGTCTATGTAGTCGCCGACCCGCTTCTGGCCGATGATGCAGTTGACCAGCACGCCGGTCTTCAGCGTGTCGGTGGGAAGGTCCTCGTTCGCGGCGAACCAGGCCTGCTTCATCAGCGCCTCGTGACCGGTGTGGGGTACGTTGCGCGTCTGGTGCGCGACGAGGTGCTGCCAGCCCTTCTCGGTCAACACGTCCCGGTGCTGTTTGGGCGTGAGCCAGAAGCTCTTGAACGGCTCGTTGAAGACCGGCTCGTTGATCAGGGTGATGCCACCGCTGAGGAACCGGTTCTGGTAGGACATGGTCTTCTTCACACCCGGATGCCGGGCATCCGTCGTGCCGTAGGTCTTCTCGGCCATGCGCTCGAGGTCGTATTCGTAGATCTCCGCTATCTCGAAGATCGCCATCGGCGCGTCAAGGTACTCGAGGACGACGCTGCTGCCCTCTGTGATGTCGAACTTCTTGATGTCGTCGGTGGACATGTCGAAGACGATGGGGATGCTCCACAGCGTCCCATCCGGAAGCTGCATGTTGTCCAGCGCTCCGTCCACTTCCCGCCTGCTCATGAATCCGGTGAGCGGGGTGAAGAAGCCATAGGAGAGGCTGATCACCTCGTGCGCGGTCGCCTTGGATATCGGAACGCGCGTCAAACCCGCGATCTGCTCGGCTGCGTTCGCGGTCGACACCCGCTCCACGATCGGTTTACCGTTGTGACCGATATAGTCCATCTTGTTGCCACCTCTTTCCGAGACAAAGTTCTGTTTCCGAGACAAAGTTCTGCCACTGTCGATCTTTCAGTTCGGCGGGGTACTTCTTCGGATTGTCTTTATCAGCGCTGCACCACCGTCGTCGCTCCTGTGATGAATCTGTCTCGCTGTCGATGACGGCCACCCATTGCCTCCACCCATTGCCTCGGTGTTGTGCGAGAACCGATGCCGCGCGAGCCGTCGACAATTTTAGCCAACCGCCCACCCGCCCTCGCGCCGAGGCGGGGAGGATGCTGTTCGGCTTCCCGTGCGCCGCGACGGCTCTCGCCCGAAGCGCATTGCAGGCCGGTGTGTTTGTGACACGAATTATGCTGTCCGGCAACAGGTATGGCGGTTCCGTCGAGCGCGAGCAAACAGGGCGCCAAGGCGGGTGACTCGTAGAGTGGGCGGACCCTTGGGTGCGTTGCGCGTGCGTAGTTCGGAGCTCGCCGCGGAGGCGGGCGGGCCGGTTTCGCACCGATGGTGGTACGCCCGGGTATTGCGCCCGGTGCGGCGCACGGGCCGCCCCCTTGGCTGGACGTCTCGATGAAGTTTGCTGGAAATCTCCTGTGTATCAACCCTGTCGAGTTGTCTGATGGGCGCATCTCCGTATTGACTGGCGTGAGAAGTAGCGAACTTGCGGTGTCGAGGCTCGGGGGTACCCGGCTTGATCGCGCAAGATGGCGGTGGGGCTCGCCATAACCGCTCGTCGGACACCGACGGCCAACAGTCCCTGCGGAACCGATCAGTACTCGGCCGGCGAACGTGTCGGCGAAACGGGACGCAGGAAGGACTATGAGCGCCGAGTCAATCTTTCCACTCACCGTGCCTACCCCGATTTTTCGCTGACCGCCGCTGGGGCTCCAAGCCCATCCGACCGGTTGGTCGCCGCCGTCGTGCTGGCGAAAAGGCAGCCGCATGAGGTCGTTTCGATAGCTTTGCACCGAATCGGCAACCGGGCCAACAACTCCCAAACCCACCCCGTGCGCGCTAGGGGTGGCGTGACGGTTGCCAACGTCAACCCCTGAAAGGTAAACAGCGCATGGCGCGTTCGCGTATCACCTTCTGGAATCCAGAGGACACGGTTGCCTGGACCGCCGGCAACGACGCCATCGCCCGTCGCAACCTGGTCTGGCTTGTCCTCAACGCGCATATCGCCTTTTCGGTCTGGTACCTCTGGTCGGTGATGGTGCTGTTCATGCCGCAGTCCGTCTACGGGTTCTCGACCGGCGACAAACTCCTGCTGGACGCCGTCGCATGTCTGGTGGGCGCGCTCGTGCGCATTCCCTACTCGATGGCGGCCAACTGGTTCGGCGGCAGCACCTGGACCACGATCTCGTCGCTGGTGCTGCTGATCCCCACCGGTGGGACGATCCTGCTGCTGTCCCATCCAGGCCTCCCGCTGTGGCCCTACCTGATCTGCGCGGCGCTGACCGGGCTGGGCGGTGGCAACTACTCCGGGTCACTGGCCAAGGTCGACGGCCTGTTTCCCCGGCGGCTCAAGGGCTTCGCGCTCGGGCTGACCGGCGGGCTGGCGGATCTTGGATCGGCGGTCATCCAGGCGGTGGGGCTCGTCGTGCTGGCCACCGCGGGGCACCAGGAACCCTATTGGGTTTGCGCGATCTACCTGGTCCTGCTGGCCGTCGGTGGGGTCGGCGCGGCGGTGTTCATGGACGACGACGTCGTGCACCGCACCGGTCTCTCGCTGAACAACCTGAGGGCGGTCGTCGCGGTGCCCGATTCCTGGGCGATCTCCCTGCTCTACATGTACGCATCCGGTTCCTTCCTGGGTTTCGCCTTCGCCTTCGGGCAGGTGCTGCAGCACAACTTCGCCGCGGCCGGGCAGGGCCAGACACAGGCGGCGCTGCACGCCGCCGAGATCGCTTTCATCGGACCGCTGTTGGGCTCGCTGGCGCGGGTCGTCGGCGGCAGGCTAAGCGACCGCTTCGGCGGCGGCCACGTCACCTTCACGGCGTTCCTCGCCTCGATCCCGGCCTGCGGGCTCCTGGTCGTCGTCAGCATGAATGCCGACGGCGCCGAGGATCGCGGGAGTTCGGTGACCGCAGCGACGATGGCCGGCTACATCGTCGGTTTCGTCGGGCTGTTCATCTTCAGCGGCGTCGGCAAGGGGGGCGTGTACAAGCTGATTCCGTCGGTGTTCGAGGAGCGCAGTCGGGCGCTGGGCATCGGCGACGGCGAACGCCGCCACTGGGCCCGCGTCAGGTCCGGCGCGCTGATCGGGTTCGCCGGTGCGCTCGGCGGGTTCGGCGGGGTGGGGATCGACCTGGCGCTGCGGCAGTCCTACGACACCGAGGGCACCGAGACCCCGGCATTCGGCGCCTTCCTGGTGTGCTGCGTCGGCGCGGCGATCCTGACCAGGTTGCGCTACGTGCGGTTGGCTCCCGAGGGGGCGGCGACGTCGGGGCCAGGTGAGCCGCCGGCCGGAGAGCCGGTCATGACGGCTGTGGCCGAAGGGGGAGTTAGGCGATGAACGGTACCGACCTGGGCCGCTGTCCCGACACGGTGACCGTGATCGCGGTCGAAGTCCGCAAACTCACGCGCAAGTACCGGCGGGATCCGCAGGTTGTGGGAAACGGTGACCTGCGACGACACGTCGCAAGTCACCGAGGCCGGCGGCCGATGCGAAGAGGAAGAACTCGCGGTGCTGGCGGGTGGACCCCTCGGACGGTACCAACACGTTCGGGTGGGGCAGCTGCGCCCCGGCGCGGGAGTTGCCCTATTTTCGCGGAAAAGGGCAGGGACGTCGGCGGCGGCGAGGTCACAGCGCGGGTGGGTGCGGGGAGTTCGCCAGAATTCTGCCTCGTCGCGGGGGCTGTTGCGGAGAGACACCCGCGGACCAGCTTGACCACGGGATGGCGCGGCGGGAGCCTGCATCGACCGAAATCGGGAAACACATTTTGAAAATTGGCGGCGTTGTCATGGGTTCAGGTGAACGGGGGCAGGAAGATCGGAAGACGGACCATTTATGCAGCAGCGTGGTGGCAATTGAATCAGAACTCATTAAACTGGAAGGGCGGATGATGACATCACCGTGGTACCGAATCAACTGTCTGATCCCCGAAATTCTCGGTCGCAGCGTCAACACGGCCGGAAGGGGGCTTTGCAGTGAGCACTGACATCACATGGCATGACCACAGCGTGACCCGAATCGAACGGGAAAGGATCAACGGGCACCGGGGCTGTGTCATCTGGTTCACCGGGCTGAGCGCCAGCGGGAAGAGCACGATAGCCAACCTCGTCGATCTCAAACTCTGCGAGCGGGGCCTGCACAGTTATCTGCTCGACGGCGACAACGTCCGCTACGGGCTCAACGCCAGCCCCGACATCCTCCAAGAGCGCCACAGCAAGGAGTTCGCCGAGCGGTTCGGCCTGGGCTTCTCCCCCGAGGATCGCGAAGAGAACATCCGGCGCATCGGGGCGGTTGCGAAACTGTTCTGCGAAGCAGGCATCATTGCCCTGACCGCCTTCATCAGCCCCTACCGCCGTGACCGAGACAGGGTGCGCGCCACCCTCCACGAGGATGATTTCGTCGAGATCTTCGTCGACACCCCCATCGAGATCTGCGAACAGCGCGATCCCAAGGGTCTCTACAAAAAGGTCCGGGCCGGCAAGATCAAGGGATTCACCGGGATCGACGACCCGTATGAGGCTCCGCTCAAGCCGGAGTTACGCCTCGACGGCGGATCCAGGGATGCCGACACGCTGGCCGAGGACGTGATCTCCCACCTGGAAAAAGTGGGCATCATTCCCGCGCTCGCGCGAAGCGGAAGTCCGCTGGAAGGGAGTGCCGAGGCTTAGACACCCCACATCCGTACGCTCCAATACAAACTTTCGAGAAAGGCAATCTCATATGACGAATCAACTGATCGCGCCCACCCGGGTCTTGAGGGATTACCTGTCCAATTCCCTGGTGTGGGAGGACTTTCTTGCCCAGGGCGGCTTCGTCGACGGGGACATCGTCGTCGCCGACCCGTTCAAGGCCGGCACCACCTGGACCCAGCGGATCCTGCAGCAGATCCTGAGCAACGGTGAAGAGCACGACGCCGGGCTCTCGGACACCTCGCCGTGGCTGGACTCCAGCTGGGGGGATCACGCCGGGATGCTCAAGACCCTCAAGGAACAGCGGGAGGCCGGCACGCGCCGGGTCATCAAGTCGCACCTGCCCGCCGACGCCCTGCCGATCGCACCCGAGGCCCGCTACGTCTTTGTCGGCCGCAACGGCAAGGACCTCGGCGTCAGCTTCCACAACTACCTGTACAACTTCTCCGCGGCGACCATGGAAGAGATCAACCGCATTCACGCCGAGTGGTCCGGTGACGCCACGCCGCTGGTGATTCCTGCGGACATGCGGGAGTTCTTCGACCTGTGGCTGGACACCGACGGGTACCAGTGTTGCGATCTGCTCGACGTCATGGCGTCGTGGTGGCGGCTCAAGGACGAGCCCAATATCTTGTTGGTGCACTACGGCGACCTCAAACGAGATCTGCCGGGTCAGATCACGCGGATCGCGAAGTTCTTGTCCGTCGACCCCGAGGCGTTGCGCATGGACGCCATCGTCGAACACTGCTCATTCGAGTACATGAGCGGCCGGGCGGAGAAGATGGCCCCGTTCGGGGGGGAGCACATGTCCAACGCCAAGGCGTTCTTTCACAAGGGGCCCAAGCGCGACTTCCGCACCGAGCTTGCCGACGAGCAGATCGAGCGCTTCGACCGCAAAGCCCTCGACAAGCTGGGCGCGGAATGCGCACAGTGGTTGGAGACAGGCGAAAGTCGCTAGGCGCGAAAGTCACGCGGAGTCATTGATGCCGGCCCGGACGGCCGTGGCGCCGTCCGGGCCGGCTCTCGCGACGCGAACGGGGGATTGGATCGGTGATCGATTTCGGGGCGTTGCCGCCGGAGATCAACTCCGGCCGGATGTATACGGGCCCGGGATCGGGACCGATGGTGGCCGCCGCCGATGCCTGGGACGGTCTGGCCGCTGAGTTGCATTCCGCCGCGGCACGATACTCCTCGACGATCTCCGGGCTGACGGCGAAGTGGCGGGGCTCCTCATCGTCGGCGATGGCGGCCGCGGTCGCACCGTACGTAGCCTGGCTGCGGGGCACGGCCCTTCACGCCGAGCAGGCGGCGAGCCAGGCCAGGGCGGCGGCCGCCGCCTACGAGGCGGCGTTCGCGGCGACGGTGCCACCGGCGGCGGTCGCGGCCAACCGCGCACAGCTGCTGACCTTGACCGCGACGAACTTCTTCGGCCAGAACACCCCGGCGATCATGGAGACGCAAGCCCAGTACATCGAGATGTGGGCCCAGGACGCGGCGGCCATGTACGGCTACGCCGGCGCCTCAGCGTCCGCCGCGAGCCTGACACCGTTCAGCCCGCCGCCACGGACCACCGAACCGGCCGGCGCCGTCGGGCAGGCCGCCGCTGTCGCCCAGGCCGCCGGTACCCAGGCCGAGGCTCAATCACTGCCACAGCTGATGTCGGTGGTGCCGTCCTCGTTGCACGGCCTCTCCGGACCCGTCGCCGCGGCAGGGTCGGCTGCCACCACCCCCTCGGCATCGGCTCCCCAATCGCTGGCGTCGGCGATGAACTCGCTTCTGGCCTTTGGAAGTGGGCCACTGTCCCCGCTGTCCTACTTCGGCACGCTGGGTGCCCCGGAGCTGCTGGGGGTACAGGGTTTTCTGCTGCCGCAGGCGGGTGTGAGCCTGTCGGAGACCATGGCCAAGCTTGGCGCGGCACCGGCGATGGCCGGTGTGGGCGGGCCGGTGTGGCCAACCGGAGTGCTGGGTTCGGCCGTGACGGCGGGAACGGGCCGTGCCGGCTTCGTCGGGGGACTCTCCGTGCCGCAGGGCTGGGCGATGGCCGCCCCGGCGGTGAAGCCGGTGGCCGCGGTGTTCGCGGATCCCGGCCCGGCCGGGTCGGCGGCCGCGGCCGCAACACCGGGCGAAGGGGGCCTGTTCGGCGACGCCGTGCTGGCGAGCCTGGCCGGCCGGGCGATCGGGGGCACCGGCGGCACCGCAGCACGGTCAGCCGGCGCCGCCGGAGCCACCGCAGGCGATGAGGCCGCCGGCCCGGTCAACATTTTCGTGATTCCCGCCGTCCCTCCGCCAGTCTGAGGTCCGCCAATGCTTTTCGGGTTTCTGCCACCGGAGATCAACTCCGGTCGTATGTACGCCGGTCCGGGCTCGGGGCCGATGCTGGCCGCTGCCGAGGCGTGGGACGTACTGGCGGCGCAGCTGCACGGCACCGCCGCGTCCTACTCCTCGGTGATCGCCGGCCTGGCGGCGGCATGGCAGGGTCCCTCGGCGATCTCCATGGCGAGCGCGGTCGCACCCTACCTGGCCTGGATGAGCGCGACGGCCGCGCGCGCCGAGCAGACGGCCGCGCAGGCCCGGAGCGCCGCAGCCGCCTACGAGGCGGCGTTCGCGGCGACGGTGCCGCCGCCGGTGGTCGCGGCCAATCGCAGCGAGCTGGCGTTCCTGGTGGCGACGAACATCTTGGGGCAGAACACCGCCGCGATCGCGACCAACGAGGCCCAGTACAGCCGGATGTGGGCACAGGACGCGGCGGCGATGTCCACCTATGCCGCCCGGTCGGCCGCCGCGTCGGTGGTGACCCCGTTCTCGATGCCGCCGGCGACCACCGCTGCGGCGGGGGCGCTCGGCCCGCTGTCGCACGTGATCTCGACCGCACCAGCGGAGCTGGCGCCGGCCTTTGAAGCGGTTCCCGCGGTGCTGCAGAGTCTGGGTGCAATCCTCACCGGACCGAGGCCGCTCTCCGGACTGCTCAGTGCCCTGCAGGATTTCGCCGGCCTGCAGACGCTGAGTTCGCTCAGCTCGTATTTCGAAGACATCGGCAAGGCAGTCCTGCCGGCCAACGTGGTCCTGATCAACACCATCTTCGGCCTGGTGGCCGGGGTGCGACACCTTCTCGATCTGGGGATCGGGGCGGCCCGCGGCGCGGAGTGGGCCTTGGAAGCCGGCCTCAGTTCGGCGTCGCCGTCGGTGAATCTGGTCCACGTGGGTGCCGTCTCGGCGGCGGTCGGTCACGCCGGCCTGGTCGGCAGCATGTCGGTTCCGCCCAGCTGGGCCACGGCCACCCCGGCAATCCGGACGGTGGCGGCGGTGTTGTCGGGCGCGGGGGGGAACGCCGTACCGGCGGCGGCGGTCAGCGAGGGCACGTTGCTGAGCGGAATGGCATTGGGCGGCATGGCCGGCGGCGCGCTGGGGGCGGCCGTGCCCGCGGCGTTCGGTGGCACGGGCGCACGGCTGCGTTCCACGTCGCTCAAACACGGTGCATCCAAAGACGGCGAGACGCCGGCGAATCTGCAGCGACTGGTCGCCGAGATGGCCGAGAAGCCCGACGACGTCCAGCACTGGTACACCGAATCGGCAGGCTTGGAGAGCCTCGTCGCCAAGCTGAGGAAGAAACCCGGCATCCATGCGGTGCACCTGACCGACGGCGACATGAACGTCAGATTGCCGCGGCCTGAATAGAAGTCGCCGCTGCGGAGAATTCCGCCGCGGCACCGCGTTCCGAACCAGGGAACAGGAAATGCCCAACTCGGACACAGCCAACTGTCAGGTTGGGCGGCCAGGATACCTTACGAATCTGGATGAACAACACGGGCGCAGAGAGGCGGTCGGTGACATCGCAATGTCAACGAGCACCGGCCCGGTGTGTCCCGAATCCGGTCGAACCCGCTCCTGCGGGCGGGTTCTGCGCCGACCATTCATCGGCCGGCCGAGCGAGGTGGCAAACGCCGATTTCGGCTGACAATTTTTTCGATGACACCGGGTTTCCGGGGTTGGACGGCCCCGGTTATCTCCATGGAAGCTGTCAGCCGGCTTGAGAATCGCTGACGCCTCGACGATCTGCTGGGAAGGGGGGACCGCCGTGCCGCACCAACTCATCGGGCCGGCCCGCATGCCGTGGAAATATCCAGCCAATTTCCTGGTGTGGGGGGCCGTTTTGGCCCAGGGCGCCCTTCGCGGCGGAGATCTTCGTTGCCGACCGGTTCAGGGCCGCAACCGTGCCGTGACCGGACTTCGAGTTGAGTCCACAGCAGGTCGGGAGATTCGACCGTGTCGCGCCGAACGTGCTGGGAGTGGAGCGCGCCCGCCGTCTGGACGCCGATGAAACCCCAGCAGTGGGCCATTGTGCACCGCCACCAGGCGGATGACCGCGGGACCGCGCCAGAGACCGACGACGTCCCGCGGACGGATGTGGGGCTCGCGGCCACGGTGCAGCGCGCGCTGACTCGGCGCCAGCGTGTCCTGATGGAGGCGCTGGCCGTGTGCTACATCATGGTGGCCGCGCAGTGCGACGGCCGGTACTACCTGTTCTTCCCCGGCCTCGCGGCCCTCGCCTACGATGTCCTGACCCGGCCCTGGGGAAAGTGGGCGAGCCAGCCGGCGCGCCTCATGATGACGCCGTCGCTGGGAGCGGTCGTCGGGGTGTGGGTCACCCGGCAGTTCCCCTACCACGGTTTGACGGTCATAGCCCTCGTCAGCCTGTGCCTGCTGGTTGTCGCGGCTCTCAAATCGAACATCGCACCCACCATCGCGGCGGGCGTGCTGCCGCTGGTCCTGGGCATCAAGAGCTGGGTCTATCCCGCCTCGATAGCGGTCAGTCTCGTTGTGCTGCTTTGCCTGCTGCTGCCGTGGAAACGATACTGCCGACGTAGATTCCGATGGGCCGGCACGACCGGGGCCACGAATCTCGACGACGTCCTGGAAACGCCACCCGGCGGGCGCGCCTGGCTCGTGCCGTTCTATGCCTTCGTGAGCGTTATGGCGAGCTGCGCCGAGTTCTCGGGCCTGCGGCTGCTGCTCTTCCCGCCGCTGGTCGTCATCGCCTATGCGATGTTCGCGCATCCCGACTCGTGTCCCTGGGCCGGGAAGCCGATTGCTCTTGTGGCCGCATGCTCGTTGATATCGACCGCAGGCTGGATCGCCGTCAGCGTTTGGGGAAAGGGTGCCTTCGCGGCCGGATGCGCGATGGTGTTCGGCATCATCGTGCTTCGCGTCCTGAGATTCCACATGCCACCGGCGCTGGCCATCGGATTGCTTCCGCTCGTCATCGCTTCCCTCAATATCGAATTTCCCGTCGCCGTGACCGTCGGGGCGGCGGCTCTGACGCTCGCCTACCTGCTCTACCGGCGGCTCAATACGAGGAGTGCACAGTGTCAAACGCCCAACTGACGCACGTCATCATCGTCCTGCTGTTACTGGTAGGGCTCGCCCAGCTGCTGGGTTACGTGTTCGTGAAACTCCGCCAGCCCAAGGTGGTCGGCGAAATCCTGGCCGGCATCGTGCTGGGCCCGGCCGTGCTCGGCCAGATCCCGTTCATGGACCAGCTCATCAAGGGCGCGACACACCAGGGCAACGTCTTGACGTTCGTCTACTGGCTCGGTCTGCTGCTGCTGATGTTCGTGTCCGGTGCCGAGATGCAGCAGTTGTTCGGTCGCGGGGAGCGGCGCACGGTGAGCTGGCTCGTCATCGTGGGCACCGGTATCCCGTTCCTGCTCGGCCTGAGTGTCGGGCCGCATCTCATCCGGCCCAGCCTGGCCGGGCCGCACGGGAATCGGTTGTCGCTGATCATCATTCTCGCCGTCGGTGTCGCGGTGACCTCGGTGCCGGTGGTGTCGAAGATATTCGCCGATCTGAACATCATGGACACCCGCTTCGCGCGGCTCATCCTCGGCGTTGCCGTGCTGGAGGACATCGTGTTGTGGCTCGCCCTGGCCATCGCGACCGCCGTCGCGGCCAAAGCCGCGCTGCAGCCCGGGGAGATGGCGGTGCACCTGGCGATCACGGTGGCCTACTTCGCCATCGGTCTCACGCTGGCGCCACGCGTCATCCGGCGCGTCAACACGGCGAGCTGGAATGTCCTGGCGCAGCACTCGCCTACCGGCTACGCCATCGCGATTCTGTTGACGTACTGCGCCGTCGCCGGGGCACTCGACGTCAACCTCGTCTTCGCCGCATTCCTGGCGGGGTTCGCGGTGGTACACAAGGAGCGCAGGATCTTCGACGACTCGATGGAGGCGATCAGCAAGGTGTCGTTCGCCTTCTTCATCCCGGTGTACTTCGCGATCGTCGGCCTCAAGCTGGACCTGATCCGTGGGGTGTCGCTGCCGATGATGGTGATCTTCATCGTCGCCACCTGTGGGGTCAAGGTCGTCTCCGTCGCACTGGCCGCCCGGTTCGCCGGGTTCCGGGGGCTGGACCTGCTCAACCTGGCAATCACCACCAACGCCCGTGGCGGCCCGGGGATTGTGCTGGCCAGCGTCGCCTTCGACGCCGGCATCATCAGCCCGGAGTTCTACACCACCTTGGTTGTTGCGGCCGTGCTCACCTCGCAGCTGGCCGGGGCGTGGCTGGACTTCGTCCTGCGCAGGGGCTGGCCTCTGCTGAAATCCGACGTAGCCGAGGCAGCCTCGGCAGAACGTGCCGACACGTCGGGCAAGGACGTCCCGGCGGCCGAACCCCGTGGCGCCCCGCGCGCCTCCGAGGCGGCGTCGGTGGTGATCCGCTCAGCTGCGGATCAGCCCACCCAGGCGTAGTCCCAAGTCCGGGGAGTCCCAAGTCCGGGGCCACCCTGGCTCAGGGGCCCGTCAGGCCCGCCAGCAGCAGGACGCCGCCCACGATGGTGAGTAGGGCGGCCACTTCGAGGCGGCGCCGCGAACGAATCCAGTTGTGCAGCGCCGCCACCGACGTGCGCGTCGCCTGCGGCGTCAGCAGCGAAGCGGCGCAGACCGTTTTCTGGTTCGAAA
>CAYVQQ010000060.1:12461-13841 GCA_964453085.1 uncultured Mycobacterium sp.
CCAACACCGGGATTTCGACGAACGTCAATGCCACGGCGTTGAACATCAGCAACGCGCCAACCTGCGTCGCGGCGGCCGCACCGGAGGCCAGGATGACGGCCAGCGCGGCCAGGTAGTCCACCGACGGCAACCCGATGCCCAGGCCGGCCAACCCGGCGACCCACAGCGACCGTCCGTGTAGCAGCCTGTGTGTCCGCGCGGGCAGCCGGCACGAACCGGATCGCCCGGTGGCGACCCGGATGGTCAGGACGGCGGCGACGAGCAGCGCGATCAGCCCGATCAACACCTGAACTCGGGGCAGCGTGAAATAGGTCGAACCCACCAGGACGCGCCGGAAGACGAACAGTGCGGTCAGGCCCACCGTCATGCCCATCGCGAAGCCGCCGGACAGGAACGCGAGCAGTTGCAGCAGCGGTCGCGGCCGGTTCAGCATCAGCATCGTCATCCCGACGCGGAACGGTTCGAGGCTCACTGCGACGGCCATCACCAGGATTGTGATCAGCATGGCGAATTGTGGTTGTGGACGGGTGGATCCGTTCAGATTTCCCAGCGGGCGAATTGGCGTCGACGATGGTGCTCGGCGCAGACGGTCCGCTTGGCCTTGTCGCCCGTGGTCGGGGAGATCGACGCGGGCGAAGCTGCGACGAGGACGGTTGCGCCGCGGCCGCGGCATCGCGACGTTGCGGCGGTGACCTCGATTTCGACGATCCCGTGCCCGCGGACAGCCTCCCGGCGGGGATCGCGGTGCTTGTCGAGTGCGGTGATGGCTCCCCCGACGCCGGAATTGGCGCGGGTAGAGCTAAGCGTGGTGGCCGCCAGGACGGGAGTCATTCGGATGAGCCCACCCTCGCGCGGCGGGCGACTCGCTGGGCTTAACGGACGAGTTCTTCATGGAGTCAGGTTACCGGTCTGCGCCTCACTGCATCGGAGCTGCGCTCCGCCCGCGCCGTGTGCCGGACGGCAGCGCACGACACGGCGTGCGCCACGACCTGGCGATTGCAAGGGGCGCTCGGATCGCCCGCCCTGGACTTGGCCGCCTTCGACCGCGGCAGGTCCGGGGCGGGGTGAGTCGGGGACGTGATCCTCCGGCGAGTCCGTCACGCCCGCCATCGATTCCAGCGCCGCATTGCCGTGGACGTCACCGGCTCCATCCTTCGACACCGGTGAGCCACTCGGACGGCCACTGGCTACGGTTGGGTACTGCCACCGACAGTCTGACTCCCGCCAGTGGATGCAACGGGCTGATTGCAATACGCCTCTCGGGCGAGAGCCACGAAGTGGGCTGCATGTGTCAGCGGCAACTCGGGATTGGCGTTTTTCACCCCGCGAGCGGCCTGTGCCGCGGTGTGTCCGCTTGCGATGTAGTCGCACACCTCCCGG
>CAYVQQ010000061.1:0-13830 GCA_964453085.1 uncultured Mycobacterium sp.
GTTCCCGGCGTCGCGCCAGAAGTTGTAGAGGAACTCGCCGCGGCGCACCACGTAGGGGATGCGCGCGTCGGTGTCGAGTACCTCGAGCGCCTCGGCTTGCATCCGCTCGAAGGCGGCGTCCCGGAACTCCGTCAGCGTGGGTTCGTTATGCGCGCGCACCCAGTCCAGCGCCTCGTCGCCGGTAACGTCCTCAAGCCACAGATACGGGTCGGCGCCGTCCGGGGAAGCCTCAGATGCCATGGCAGCCATTGTGGCGGTAGGCAACGCCGGCCGCGCGCCGCGCCCATGGGCACCGGCGGTGCCTGCGAGCGAGGAACGCCCGCCGTCGCGGGCGGCGGTGGGTTCCCGACGGAAACGTGCCCTCCTTCGCCCGGCGATCGAAGTAATCTCGTCAGCGTGATCCCACTTCCGCGACCATGGCTGCTGGCGAGTGCCATGTTGGTCGGGTGCGCGGCCGGGCTGTTGGGTGGTGTCGCATTCACCGCGGTGGCCCATGCCGGCATCCGCCCGGACGTGGCGATCGCGCTGGTCGTCGGGCTCCCGGCCGTCACCGGGCTGCTGACGATCCTGTTCTCCGGGCGCCGCTGGGTCACGACGCTGGGTGCCTTCGTCCTGGGTCTCGGGCCGGGGTGGTTCGGGGTGCTCGTCACGCTGCGGGCGGCCTCCGGTGGCTGACGAACACGACCCCGAGTCCGGGCCGGGGACCGCGGCGTTCGTCCCGGACTTCTCCGACGACGACGAGGACACCGGTACCCAGTCCTGGGCACCGGATCTGTCCGACGACACCGGATCGCATCCGGTGCCCGTGGTCACCGGCCCGGAGGGGCCCGGCGCGCCCCGGGCGCCGGCGGGGCGCGAGCCGGGCGCACCGGTCCCGCCGGTCACCGTGCCCGGACGGTATCTGTACCTGAAGTGGTGGAAGCTGGCGCTGGTGATCGCCGCCGGCTGGTGTGCGGCGGCGCCGGTCGGGCTGGGGCTGTTCTCCTGGTGGTACCACGCGATCGACAAGTCGCTGCCGGTGTTCGCGGTTCTGGTGTACGTCGTTGCCTGCGCCGTGGGCGGCGTGATGCTGGCGATGACCGAAGGACGGCCGCTGGTCTCGGCGCTGTCGATGGCGGTGATGTCGGGGCCGTTCGCCTCCGTCGCGGCCGCGGCGCCGCTGTACGGCTTCTACTACTGCCAGCAGACGGGCCACTGTTTGGTCGGGATCCTTCCGTACTGACGGCCGGGTCGGCCGCCCGTTATGGTGGGCTCGTGACTTCTCACTATGACGTCGTCGTCCTGGGCGCAGGTCCGGGCGGGTATGTCGCCGCCATTCGCGCCGCCCAGCTCGGCCTGAACACGGCCATCGTCGAGCCGAAGTACTGGGGCGGGGTCTGCCTCAACGTCGGCTGCATCCCGTCCAAGGCGCTGTTGCGCAACGCCGAGCTGGCTCACATCTTCACCAAGGAGGCCAAGGCCTTCGGCATCGGCGGCGAGGTGACCTTCGACTACGGGATCGCCCACGACCGCAGCCGCAGGGTGGCCGAGGGCCGCGTCGCCGGCGTGCACTTCCTGATGAAGAAGAACAAGATCACCGAGATCCATGGTTACGGCAGGTTCGTCGACGCCAACACCGTGTCGGTCGAGTTGAGCGAGGGCGGCAGCGAGGACGTCACGTTCGACAACGCGATCATCGCGACCGGCAGCATCCCCCGGCTGGTGCCCGGCACGTCGCTGTCGGCCAATGTGGTCACCTACGAGGAGCAGATCCTGTCCCGGGAGTTGCCGGAGTCGATCATCATTGCCGGCGCCGGCGCGATCGGCATGGAGTTCGGCTACGTCCTGCGCAACTACGGCGTCGATGTGACGATCGTCGAGTTCTTACCGCGCGCGCTGCCCAACGAGGACGCCGAGGTGTCCAAGGAGATCGAGAAGCAGTTCAAGAAGCTGGGCGTCAAGATCCTCACCGGCACCAAGGTCGAGTCGATCTCCGATGACGGCTCGCAGGTCACCGTGACGGTCGACAAGGACGGCAGGTCCGAGGAGCTCCGGGCCGCAAAGGTGTTGCAGGCCATTGGGTTTGCGCCCAACGTCGAAGGCTACGGCCTGGAGAAGGCCGGTGTCACGCTCAACGAATACCGGGGAATCGCGATCGACGAGTACATGCGCACCGGCGTTCCCCACATCTACGCGATCGGCGACGTGACCGCCTTCCTGATGCTGGCGCACGTCGCGGAGGCCATGGGGGTGGTGGCGGCTGAGACCATCGCCGGCGCCGAGACGTTGCCGCTGGGGGACTGCCGCATGCTGCCTCGGGCGACGTTCTGTCAACCGCAGGTGGCCAGCTTCGGGCTCACCGAGGAGCAGGCCCGGGACGCGGGATACGACGTCCAGGTCGTCAAGTTTCCCTTCACCGCCAACGGCAAGGCGCACGGTCTGGGCGACCCCAGTGGCTTCGTCAAGCTGGTCGCCGACGCCACCCACGGCGAGCTGTTGGGG
Source organism: uncultured Mycobacterium sp. (assembly GCA_964453085.1). Lineage (GTDB taxonomy): Bacteria > Actinomycetota > Actinomycetes > Mycobacteriales > Mycobacteriaceae > Mycobacterium. Next base: position 2,482 of record CAYVQQ010000061.1, read on the forward strand.
GGGCACCTGATCGGCCACGACGTGTCGGAGCTGTTGCCCGAGTTGACGCTGGCGCAGAAGTGGGACCTGACCGCGGGCGAACTGGCCCGCAACGTGCACACCCACCCGACCATGTCCGAGGCGTTGCAGGAGTGCTTCCACGGTCTGACCGGCCACATGATCAACCTGTGACGGCAGCGGTGTGATGTTTGGCGGCGACACCGTGGTCGGTGGCATCGGCGGGGTGGTGGCCGGTTACGTCCTGTGGCTGGTGGGTTTTTCGATCGGAAGTCACACCACGACGGTGAGCCGGTGGGCTCCGTTGGTGTTGTTGGTCGCGGTCGGGGTCGGGGTCTGCGCCGTGGCCTGCGGATGGTGGCTGCGCGTGCGCCGCAGCTATCTGTGGTCGGCGTTCGTCTTCGGTCTGCCGGTGCTTCCGGTGATGCTCTCGCTGGCCGTGTTGGCTGACCTGTACGTGTAGGGGAGTCGCGGCGGTGGCGGTTGATCCCGACGGCAGCGCAGCGGGTCAGCGCGGGTTGTCCAGTGGAATCTCAAGCGCGGCGACAGTCGCGGCCAGGCCATCGTATTGGCTTGCCAACAAACAGAATTCGATGAGCTGTCGCCGGTCGAGGTGGGCTGCCAGCCGTTGCCAGGCCCCGGCGGTAACCATCCGGTGGTGCAAAAACTCGTCGGTGGCGCGCAGCAGCGCGACCTGTCGGGCATTCAGTGTGGTGGCGCCGTCGGCGACGTCCGGCCAGGCGAAGATGGCAGCCTGGGTGTCCGCGTCCAGTCCGGCCCGCCGTGCCATACGGCGGTGGTGCTGCAATTCGTATTCACACCCGCGCAGGTGTCCCACCCGAAGGATGACCAACTCGGTGTCGGCGCGCGGTAACCGGCCCCGCAACAGAGCGCCGGAATAGGGCATCCAGCACCACAACAGCCGCCTGTGCCTGCCCAATGTGGTGAACAAGTGCATCTCCGGTGCCCGGACGACGCGAGCCATCAATTTGGCCGCAACCCAGTTGATCAGCCCGAGGTCGCGGAGCCTCGTCGACGAGGGGATCCGGCCGCGCGGCGCGGGGCCGGTCATGGTTGTTTCACCAGGTAGGGGGAGACCGTGCTGCGGTGCTCGTCGAGGTCGAGCGCCCGCCCCAATGCCGGGAACGCCCGTTGCGGGCAGTTGTCGCGTTCGCAGACGCGGCAGCCCGCGCCGATCGGCGTGGCGATCTCGCCCGACAAGTCGAGTCCTTCCGAGTAGACGAGCCGGTGGGCGTGGCGGAGTTCGCAGCCCAGCCCGATCGCGAAGGTCTTACCGGGCTGACCATACCGCGCGGCGCGGCGTTCCACGGTGCGGGCCACCCACATGTAGTTGCGTCCGTCGGGCATCTGGGCGATCTGCACCAGGATCTTGCCGGGGTTGGCGAACGTCTCGTAGACGTTCCACAACGGACAGGTACCGCCGCTGGAGGAGAAATGAAAACCTGTGGCGGACTGGCGTTTCGACATGTTGCCCGCCCGGTCCACCCGGACGAACGAGAACGGGACGCCACGCATCGACGGTCGTTGCAGCGTGGAGAGCCGGTGCGCGATGGTTTCGTAGCTCACCGCGTAGAACGACGACAGCCGCTCGATGTCGTAACGGAAATTCTCCGCGACGTCGTGGAACTGGCGGTACGGCAGGACCGCGGCCGCGGCGAAGTAGTTGGCCAGCCCCAGCCGGGCCAGGGTACGCGACTCGTCGCTGGTGAATTTTCCCTCCTCGACCAGGCTGTCGATCAGGTCGCCGAACTCGAGGTGGGCCAGTTCGGCGGCCATCTTGAACACCTGCTGGCCCGGCGACAGGTGGGTGCTGATCTCGAGGGTCTTGGTCTCCGGGTCGTAGCGGTGCAGCACGGTGTCGCCGAGATCGATGCGCCGGTTGATGTGCACCCCGTGCACCTCGGTGAGGCGGCGGGTCAGCTCGCAGGCCAGATCGCCGTGGTGCAGCCGCATCTGGATCGTGAGGTCTTCGGCGGCGGTGTCCAGGTCGTGCAGGTAGTTCTGGCATTGGTAGAAGTAGTCGCGCACCTCTTCGTGGGGCATGGTGATCGACCCGGTGCCGCTGCCGTCGAAGTAGCGGTCCTCGGTGGCGGCGGCCAGCTGTGCGGTGGTGATGCGGTAGCGCCGATGCAGGTTGACCACCGCCCGGGCCAGGGCGGGATGGTTGCCGACCATCTCGGCGACCTCGGTGGGGTCGACTGCGATGTCGAGGTCGCGGTCCATCGTCACCTCGCGCAGCTCGGCCACCAGCCGGGTGTCGTCCTGCGAGGCGAAAATGGTCGCGTCCACCCCGAACACCTCGGTGATCCGCAGCAGGACGGCCACCGTCAGCGGGCGGACGTCGTGCTCGATCTGGTTGAGGTAGCTCGGCGAGATCTCCAGCATCTGGGCCAGCGCGGCCTGGGAGAACCCGCGCTCGTTGCGCAGCTGGCGAACGCGGGATCCGACGAACGTCTTCGACACGAAGGTCAGCCTACCCGTCGTGCTAAGACCGTGTTCGCAGTATTGGCATCCGGTTACGGACGCATCCTCGCCGGTGTTTTGGGTCACAATTGATGCTCGGGTGACGTCATTGGCATGATTCGCATCGGCCCCGGCGTCAGACTTGGGTGCCGACACAAGAATGGGAGCGACGCCGTGAGCTTGGTCAAGAGATTGATGCCGGTCCCGGACGGCCACCCCGACGTGTTCGACCGCGAGTGGCCGCTGCGGGTGGGCGACATCGATCGCACCGGCCGGCTGCGGCTGGACGCGGCCGCCCGGCACATCCAGGACATCGGGCAGGACCAATTGCGCGAGATGGGGTTCGAGGAGACCCATCCGCTGTGGATCGTCCGCCGCACCATGGTGGACCTGATCCGGCCGATCGAGTTCCAGGACATGCTGCGGCTGCGCAGGTGGTGCTCGGGCACCTCCAACCGGTGGTGCGAGATGCGGGTGCGCATAGACGGGAAGCGCGGTGGCGGACTGATCGAGTCCGAGGGGTTCTGGATCAACATCAACCGGGACACGCAGATGCCCTCGCGCATCTCCGACGACTTCCTGGACGGGCTGCGCAGGACGACCGACATCGACCGGCTGCGCTGGACGGGCTACCAGGAGCCCGGCAGCCGCGACGACGCGTGCGAGATTTACGAGTTCCCGGTGCGCGTCACCGACATCGACCTGTTCGACCATATGAACAACTCGGTCTACTGGAGCGTGGTCGAGGACTACCTCGCGTCGCACTCCGAGCTGCTGGCCGGCCCGCTGCGGGTGACCATCGAGCACGAGGCGGCGGTGGCCTTGGGCGATGGGCTCGAGATCATCACGCACGTGCACCCGCCCGGCTCGACCGATCGGTTCGGCGCGGACCTGGTCGACCGGGCTGTTACAACGCTCACATATGCGGTCGGTGACGAGACGAAAGCCGTCGCCACGCTCTTCGCGCTCTGACCCGGAGGCCGGGCGTGGCACCCCGGTAAATGCCCGCTTGACCTGCGGATTTGCGGTTACCAGCGGGTAGCATCTGACATGGCTGAACCGCCGCGGTCCTTCGCGAAATTTGCAAATTTGGCCGCAGTCGCTGCTGAAATTGGCAACTGAAACGGCTGGACTCCGGTTCGAATGCTGTGCAATTGTCGAATTAGCACATCAGCGAAGTCGAGCACGGCCCCGCAGCGCGGCACCGCCCTCGACGATCCAAGTTTGTTAAGGAGACAAGCCCAATGTCTGTCGTTGGCATCCCGAAGAGCGCCGAGAAGATCCAGCAGGACTGGGACACCAACCCGCGCTGGAAGGGCGTCACCCGCACCTACACCGCCGAAGACGTCGTCGCCCTGCAGGGAACGGTTGTCGAGGAGTTCACGCTGGCGCGCCGCGGCGCGGAGGTGTTGTGGGACGACCTGCACGACCTGGAGTGGGTCAACGCGCTCGGCGCCCTCACCGGCAACATGGCGGTCCAGCAGGTGCGCGCCGGCCTCAAGGCGATCTACCTGTCCGGATGGCAGGTCGCCGGTGATGCCAACCTTGCCGGTCACACCTACCCCGACCAGAGCCTGTATCCTGCCAACTCGGTGCCACAGCTGGTTCGCAGGATTAACAACGCGTTGCAGCGCGCCGACCAGATCGCCAAGGTCGAGGGCGACACCTCGGTGGAGAACTGGCTGGCGCCGATCGTCGCCGACGGCGAGGCCGGCTTCGGTGGCGCCCTCAACGTCTTCGAGCTGCAGAAGGCCATGATCGCCGCCGGCGCCGCAGGCACCCACTGGGAAGACCAGTTGGCGTCGGAGAAGAAGTGTGGCCACTTGGGTGGCAAGGTGCTGATCCCGACCCAGCAGCACATCCGAACGTTGACGTCAGCCCGGCTGGCTGCTGACGTGTGCGACGTCCCGACCGTCGTGATCGCCCGCACGGACGCCGAGGCGGCCACACTGATCACCTCCGACGTCGATGAGCGTGACCGGCCGTTCATCACCGGCGAGCGCACCCGGGAGGGCTTCTACCGCACCCGCAGTGGCATCGAGCCCTGCATCGCCCGGGCCAAGGCCTACGCCCCGTACGCCGACCTGATCTGGATGGAAACCGGCACCCCGGACCTCGAGCTTGCCCGCAGGTTCTCCGAGGCGGTCAAGGCCGAATTCCCCGACCAGATGCTGGCCTACAACTGCTCGCCATCGTTCAACTGGCGCAAGCACCTCGACGACAGCACCATCGCACAGTTCCAAAAAGAGCTTGCCGCAATGGGGTTCAAGTTCCAGTTCATCACGCTGGCCGGCTTCCACGCGCTGAACTACTCGATGTTCGACCTGGCCTACGGCTACGCCCGCAACCAGATGAGCGCCTACGTCGAGTTGCAGGAGCGTGAATTCGCCGCCGAGGAGCGGGGCTACACCGCCACCAAGCACCAGCGTGAGGTCGGTGCGGGGTATTTCGACCGCATCGCCACCACGGTCGACCCGAACTCCTCTACGACCGCGCTGACCGGCTCCACCGAAGAGGGTCAGTTCCACTGAGTTGGTCTGCCGAGGTTAGTCTGCCGAGCAGACGCAGAACCGCGCCCCTGCCCCAGGTGATGCGATTCTGCGTCTGCTCGCGCATTGTGAGGAGGGATCTGTGGGCGACGTAGCGATCCGGCGGGTAGGTGTGGTCGGGGCCGGCCAGATGGGATCCGGCATCGCCGAGGTCTCGGTGCGCGCCGGTGTCGAGGTGACGGTGTTCGAGACCACCGAGGCGTTGATCGCGGAGGGCCGCAACCGCATCGTGAAGTCGCTGGAGCGCGGTGTCAGCGCGGGCAAGGTGACCGAACGGGAGCGCGACCGCGCGCTCGGCATGCTCACCTTCACCACCAACCTCAAGGACTTGGCGGACCGGCAGCTGGTCATCGAGGCCGTCGTCGAGGACGAGGCCGTCAAGGCGGAGGTGTTTGCCGAACTGGACCGGGTCATCACCGATCCGGACGCGGTGCTGGCGTCGAACACCTCCAGTATCCCGATCATGAAGATCGCGGCGGCGACCAAGGATCCGCGACGCGTGCTGGGACTGCACTTCTTCAATCCCGTCCCGGTGCTGCCGCTGGTCGAGCTCGTCTGCACGCTGGTCACCGACGAAGCCGCCGCCGCCCGCACCGAGGAGTTCGCCGGGGCGGTGCTGGGCAAGCAGGTGGTGCGGTGCGCGGACCGTTCCGGTTTCGTCGTGAACGCGCTGCTGGTGCCGTATCTGCTGTCGGCGATCCGGATGGTGGAGGCCGGCTTCGCCACCGCCGAGGACGTCGACAGGGCCGTGGTTTCCGGGCTGTCGCATCCGATGGGTCCGCTACGCCTGTCCGACCTCGTCGGCCTGGACACCCTCAAGCTGATCGCGGACAAGATGTTCGACGAATTCAAGGAACCCCAATACGGTCCACCGCCGCTGCTGCTGCGCATGGTGGAGGCGGGTCGGCTCGGCAAGAAATCGGGCCGTGGTTTCTACGCCTACTGAGGATCTACTGAGCGCCCACTTGGCGCCTTTTGAGTGCGTGTGACACCCCCACGTCGATCGGATACTATTTTGGCCGTTCAATATTCGGGAGGTTCAACCAAGAGCATGACAGCATTGAGGCCGTACTACGAAGAGTCGCAATCCATCTACGACGTCTCCGATGACTTTTTTGCGTTATTCCTAGACCCCACCATGGGGTATACCTGCGCATACTTCGAGCGCGACGACATGACCCTCGAAGCAGCGCAGAACGCGAAGTTCGACCTCGCGCTGGGCAAGCTGAACCTCGAGCCGGGGATGACGGTGCTCGACATCGGGTGCGGCTGGGGCGGCGCGCTGCAGCGGGCGGTCGAGAAGTTCGACGTCAACGTCATCGGAATCACGTTGAGCCGCAACCAGTTCGAGTACAGTAAGAAGCGGCTTGCCAGTATCCCGACGGCACGCCATGTCGAGGTACGGTTACAGGGTTGGGAGGAATTCGACGACCAGGTCGACCGTATCGTCAGCATCGGCGCCTTCGAGGCGTTCAAGGCGGATCGCTGGCGCGTGTTCTTCGAACGCGCCCACGACATGCTGCCCGCCGACGGCCGGATGCTCCTGCACACGATCCTGACGTATCAATGGCAACAGATGCCCGCGCGCGGCATCACATTGACGATGAGCGACATCCGGTTTGCGCGATTCATTGGCACCGAGATTTTCCCGGGTGGCCAATTGCCCACGGAGGACGACATTTTCAAGTTCGCCGAGCCGGCGGGGTTTTCCGTCGAGAAAGTGCAACTGTTGCGCGAGCACTACGAGAGGACCCTCAACATCTGGGCGGCCAACCTGGCGGCCAACAAGGAAAAAGCGATCGCCATTCAATCGGAAGAGGTCTACGACCGGTACATGCACTATTTGACCGGGTGTGAGAACTTCTTCCGTAAAGGGATCAGCAATGTGGGGCAATTCACGCTCGTGAAGTGACCGGCGACCGGAACCGTCGCCGGCCGGTCCACCTTTGCCTCGGATTACTTTTCCAGGGTGAATTGGTTGACGTCGGTATATCCTTGGCGGAACAAGTCAGCGCAGCCGGTCAGGTATTTCATGTACCGGGCGTAGATCGTCTCGGACTGGATCGCGACCGCTCGGGCCCTGTTCGCGTTGAGGGCGGCGGCCCAGGTGTCCAGTGTCCTGGCGTAGTGCCGCTGCAACGACTGAATCCGGGTCACCTCGAAGCCTGCGGCGAGCGCGTGATCTTCGACGGACGGGACGGTCGGCAGCCACCCGCCCGGGAATATCTCGGCCAGGATGAACTGGCTGAAGTGAACGACCTCGTGGGTCAGCGGCCTGCCCTTCGCCCGGGCCTCCTTGAAGGTGGGACGCGTGATGGTGTGCAGCATCATGACGCCGTCCGTCGGCAGGGCCCGGTGGGCCATGTGCAGGAAGGGGCCCCATCGCTGGCGGCCGAAGTGCTCGAACGCGCCGATCGAGACGATCCGGTCGACCGGTTCGTGGAATTTTTCCCAACCCTCCAGCAGCACTCGACGGGAGCGGGTGGTGTCCATCTCGTCGAACGACTTCTGTACGTGCTCGGCCTGGTTCTCCGACAGTGTCAGGCCCACCACGTTGACGTCGTACTGCTCGATGGCCCGCCGCATGGTGGCGCCCCAACCGCAGCCGATGTCGAGCAGGGTCATTCCCGGCTCGAGGTTGAGCTTGGCCAACGACAGGTCGATCTTGGCGAGTTGGGCTTCCTCCAGCGTCATGTCGTCGCGTTCGAAGTAGGCGCAGCTGTAGGTCTGGGTGGGGTCGAGGAACAAGCGAAAGAAGTCGTCGGACAGGTCATAGTGGGCTTGTACGTTCCCGAAATGCGGTGTGAGCTGCACGGACATCACGTAGTGAGCCTTTCTATGTTCCTGCGGCGCGGGTGCGGTCGAACGGTGCACCCCGACCACCCCGAACGCCTCCCTGCATGCTATATGCTTCCCGCGGTCGACATGCCGTTCCGCCGGGCGGGTCACACACGAGATCGTCACGCTCTCGCAAAGGGAACGGTTTTTACCGAGGTGCTACCCGGTCAATCCCCCGGCGGGGGGACGATCGGCAAGGGATGCGGCTCCGCACGAAACTTCTCCAACGACCCGCCGGCCTCGACGATACCGCGCAGCGCGCTCCAGCTCAGCATCGTCAGGTAGTCGATGAGTTCGTCGCTGGTCATCCTCGGGTCCGACATCCAGGAGTGGGTGGCCAACTGGACCCCGCCGACGATCAGATAGGCCCACGGCTCCACGCCGCCGGTATCCATCCCGGCCTCCTGCATGCGGCGTCGCATCAGCACGGCGAGCATGCGCGCGATGATGCGTTCGGAGTCGGCGATCACCTTGCTCTTGCTGGCCGAGCTGTTTGCCATGACGAACCGGTACGGCTCGGGTTCGGACGCCACCGTGTCGACGTATACCCGGATGACCTCCCGGGTCAGGTCGATGCCGTCCAAGTTCGACGACAGCGCCGCCGCCATGTTGGGGATCAGCGTGGTCTGCGCGAAGCGCATCATCACCGCCGTCGTCAGGTCGTTCTTGTCGACGAAGTAGCGGTACAGCACGGTCTTGGACACGCCGATCTCCGCGGCGATCTCGTCCATGCTCAAGAAACGCCCCTGGCGGCGGATCGCGTCGATCGTGCCATCAACCAGCTCGTTACGACGCTCCACCTTGTGTTGGTGCCAACGCCGCTTTCGGCCATCGGTCTTCACGGTCCCGGCCGGGAGGTGCTCAGCCACTGTCAAGAATTCCATTCACTAGACGCCCTCGATACTACGGCCCACGGGTGGCGCGGGCGCACGGTCCATGTGGATGCCGACGACGGCCCGGTGGTGCATGGATGATTCCGGTGTTGCATGGATGATGTTGTAGTGGCACAAGGATGTTTGCCCGGTGGCGCATAGGGCCCCCGACCGGGCCGAGACGCCGGCGCGGCCGAACGCGACAGCACCGCCGGCAGGGGAGCGGCCCCACGCGTCGTTCGCGGAGTCTTTCGCCGGGGCGGATCCGGGGGCCGACGCCGAGCGGCGGATGGGCCTGCGCCGGATGAAGCTGGTGGCACTGGGCTTTCTGGTTGGTGCCACGGGTATCTTCCTCGCCTGTCGGTGGGCGCAGGCGCAGGGCGGCGCGGCCGCCTGGGTCGGCTACGTGGGCGCGGCGGCGGAGGCGGGCATGGTGGGCGCCTTGGCCGACTGGTTTGCCGTCACCGCGCTGTTCAAGCACCCGCTGGGCATCCCGATCCCGCACACCGCGATCGTCAAGCGCAAGAAGGACCAGCTCGGCGAGGGCCTGGGAACGTTCGTGCGGGAGAACTTCCTGTCCCCGCCGGTCGTCGAAACCAAGCTGCGCGACGCGCAGGTGCCCGGCCGACTGGGCAAGTGGCTCTCGGAGGCGCCGCACGCCGAGCGCGTGGCCGGCGAGACGGCGACGGTGCTGCGCGTGCTGGTGGAGCTGCTGCGAGACGACGACGTCCAACAGGTGATCGACCGGATGATCGTGCGCCGCATCGGCGAACCGCAGTGGGGCCCCCCGGTGGGGAGGGTGCTGCAGACGCTGCTCGCCGAGAACCGGCAGGAGGCGCTGATCCAGCTGCTGGCCGACCGGGCATTTCAGTGGTCGCTCAACGCCGGCGAGGTCATTGCGCGGGTGGTCGAGCGCGACTCGCCGAGCTGGTCCCCGCGATTCGTCGACCATCTCGTCGGCGACCGCATCCACCGCGAACTGATGGATTTCACGGACAAGGTGCGCCGCAACCCTGACCACGAATTGCGCCGCTCGGCCACCCGATTCCTGTTCGAGTTCGCCGCGGACCTGCAGCACGACCCGGACACCATCGCGCGTGCCGATGCCGTCAAGGAGCAGCTGATGGCACGTGAGGAGATCGGCAAGGCCGCCGCGACCGCGTGGCGGACGCTCAAGGCGTTGGTGCTCGAAGGGGTCGACGATCCGTCCAGCACCCTGCGCTCACGCATCGCGGACACGGTCGTGCGGGTCGGCGAAGCGTTACGCGACGACGCCGATCTGCGCGACAAGGTCGACGCCTGGATCGTCAGGGCGGCGCAACACCTCGTCACGCGGTACGGGGTGGAGATCACCGCGATCATCACCGAGACGATCGAGCGCTGGAACGCCGACGAGGCCAGTCGGCGCATCGAATTGCATGTGGGGCGTGACCTGCAGTTCATCCGGATCAACGGCACCGTGGTGGGCGCCTTGGCGGGGCTCGCCATCTACGCCGTCGCACAGCTGATCTTCTAACGAAGCGCTAACCAGTGCTTGCAATTGCAAGCACTGGTCCGTATGCTGGTGTCGTCCACCAAGTCCGGCGGCCCAGGAGTGCGCAATGTCGGCAGAGGAGAATCTCGCCGCGAAGGTGTCCACGGCGGCTTCCGACATGGCCTCCGACATCGGCAGCTTCATCCGCAGCCAGCGCGAGCTCGCCCAGGTGTCGGTTCGGCAGCTGGCCGAACGGTCCGGCATCAGCAACCCGTACCTGAGTCAGGTCGAACGCGGATTGCGCAAACCGTCCGCCGACGTCCTGAACCAGATAGCAAAGGCGCTGCGGGTTTCGGCGGAGGTCCTCTACGTACGGGCGGGAATCCTGGAATCGGGCAAGGCGAACCAGGTCCGAGACGCGATCATCACCGATACCGCAATCACCGAGCGCCAGAAGCAGATCCTGCTCGACATCTACGCCTCGTTTGCCCACCAGAACGAAGCCGCCCTCGATGAGGGTCCCACCGGGTCCGGTGCCGACGCGCCCACCGGTGACCCTGGCGACGCATAGAGGACCGGCCGCCGGGCTATCCAGAGCCATCGGGAGGTGTTCCGGCAGATTGCGCATCGTGTCACAGCGCCGCTCTAGACCACCGCCGCGGCGACAACAGACGCCGGCCCTGAGTTTTCCGGCGGGCCACCGAACAACCGCAGACGACGAAAACAAACCATGAGAGGAAGAACCATGGCTGAGAACGCGAACATCGACGACCTGCGCGCGCCGTTGCTGGCGGCGCTGGGCGCGGCCGACTTGGCGCTGGCGACGGTGAACGACCTGATCGCCAACATGCGCGACCGCGCCGAGGAGACGCGCACCGACACACGCAGCCGCGTCGAGGGGAGCCGCGCCCGACTGGCCAAGCTCCAGGAGGACCTGCCCGAGCATCTGACCGACCTGCGGGACCGATTCACCCCAGACGAACTGCGCAAGGCCGCCGAGGGCTACATGGAGGCGGCGACCGGCCGCTACAACGAGTTGGTCGAGCGCGGTGAGGCCGCACTACAGCGGCTGCGTAGCCAGCGGCCGTTCGAGGACGCCTCGGCGCGCGCCGAGGGTTACGTCGACCACGCCGTC
>CAYVQQ010000062.1:0-11732 GCA_964453085.1 uncultured Mycobacterium sp.
CGGTGGTCGCCGTATGATTAATGCACCTGGGGGTCGGCGGTTTCCTGGAGTTTCTGCGGATCTCCGCGTTGTCGGTGGTCGTGCTCGGGCTGGGGGCGATGGTGTCGTGGACCACCAACGTCGCCGAGATCGCGCCCGCGATGGCCACCCTGGGCCGCCCGCTGCGGCCGCTGCGGATCCCGGTCGACGAGTGGGCGGTGGCGTTGGCGCTCGCGCTGCGTGCCTTTCCGATGCTGATCGACGAATTCCAGGTGCTCTACGCCGCCCGCCGACTGCGGCCGCGGCGGTTGCCGCGCGGCCGGCGGGCGCGGTTCCGGCGGCGTGCGCTGGAGGTGATCGACCTGCTCGCCGCGGCGATCGCCGTGACGTTGCGCCGCGGCGACGAGATGGGCGACGCGATCACCGCCCGCGGCGGGACCGGCCAGCTGTCCGCCCACCCGGCGCGGCCGAGGGCGACGGATTGGGTGACCCTGGCGATCACGATCGCGGTGTGCGGCGCGGCGGTGGGGGTGGAGACGGCGTTTCACCTGACACGGTGAGCAAACTCCCCTATAGGCGCGCTGTGCGGACGGGGTCGGCGGCGCGATCCGGGCCTGGACGAGCCGCGCGGGCACCTGCGCGCGACTCAAGGACGCCCGCGCCGGTCCTCGAAGCGCTGAGGCGCCGGCCCGACGGCGCGGGTCAGACCCGCATGCGGTCGATCAGGTCGGACAGCACGACGATGCTTTCGCTGCGCTCGATGTCCGCGCTCGAGCGGATCCGCTCCAGCGCGGACTCGAGGTGCTGCATGTCGCGGGCCAGGACGTGCAGGATGGCGTCGGAGGTTCCGGTGACCGTGGCCGCGCTGACGATCTCGGGGATGTCCGCCCACGCCGCCCGCAGCTCGGCCGGCGCAATCCGCCCGTGGCAGAACACCTGCACATAGGCCTCGGTGTTCCAGCCGAGCGCGTTGCGATCGATGACCGTGGTGAAGCCCTTGATCACACCGGCGGCGAGCAAGCGGTCGACCCGCCGCTTCACCGCGGGCGCCGACAGGTTCACCTTCTTGCCGATCTCGGCGAAGGTGGCCCGCGCGTTGTCGGTCAGTTCCGCGATGATGCGCTCGTCGGTGTCGTCGAGCCTGTCCACGCCGATCTCGTCCTCCTCGCTCGGCAACAGACAACAAACAATCGTCAGGCCAATTCTAACGCAACAAATACACGTATACAGCGCAAGGTTCGTCGATTGATTGTTCAATTCGGCTCAAATATGGTGGATTTGTGACGAATTGCCATGTCGCGGAGTCGGCGTCGGTTGCCGTGCCCGCTCGGCCGGAGGCCCAGGCCCCGACACGGGCTCGCGTGCCACGGACCCGCCGGTACGCGATGACGCCGCCGGTCTATTTCGCGGTCGAGTACGCGATCAACCCCTGGATGGACCCGAGCGCGCGCGTGGACGTTCGCGTCGCGCAGGCGCAGTGGGAGAAGCTGTACCGGACCTACCTGTCGCTGGGTCACCACGTGGATATCGTCGAGCCCGTCCCCGGACTGCCTGACATGGTGTACGCCGCCAATGGCGGGTTCATCGCCGGCGACGTCGCCATCGTCGCCAGGTTCCGGTTCGCCGAGCGGGCCGGCGAGGAGCGGGCCTACGCCGCGTGGATGGCGTCGCGGGGCTACCGGCCGCTGTCGACCCGCCACGTCAACGAGGGACAGGGCGACCTGCTGATGGCCGGCGACCTGGTGCTGGCCGGCTACGGTTTCCGCACCGATCGGCGTGCGCACGAGGAGATCTCGGCGGCGCTGGGCCGCCCAGTCGTGTCCCTGGAGCTGGTCGACCCGCGCTTCTACCACCTCGACACCGCGCTGGCGGTCCTCGACGACCACACGATCGCCTACTACCCGCCGGCCTTCAGCGAGGCCGCGCAGGACCAACTGCGCGCGCTGTTCCCCGCTGCTATCGTGGTGGGTAGTACCGACGCCTACCTGCTGGGGCTCAACGTCGTTTCCGACGGCTTGCATGTCGTCCTTCCATCTGGCGCAACACATTTCGCGACGCAGCTACGTGAGGTCGGTTTCGAGTCAATCGGTGTGGATCTGTCCGAGCTGCTCAAAGGCGGCGGTGCGGTGAAATGCTGCACATTGGAGGTGTTCCCATGACGATGCTCGGCTCCCGGACCGCGGCGGCGGCGACCACGCACCGCACCGAGAGCGCGATCACCTTGGCCGACAAGTATGCGGCGCACAACTATTCGCCGGTGCCCGTGGTGGTGGCCAGCGCCGAGGGGGTGTGGGTCACCGACGTCGACGGCCGGCGCTACCTGGACTGCCTGGCCGCCTACTCGGCGGTCAACTTCGGTCACCGCAACCCCGAGATCACCGCGACGGCGCACGCCCAACTGGACAAGGTGACGCTGGTGAGCCGCGCCTTCTACACCGAGAACCTGGGGCCGTTCTGCGCCGCGCTGGCGCAACTGTGCGGCAAAGACATGGTGCTGCCGATGAATTCGGGCGCCGAGGCCGTCGAGAGCGGCCTGAAGGTGGCCCGCAAGTGGGGCGCCGACGTCAAGGGCGTGCCCGCCGGTCGGGCGAACATCATCGTGGCCGAGAACAACTTTCACGGCCGCACGATCAGCATCGTCAGCTTCTCCTCCGATCCCGCGGCGCGCGGCGGCTTCGGGCCGTTCACGCCGGGCTTCCGCTTGGTGCCCTACGGCGACGCCACGGCGCTGGCCCAGGCCATCGACGACGACACGGTGGCCGTGCTGCTGGAGCCGATCCAGGGTGAGGCGGGTGTCATCGTCCCACCGGACGACTACCTCCCCTCGGTCCGTGCGCTGTGCAGCGAGCACAACGTGCTGTTCATCGCCGACGAGATCCAGTCGGGCCTGGGGCGCACCGGCTACACGTTCGCCTGTGAGCGCTGGGGTGTGGTACCGGACGTGTACCTGCTGGGCAAGGGGCTCGGCGGCGGCGTGGTGCCGCTGTCGGCGGTGGTGGCCAACCGGGACATCCTCGGTGTGCTGCACCCCGGGGAGCACGGGTCCACCTTCGGCGGCAACCCGCTGGCGATGGCCATCGGCACCACCGTGGTCGCCATGCTGGCGCGGGGCGAATTCCAGGCCCGTTCAGCCGAGCAGGGTCGCCACCTGCACCGGCGGCTGGCCGAGCTGATCGGCCACGGTGTGGTGGCGGTGCGAGGCTTCGGACTGTGGGCCGGGGTCGACGTCGAACCGGCGCTGGCCACCGGCAGGGAGATCAGCCTGCGGCTGGCCGATCGGGGCGTGCTCGTCAAGGACACCCACGGCTCGACGCTGCGGTTCGCGCCGCCGCTGGTGATCACCGCGCAGGAGATCGACTGGGCGGTTCAGCAGTTTGCTGCGGTATTGCGGGAGGCTGCCGCATAATCAGCTGATCCGGCACCAGGAGGCGCATTTGCCCGTGACGTCGATCGGCTTCGCGGGGCAGCTGCTGCGACGACGCCCGGTGACCGGCGCGCCCGTCGTCCCCGGCGCCGCGGAGCGCCTTCCGCGGAGCTTCGGCACGTTCCATCTCACCATGTTCGGCGTCGGCTCAACGGTCGGCACGGGCATCTTCTTCGTCCTGTCCCAGGCGGTGCCCGAAGCCGGCCCCAGTGTGGTCGTCTCGTTTGTCATCGCCGGCGTCGCGGCCGGGCTCGCGGCGATCTGCTACGCCGAGTTGGCCGCCGCCGTACCGGTGTCCGGTTCGTCGTACTCGTACGCCTACAGCACCCTGGGGGAGGCCGCCGCGATGGGCGTGGCGGCCTGCCTGCTGCTCGAGTACGGCGTGTCCACCGCCGCCGTCGCCGTCGGCTGGAGCGGCTACGTCGACAAGCTGGTGGACAACGTTTTCGGCCTGCGGCTGCCGCACGCGTTGTCGGCCGCGCCCTGGGACGTCGAGCCGGGCTGTGTGAACCTGCCGGCGGTCATCCTGATCGGCCTGTGCGCGCTGCTGCTGATCCAGGGCGCCAGCGAGTCGGCGAAGGTCAACGCCGTCATGGTGTTGATCAAGCTCGCGGTGCTGGCGGTGTTCGTGGTGATCGCGTCCGGCGCCTTCGACTCCGGGCAGTTCAGGGACTTCGCGCCGTTCGGCGTCGCCGGCATCGGCTCGGCGGCGGGCACGATCTTCTTCTCGTTCGTCGGCCTGGACGCGGTGTCGACCGCCGGGGACGAGGTGAGGGACCCGCAGAGGTCGATGCCGCGCGCGCTGATCGCGGCGCTGGTGATCGTCGTCGCCACCTACGTGCTGGTCACGCTCGCCGCGCTGGGCACCCAGCCGTGGCAGGACTTCGCCGCCCAGCAGGATGCCGGTTTGGCCACCATCCTCGACCACGTCACGCACGGCACCTGGGCCGGCACGTTGCTGGCCGCGGGCGCGGTGATCTCGATCTTTTCGGTCACGCTGGTCACCATGTACGGCCAGACCCGGATCCTGTTCGCGATGGGGCGCGACGGCCTGCTGCCGTCGCGGTTCGCGACGGTCAACGCGCGCACGATGACCCCGGTGACCAACACGGCGATCGTCGCGGTCGCCGCGTCGTTGCTGGCCGCCGTCGTACCCCTGCAGGCTCTGGCGGACATGGTGTCCATCGGCACGCTCACCGCGTTCATCGTGGTCTCCGTCGGGGTGATCGTGCTGCGGGTGCGCCAACCCGACCTGCCCCGGGCGTTCACGGTGCCCGGCTACCCCGTCACGCCGGTGCTTTCGGTGCTGGCGTGCGCGTACATCCTCGCCGGCCTGCCCTGGCGCACCTGGATCGCGTTCGCCGGCTGGGTCGCCGTGGCGTTAGTCTTCTACGTCGTGTGGGGCCGCCACCACAGTGCTCTCAACGAGGTACTCAGCCGCCCCGGTGGGGATGCGCCGTGACGGTCGTCGTCGGATACCGGGCGGGCCAGGTCGGTCTGTCGGGGTTGCACTTGGCCGCGCGCGCCGCGCGGACGCTCGGCACCTCCCTCACCGTGGCCACCATCGTGCCCAAGCCGTGGCTGACACCGTCGCGCGATTACGACGACTGGGCGGACCGCCTCGCGGCCGAGTCGGCCGAGGAGGCCGCGCGCTTCCTGCTCGACCTGGCCGACGGGGTCGACGTCGCCTATGTGCACCGCACGCACCGCTCGGTGGCCGGCGGCCTGATCGAGATGGTCGAGGACGCCGGCGGGGACCTCCTGGTGCTGGGGTCGCTGCCCAGCGGCGGGCGCGGCCAGGTGGTGATCGGGTCGACCGCCGACTGGCTGCTGCACGCATCTCCCGTGCCGGTGGCCATCAGTCCCCGCGAATACCGGTCGCATACCGGCATATTGACCCGGCTCACCTGCGCCTACTCCGCGACCCCGGGCGCCGTCGACGTGGTGCGGCGCTGCCTCGACTCCGCCGAGCGGTTCGGGGTGCCGACACGAGTGCTCACCTTCGCCGTGCGCGGCAGGACGATGTACCCCCCGAAGGTGGGCCTGGACGCCGAGGACACCATCCTCGACGCCTGGGTAGCTCAGGCGCGGGAAGTGTTGGAAGACTTGAAAACTCGGCACATCGTCGGTGACGACGTCCTGCTCGACGTGGTCGCCGGCCACTCCTGGGAGGAGGTCCTGGGCAAAGTGTCCTGGGTGGACGGCGAGATCCTGGCGCTGGGCACGTCACCGCGCGGCGACATCCGGCGCGTCTTCCTCGGGTCGCGCAGCACCAAGATCATCCGCAACAGCCCGGTACCGGTGCTGGTGCTGCCGGGTTAGCCGTGGGCACGCCCCGGGTGCACTACCGTCGCGCGGCGGCGTTGGCCGCGGCCTGGGCCCGCTTCAGGGTGGACGCCACATCGCCGCGGCCCAGGAACATCTCGTCGAAATAGCCTCGCAGGGCCACCTCTCCGGCGGGGAAGCCGGCCCCGCCGGGCGCCGCGATCCGCGGGCCGCGCAGCACCGAGAAGAACGGTGCGACGTCGACGCCGCGGGCGGCCCAGTAGTCGAAGTAGACGTGCTGGGCCGAGAGCACCGCCGGGATCGCCGCACCACGGCGGCCCAGGTACGCGTTGCCCTCCCCGCTGCCCAGCCACGCCAGCACCTCGCGTACCGCCCCGGGATGCCGGGACGCCGCGTTGCCCACCGCGGCGATGCCGTTGGTGACGCTGACCCGGCCCGCGGGTCCGATCGGCAGCATCGCGATGCCCCAGCGGAAGCGGGCGTCGTGGGCCACGGCGGCGAGGTTGTAGGTGCCGGACTGGAAGAGCGCCATCCGGCCCGCGAGGAACTGGTTGCGGGAGAAGTCGCCGTTGTCGTTGGTGTCGGAGGCCGGGGGCGCGACGTGGTCGGTGTTGATCAGGCCGACCAGATAGCGGAACGCGGTGACCGCCGCGGAGTTGTCGAACGCGAACTCGTCGCCGCGCTGGAACACCCCGCCGGCAGAGCCGATGTAGTCCAGGTAGATCCCCTGGGGGTCGTTGGCCGCGTTGTATCCCCATTGCCGGACCTGTCCCGCGTCGAAACCCGGTGCGTCCGCGGCCCTGCCGTGGGTGTCGACGGTCAGGCGGGCCAACAGGGGCCGCAGGGTGTCCTCGCCGGTGTCGGGGCTCCACCGCAGGGTGTCCAGGCGCGCGGGATCGATGCCGGCCGCTGCGAGCAGCTCGGCGTTGTAGTACACCGCGATGCCGGCGTCGGTCAGCTGCGGCACGCCCCAGAGCACACCGTCGCGGGTGAACTGGTCGACCACCGCGGGTTCCCAGTCGGCGGCGGCGCCCGGGCCCAGTGTTTGGTCGATGTTCATCAACCGGCCGCTGTCGGCGTAGGCGGCCAGGTAGGCGTTGGACAGCCAGAAGATGTCGTCGGCGCTGCCGCCGGCCACGTCGGTGCGCAGGGTGTCGAAGTAGGTGGGATAGGCCACCAGGTTCGCGCGGACCTCGATACCGGGATGCGCGCGGTTGAACGCCTCGAACGACTGCCGGTAGGCATGCGCGATCGGCTCCGCCCAGAACCGTACCCGCACGACGACCTTGCCGCCGCGCGGTTCGCCGGAGTAGTTCAGCAGCATCGCCGTCGCGGCCAGCAGCACCGCGACGAGCGCCAGCGCCGAGACGGCCAGCGTGGAGAAGCGGGGCCGGTTCACTTGAGCCCCGAGATGACGATCGAATCGACGATGTGGCGCTGGAACGCCACGAACAGCGCGACCAGCGGAACGATCGCGACCGTCGTGGCCGCCATCACCAGGGTCCACTGCGAGTTGAACCGCGACTGCAGGTCGGCGGTGGCCACGGTGAGCACCCGCCACTTGTGGCCGCTGGTGATCACCAACGGCCACATGAAGTTGTTCCACTGCGAGACCACCGTGATCAGCGTGAGCGCCGCCAGCACCGGCCGGCTGGACGGGATGACCACGTGCACGATCACGTCCAGGGTGTTGGCCCCGTCCAGGCGGGCCGCGTTGATCAGATCGTCCGGGATCATCCGGAAGTGCTCGCGCAGCAGGAAGATCGCGTAGGGGGAGCCGAACATGAAGGGCAACACCAGCGCCCAGAACGTGTTCCGCAGGCCCAGCTGGGCCATCATCAGATACAGCGGCACCACCGTGACGGTGCCCGGCACCATCAGGGTCGCGATGTAGACCCAGAACAACGCGTCGCGTCCGGGGAACCGCAGCCGCGCGAACGCGTAGGCGGCCAGCACCGAGAAGGTGAGCTGTCCCAGCAGGATCACCGCGGTCATCAGCGCGGTGACCGCGGCGGCTCGGCCGAACCCGACCCCGCCCAGGTCGGTGTAGTTGGCCAGCGTGGGCGGCCGCGGCCACTGCAGCGGCGTGCCGGTGACGAACTGGTGGGCCGAGGTGAACGAGGTCAGCAAGCCGAGCGCGAACGGCGCCAGCGTGATGAGCGCACCGCAGGCCAGCGCGACGTAGATGGCGCCGCCGGTGACCCGGCTAGGTGAGGTCATAGCTGATCCGCCGCCGGAAGTAGGACTGCTGCGCCAGGGTCACCGCGATCAGGATGACGAACAGCACCACCGCCATGACCGAGGCCCGCCCGATGGCCGCCGAGCCGAACGCCTCGGCATAGATGCGGTGGGCCACCAGGTCGGTGCGGCCGGCCGGACCGCCCCCGGTCAGTGCGTAGACGGTATCGAAAACCTGTGCGGCGCTGACGATTCCGGTAACCAGCACAAAGAAGGTCGTCGGGCGCAGCATCGGCAGGGTGATGCGCCGGAACCGCTGCCAGGCGGTGGCGCCGTCGGTCCGCGCGGCGGCGTGGATGTCGGCGGGGATGGCCAGCAGGCCCGCCAGGAACGTCAGGGAGACGTACCCGACGTTGGTCCATACGACGACCGCCGACACCAGCGGCAGGGCCAGCGTGGGATCGGAGAGCCACTCGATGCGGTGCCCGACGAGGGTGGCGACGGCGCCGTCGGTGGGGGCCAGGATCCAGCGCCACAGCACCGCGATGGCCAGGGGAGCGCAGATCCACGGCAGCACGTACAGCGTGCGGAACAGCCCGGTACCCGGAAGGTTCCGCGCCAGCATCGCGGCGGCGCCCAGCCCCAGTACCGTCTGCGCGGGCACCACGATCGCCACGAACACCGCCGTGACGATCAGCGAGTTGCCGAATCCGGGGTCGGTCAGCACGGAGCGCCAGTTGGCCAGGCCCACGTACCGCAGGGGTCCCAGCAAATCCCACCGGTACAGGCTGAGCCACACCACCACGAGGATGGGCAGCAGCAGGAAGGCGGCCACACCGAACAGGCTGGGCGCCAGCAAGGCATAGCCCAGCGCCGTGGATCGACGGGTCACGGCGGGCATGGGTGTATTAAAGCGGGCACCGCCGGGTGTTGCGGGCGGCGGTCGTTACGGTGGAGTCGTGACACCGACGCGGGAGATCGATGCCGACTTCCTGGACCTGCCGCGCCACGAGTTGGCCGACGCCGCGTTGTCGGCGGCCAAGACGGCCGGGGCCAGCCACGCCGACCTGCGGGTGCACCGCATCAGCACCGAGATCATCCAGCTGCGCGATGGCGAGCTCGAGACCGCGGTGGTGAGCCGCGAGGTCGGCCTGGCGGTGCGGGTGATCGTCGACGGCACCTGGGGTTTCGCCTCGCACGCCGAGCTGGCGCCGGCCGTCGCGGCCGAGACGGCGCGGCGCGCGGTGCAGGTTGCGACCACGCTGGCGGCGCTGAACCGCGAGCGCGTCGAGCTGGCGCCCGAGCCGGTGTATGCCGACGCGACCTGGTGCTCGAGCTACCGGATCGACCCGTTCGGCGTCCCCGCGGCCGAGAAGATCGCGGTGCTGCAGGAGTACTCCGGGCGGCTGCTCGCCGCCGACGGTGTCGACCACGCGTCCGCCGGGCTGAACGCCGTCAAGGAGCAGACCTTCTACGCCGACACCTTCGGGTCGTCGATCACCCAGCAGCGGGTGCGGGTGATGCCGTCGTTGGAGGCGGTGACCGTCGACACCGCTGCGGGCAGCTTCGACTCGATGCGCACGCTGGCGCCGCCCATGGGGCGCGGCTGGGAGGCGGTGGCCGGCGACGAGGTGTGGAACTGGACCGACGAACTCGCCGAGCTGCCGGGGCTGCTGGCCGAGAAGGTCAAGGCGCCCAGCGTGCCGCCCGGGCCCACCGACCTGGTGATCGACCCGACCAACCTGTGGCTCACCATTCACGAATCCATCGGGCATGCCACCGAATACGACCGTGCCATCGGGTACGAGGCCGCCTACGCGGGGACCTCGTTCGCCACACCGGACAAACTCGGCACCATGCGCTACGGCTCGCCGGTGATGAACGTGACCGCCGACCGCACCGTCGAACACGGCCTGGCCAGCGTCGGTTACGACGACGAGGGCGTGGCCGCCCAGAGCTGGGACCTGGTGCGCGACGGGATCTTCGTCGGTTACCAGCTGGACCGGGTGTTCGCGCTGAGACTTCGGCAGGGGCTGGGCACGGCACGCTCCAACGGATGTTCGTATGCCGACTCCCCCCATCACGTTCCGATTCAGCGGATGGCCAACGTGTCGCTGCAACCCGCCGCCGAGGACATCACCACCGCCGACCTGGTCGGGCGCGTCGAGAACGGGATCTACATCGTCGGCGACAAGTCGTGGTCGATCGACATGCAGCGCTATAACTTTCAGTTCACCGGCCAGCGGTTCTTCCGGATCCGCGACGGCCGGCTGGACGGGCAGCTGCGGGACGTGGCCTACCAGGCCACCACCACCGACTTCTGGAATTCCATGGAAGCCGTCGGCGGTGCCTCGACGTGGCGGCTCGGCGGCGCGTTCAACTGCGGCAAGGCCCAGCCCGGCCAGATCGCCGCGGTCAGCCACGGTTGTCCGTCGGCGCTGTTCCGCGGCGTCAACGTGCTCAACACCCGCAGCGAGGGTGGCCGATGATCGCCCCGCAGCACGTCGTCAACATCGCGTTGCAGGAGGCGGCCCGGCTCGGGCGCGCCGACGAGACCATGGTGCTGCTCACCGACCGGGTCGAGGCGACGCTGCGCTGGGCCGGCAATTCGATGACCACCAACGGGGTGTCGGTGAGCCGGCACATGACCGTGATCTCCATCGTCCGTGACGAGGAGAGCGCGCGCGTCGGCACGGTGGTGTCGGCCGAGGTGGACCCGCGGGTGATTCCCGGGCTGGTGGCCGCCGCCCAGGAGGCGGCGCGCTCCGCACCGCACGCCGGTGACGCCGCGCCCCTGATCGGCGACGCCGGGATGCCGGTCGACTGGGACGCGCCGGTGCCGGGAACCGGCGCCGAGGTGTTCACCGACGTCGCCGGGTCGCTGAGCCGGGGCTTCGACGGCGCCGACCGGTTGTACGGGTTCGCCCATCACAGCGTCGCGACGACGTTTCTGGCGTCGTCGACGGGGCTGCGGCGGCGCTACACCCAACCGACCGGGGCGGTGGAGATCAACGCCAAGCGCGGCGACGCCAGCGCCTGGGCGGGCATCGGCTCGGCCGACTTCGTCGACGTGCCCACCGACCTGCTGCTCGAGCAGCTGTCGACCAGGCTCGGATGGGCGCAGCGCCGCGTCGAACTGCCGGCGGGACGCTACGAGACGATCATGCCCCCCTCGACGGTGGCCGACATGATGATCTACATGGGATGGTCGATGTCGGGCCGCGGCGCGCAGGAGGGACGGACGGCCTTCTCCGCGCCCGGCGGCGGGACCCGGGTGGGGGAGCGGCTCACCGACCTGCCATTGACGCTGTTCTCCGATCCGATGGCCCCCGGCTTGGCGTGCGCGCCGTTCGTCGCTGCGAGCAACTCCTCGGAGACGGTGTCGGTGTTCGACAACGGCATGGAGATCGGGCAGGTCGACTGGATCCGCAGCGGGGTGATCAACGCGCTGGCCTACCCGCGGTCCACGGCCGCGAAGTTCGGCGCCGATGTGGCCGTCGCCGCCGACAACCTCGTGATGACCGGCGGGTCGGCCGACCTCGCCGACATGATCGCGGCGACCGAGCGCGGCCTGCTGCTGACCACGTTGTGGTACATCCGCGAGGTCGATCCCACCACACTGCTGCTCACCGGGCTGACCCGTGACGGGGTGTACCTGATCGCGGACGGCGAGGTGACCGCGGCCGTCAACAACTTCCGGTTCAACGAGAGCCCGCTGGACCTGCTGCGGCGGGCCACCCAGGCCGGCGTCAGCGAGAAGACCCTGCCGCGGGAGTGGGGGGATTGGGCCACCCGGGCCGCGATGCCCTCGCTGCGGATACCGGACTTCCACATGTCGTCGGTGAGCCAGGCGCAGTAACCGACC
>CAYVQQ010000062.1:11832-13516 GCA_964453085.1 uncultured Mycobacterium sp.
CGCTGCCCGTGGAAGTCGAAGTGAGCGAACCGTGTTCGGAGGCGAGGCCGTCGAGTGCCGAGCAAAATCGGCGCGACGCCGGTGGCCGGACCGCCTTCAGCTGAGCGTGCGGGTGCGCCGCCGTGTCGGGCAACGGCCCTCCGGAGGGCCGGCCGCACGGGGGTGCGCACGGTGTCGCGGCTATGTGCTTGCCGCACTTGCGAGTTGACGTCACCGCGGTCGGGTGAAGCAGCCTGCGACCCCGTCCGTTCATGCATTGGCAACCAATGGTTCACGTATCCGCAAGCTAATGTTAGCTCCGTCGTCCGCCGCTGTTCTCCTCCGGCCAGCTAAGCTCGCGTTTGGCACCGATGCTGTTGGTGGCGGTGACGGTATATCGCGGCGCCACCCGTTTGTGACGATCATCGACCGCCGCGCGCCTCCTGGTCGGGGGCAAACCTTTGGCACTGTTTCGCGGCGCACGCGTTGAAAGCCGTTGCTCTCCCGCGGAGAGACCCATGTAGAGAGAGGTTCAAACATGACTGCCACTCGTTCACGCTCGCGCATGCGTGCGTTGTCGGTGGGGGCTGCCGGCGCCGGGTTCATGGCCCTGATGGTGGGCCAGGGCGTCGCTGCGGCACCGCAGGCATCGGCAGGGTGCACGCTGAGCAAGCAGGACGAGCAGTACATCAACCTGTTGGCCCAGAACAAGATGATCCACGGAACCGACTTCAATGACTGCCACATGGCCGCCGAAGGCAGGTGGTTCGCCGACCAGGTGCGTGCCGCATCCGATCCGCTGGCGACCGCCAAATCCCTGGTGAAAATGGTGAACGACGGCACGCCGATGGACCCGGGCCAGGCCGAGTTCGAGGTCGAGGCGGCGATCTATACCTACGCGCCCGACATGGTTCCCAAGATCAAGGACGAGTTCGCGCGCCAACCCCCGCCGCCGGAAGCCGCTCAGTAGCCTGGCGCGGCTTTCTCGCCTCGGGTAACGCGTAGAGGTGCGATGCGCAGTCGAGGCGTCCTCCAGGGGTTCGTCTGGCTCGATTTCCCTTGCCGCACAGGTGGATCGGAATCAATATCGTTGCGCGGTGGCCCGAAGCCGCATCGAGGTAGACCGCTTCCATCGTCGAGTTTCCTGATTCCGCGCGATGTTCCGGTAGGTGCTCGGTCTTCTCCTTAGCCTTGATTTTTTGTGCGGCCTGGCCGGGTTGGTGGGACCCGGTGCTGGCTGGCCTGTGGTGCTGATTGTGCCAGTTGGGTATGACAGACCGGCCGGTGTCCCTCGGTGGCGGGCTTTGCAGGGCCGGTGGGGTCCTTCGTCTTGTTGGATGGGATACCTGGAGTCAGGTGAACGCGTTGCGGATTCGTGTCCAGGCGGTGGCGATCGCCTGTGCCCAGCGCCAGGTGGCGTCGACACGCAGGCGTCGTTGTCGGGCCCCGCGGGTGATGCGGGCGGCCACGTGCAGGACACGGTAGCGGAATGTCTGGATCTCGCAGCGGGCCAGAGCGGTGCTAGTTCCGTCCAGCGAAGTGGTGTACGGGGTCATAGGTCCGGTGGGCGTGTCGTAGCCCGGTAGAGGGCGGTCATCGCGTGATTCGTCGAGCGACCCGCAAAAGTCAATCGGAGGAGAACAACGCGGTGACCTCGTCCCACCCTATCGACGTCGAGAAGCTGTTGGCCGATCAACTCGCGACG
>CAYVQQ010000063.1:0-13508 GCA_964453085.1 uncultured Mycobacterium sp.
TTGGATCGGCGCTTGCTGTGCGGGCGCCTGTTGGGCGGGCGCCTGCTGGGTTCCGAGAACCCGGACCAGGTAGGGCGCCATACCGGCGCTGCGTACCGGCGAGACCTGGACGACATCGCCGACCTCCAGCATCTGGCCGTTCCCCAGGTACATCGCCACGCTCTGGGTACCCTCCGGGCCGTAGAACAGCATGTCGGCCGGGCGGGCCTGCTGCGGCAGCACCTTCTGGCCGAACTTGTAGATCTCGGCGGAGGAGCGCGGCAGCTTGATCCCGGCTCCCGCATAGGCGTATTGCATCAGGCCCGAGGCGTCGAAACCGACGGTGGTGATGCCGCTTCCGCGGCCGCGGGTCGGGCCCGTGACGCCGCCGCCGCCCCAGGCGAACGGGACGCCGCGCTGGGACAGCCCACGCATGATGACGACGTCGGTGGCCTGCTGGTAGTCCATCGGCCGAATGACCGGGTCGGCGCTCGCCACGGCAGGCGCGAGCAACGCCGCGGCCAGCATGGCCAGCCCCGCCGCGAAAAGATAGAGGCGCTTCATCAGGGTTCCTTCCGGTTCTGCGGGCCTCGCGCGGTGACTTCGCGCATCGGCCGCCAGTGCATGACTCGTGCGAAGGCCTCACCGTCGGGCCCGCGTCGCGGCATGACGCTCGGCGGGCGAACTCGCTCGGCTCGCCGTCCTAATTCACACCAGTCACTACAGACACTTCTACAACAGAACTTGGCGACGGAACATAGCTGGTGACGCGCACGGGGCGGTTTTTGTCGGAACGTGACCGGGCGGTGACTGGGTGGGCCGAATCCGCGTGCGCAATCGTGATCTCGGTTTCACGCGGACGATCGCGGGTGGCTCAGAGCCAGTACCGCTGGCTGAAGGTGGTCAGGAAGGAACCGACCACCGAGGCGACCATCGTCAGCGCCAGCGCCAGCACCGGCCAGAAGGACATGTACCAGCCCTTCAACAACGACACCACCGGCCCGAGGAAGGCGGCCGCGATCGCGGCACCGATCCCGCCCCACACCAGGGGATGGATGTAGTAGTCCACCCCGAAAGGGACCGGCCCGCAGTCGTCCCCCTCGCACACGTTGGCGAGGAAGCCGAACAGCCGTGTCGGCCACTTCGTGCCGGTCGCCAGGACGACGAGCAGGATCAGCAGCGTGACCGTGGCGGCGACGTCCCAGACGGCCAGGCGCAGCCGCAGCACCCGGCGCGCATCGTCGTCACGGTCCACCGGTGCGGAGTGGCCGGGGTCCGTCGGGACGGGGTTCTCGGGTTGATGGGGCGCGGCCATGTTCTCCCATGCTCCCCGATGGCCGGGGATTGCGCGACCCGACTGCTTTACGCTGCGTCTCTATGCCTGCGGCGAGAGCCCGGTTGACCCCCGGGGAAATCAGCGCGATCGACGCCGCGCACCTGTGGCACCCGTACAGCACCATCGGCCGGGAGGCGGTGCCACCGCTCGTGGCCGTCGGCGCCCACGGCGCCTGGCTGACGCTGATCCGCGACGGACGGCCGGTCGAGGCGCTCGACGCGATGAGCTCCTGGTGGACCGCCATCCACGGGCACGGCCACCCGGTGCTGGACGCGGCGCTGACCGCCCAGCTCGGTGTGCTGAACCACGTGATGTTCGGCGGACTGACCCACGAGCCGGCGGCCCGGCTGGCGCAGCTGCTGGTGGACATCACGCCGGATGGTCTGGAGACGGTGTTCTTCAGCGACTCGGGGTCGGTGTCGGTCGAGGTCGCGGTGAAGATGGCGCTGCAGTACTGGCGCAGTCGCGGACGCCCCGGCAAGCACCGGTTCATGACCTGGCGGGGCGGCTACCACGGCGACACCTTCACGCCCATGAGCGTCTGCGACCCCGAGGGCGGCATGCATGCGTTGTGGACCGACGTCCTCGCCCGCCAGGTGTTCGCCCCGCAGGTGCCGCGGCACCACGACCCTGCCTACAGTGCGGCGTTCGAGGACCGGCTCGCCGAACACGCTCACGAGCTGGCGGCCGTGGTGGTGGAGCCCGTGGTGCAGGGCGCCGGCGGAATGCGCTTTCACGACCCGCGCTACCTGTCCGACCTGCGCGACATATGCCGCCGGCATGACGTCTTGCTGATCTTCGACGAGATCGCCACCGGTTTCGGGCGCACCGGCGAACTGTTCGCCGCGGACCACGCCGGGGTGAGCCCGGACATCATGTGCGTGGGTAAGGCGATGACCGGCGGTTACCTCAGCATGGCCGCCACGTTGTGCGCCCGCGACATCGCGCAGACCATCAGCGCCGGGGAGCAGGGCGCGCTGATGCACGGCCCCACTTTCATGGCCAATCCGCTGGCCTGCGCGGTGTCGGTGGCCAGCGTGGAGGTGCTGCTCGGCCAGGACTGGCGGTCGCGGGTCGCCGAGATCGCCGCCGGGCTGGCCGACGGGCTCGCACCCGCCAGGGGGTTGCCCGGCGTGGCCGATGTCCGCGTGTGCGGCGCCGTCGGCGTCATCGAATGCCACCGGCCGGTCGACCTGGCCGTCGCCACCCCGGCGGCCCTGGACCGCGGTGTCTGGCTGCGCCCGTTCCGCAACCTGATCTACGCCATGCCGCCGTATGTGTGCACCCCCGCCGAGATCGCCCGGATCAGCTCCGCGATGGTCGACATCGCCCGGCTCCCGGGCTGAACTCCTGCCGTTGCCCGCGGCGGACCGATCGGCGGCGGCGCCACCTCCATGGTGGTCGAGGGCGCCTGACTCGTAGGCTGACACCCGATGAAGGCCCCGATCGAGGCGTCACCGCTGGCCTGGCTGGACGCCCTGGAGCGGCAGCGCCGCGAAGCCGGGCTGCGTCGCACGCTGCGCCCGCGGTCAGCGGTGTCCACCGAACTGGACCTGGCGTCCAACGACTATCTCGGGCTGTCGCAACACCCCGATGTCATCGCGGGCGGTGTCGCGGCGCTGCGCATGTGGGGCGCCGGGGCCACCGGATCGCGCCTGGTCACCGGTGACACCGAACTGCATCAGCGATTCGAGTCCGAGCTCGCCGAATACGTCGGCGCGTCCACGGCGCTGCTGTTCTCGTCCGGCTACACGGCCAACCTGGGTGCCGTGGTCGGCCTGTCCGGTCCGGGCTCGTTGCTGGTGTCCGACGCTCACTCACACGCGTCCTTGGTGGACGCCTGCCGGCTGTCGAGGGCGCGGGTGGTGGTGGCGCCGCATCGCGACGTCGGCGCCGTCGACGCGGCCCTGGAATCCCGCGCCGAGGACCGCGCCGTCGTGATCACCGACTCGGTGTTCAGCGCCGACGGCGTGCTGGCCCCCGTGCGTGAGCTGCACGAGGTGTGCCGCCGGCACCGCGCGCTGCTCGTCGTCGACGAGGCGCACGGGCTCGGGGTGCGCGGCGGCGGACGGGGGCTGCTGCATGAACTCGGGCTCGCCGGCGAACCCGACGTGGTGATGACCACCACGCTGTCCAAGGCGCTGGGCGGCCAGGGCGGGGCGGTGCTGGGGCCGCCCGCCGTGCGTGCCCACCTGATCGACGCGGCCCGGCCGTTCATCTTCGACACCGGCCTGGCCCCGGCGGCGGTCGGCGCGGCGCTGGCCGCGCTCGAGGTGCTGCGGGCCGAGCCCTGGCGGCCTGAGGCGGTGCTGCGGCATGCCGGGGAGCTGGCCCGGATCTGCGGGGTGCCCGACGCGCCGCATTCGGCGGTGGTGTCGGTGATCCTGGGCGACCCCGAGACGGCGCTGGCCGCCGCCACGGCCTGCCTGGACGCCGGGGTGAAGGTGGGATGCTTCCGGCCCCCGACGGTCCCGGCCGGGACGTCGCGGCTGCGGCTGACCGCGCGCGCGTCGCTGGACGCTGCCGAACTGGACCTCGCGCGCCGGGTGCTGACCGACGTCCTCGCGGGGCCGCGCCGTTGACCGTCTTGTTCGTCACCGGCACCGGCACCGGGGTCGGTAAGACGGTCGCCACCGCGGCGCTCGCCTCTCACGCCCGCCAGGCCGGCATCGAGGTGGCGGTCTGCAAACCGGTCCAGACCGGCGTCGACGCCGGCGACGACGACCTCGCCGAGGTGGCGCGGCTGTCCGGCGTGACCGAACTGGCCGGGTGCGCGCGGTATCCCCGGCGGTTGGCGCCGGCCGCCGCGGCGGAGGCCGCCGGAACGGCGTTGCCCTCCCGTGAGCGACTGCTGAGCGCGATCGACGACCTTGACCGCCCCGGCCGGCTGACCCTGGTCGAGGGCGCCGGAGGACTGCTGGTGGAGCTCGCCGCGCCGGGCGTCACACTGCGTGACCTGGCCGTCGACACCGGCGCCGCGGCGCTGGTCGCGGTGGGCGCGGGCCTGGGCACCCTCAACCACACCGCGCTGACGCTGGAAGCGCTCGGCGCCAAAGGCGTTCGGTGTGCCGGCCTGGTGATCGGCAGCTGGCCGCGGCGGCCCGGAGCGGCGGAGATCTCGAACAAGTCCGCGCTGGCCGGCTTGGCCGAGGTGCGCGCCACCCTGCCCGCCGGCGCCGGCCGGCTCGGGGCTGCGGAATTCGCGGCCATGAGCGCGGCGGTGTTCGACCGAGACTGGGTTGGAGCGCTGGCCGGCTGATGGTCCATTCGATCGAACTGGTCTTCGACCGCGACACCGAGGAGGTGATCCGCCGCATCTGGGCCGACCTGGCCGCGGCCGGGATCCCCAGCCAGGCTCCCGCCAGCCGCCCCCATGTCACGCTGGCCGTCGCCGAGTGCATCGCCGCCGACGTCGACGAGCTGCTGCGACCGTTGAGCGCGCGGCTGCCGCTGCCGGCCGTAATCGGCGCGCCGGTGTTGTTCGGCCGGGCCGACTTCGTGTTCGCGCGGCTCATCGTGCCGTCGGAAGAACTCTTGGCGCTGCATTCCGACGTGCACCGGCTGTCCGCTCCGCACCTGCGGCCCGGGCCGAAGGCCACCAGCCTGCCCGGTCAGTGGACCGCGCACGTCACCCTGGCCCGCCGGGTCGGCGGGGCACGGCTGGGCCGCGCGCTGCGCGTGGCGGGCCGGCCATCGCGCATCGACGGCAGCTTCGCGGGACTGCGCCGCTGGGACGGCGTCAAGCGAGACGAACACCCCATCGGCGGACCGCGGTTTGGTCGGGCCGGGCCGCTAACCTAACGTGAACGCGAACTCGTTCACGGGGTAAAGGAGCACCGGGTGGATCAGGCGGCTTGGCCGGACACCGACGGTCACGACACCGGCCATCCGGCCGACATTCTCACGGTCGCCCGGCAGCAGGTGTTGGAGCGCGGCGAGGGGCTGAGCCGCGACCAGGTGCTCGCGGCGCTGCGGCTGCCCGACGACCGGCTCGACGACCTGCTGGCACTGGCCCACGAGGTGCGGATGCGCTGGTGCGGCCCGGAGGTCGAGGTGGAGGGCATCATCAGCCTCAAGACCGGCGGCTGCCCCGAGGACTGCCACTTCTGCGCCCAGTCCGCCCTCTTCGCATCGCCCGTGCGCAGCGCCCGGCTCGACATCCCCGGACTGGTCGAGGCGGCCAAGCAGACCGCCAAGTCGGGTGCCACCGAATTCTGCATCGTCGCCGCCGTCCGCGGGCCCGACGAACGCTTGATGGCCCAGGTCGCGGCGGGCATCGAGGCGATCCGCGACGAGGTCGAGATCAACGTCGCCTGCTCGCTGGGGATGCTCACCGCCGACCAGGTCGAACAGCTCGCGGCGATGGGCGTGCACCGCTACAACCACAACCTCGAGACCGCGCGGTCGTTCTTCACCAACGTCGTCACCACCCACACCTGGGAGGAGCGCTGGCAGACGTTGTCGCTGGTGCGCGACGCCGGCATGGAGGTGTGCTGTGGCGGCATCCTCGGCTTGGGCGAGAGCGTCGAGCAGCGCGCCGAATTCGCCGCCGAGCTGGCCGAACTGGGTCCCGACGAGGTCCCGCTGAACTTCCTCAACCCCCGGCTCGGCACGCCACTCGGCGACCTGGAGGTGCTGCCGGCGGCCGAGGCGCTGAAGGCGGTGGCCGCCTTCCGGCTGGCCCTGCCGCGCACCATCCTGCGCTTCGCCGGCGGCCGCGAGATCACCCTGGGCGACCTGGGCGCCAAGCAGGGCCTCCTGGGCGGCATCAACGCCGTGATCGTCGGTAACTACCTGACCACCCTCGGCCGTCCCGCCGAGGTCGACCTGGAACTGCTCGGCGACCTGCAGATGCCGATCAAGGCCCTGAACGCCAGCCTGTAGGAATCGGCAGTGGTGGTCGAGGGTCCGGGCGCACCGGTCGGCGGCGTGTACAACGTCTACACCGGCGAGTTGGGGGGGACCGCGGTGCCGGCCGCGGCCCGGCTGGGTCTCGAGCCGCCACGGTTCTGCGCAGAGTGCGGACGCCGCATGGTGGTGCAGGTCCGCCCGGACGGCTGGCGGGCGCGCTGCTCGCGGCACGGGCACCTGGACTCCGCGGACCTGGAGGAGCAGCGGTGACGGGCCGGGCGGGGGCGGTCATCGGCGCCGCGTTGGCGCCGATGGTGACCGGGGCGCTGCTCGGCGCGCTGTGGGCGTGGATCGCCGCGCCGATCCACGCGGTGGTGGCCAAGACCCGGGCCGGTGAGCGTGTGCACGACTATCTGGGCGCCGAAGCCGAGCATTTCTTCGACGACCCGTGCCTGCTGCTGGGCGTCTTGACCGCGCTGGCGGTCGTGGGGGCGGTGCTGGGTTGGCAGTGGCGCCGCCTCCGCGGGCCGGTCATGGTCGTCGGGCTGTTCCTCGGCATGGTGGCCGCCGCGACCGCGGCCTCGGCCACCGGCGCCGCGCTGGTCAGGCTGCGCTACGGCGCGCTGGACTTCGATGCCGTACCGCTGTCGGGCGACCCCGCGGTGGCCTACGTCGTCGAGGCGCCGCCGGTGTTCTTCTCCCACGGGCCGCTGCAGGTGGCGGCGACGCTGGCGTGGCCCGCCGCCATCGCCACACTGGTCTACGCCCTGATGGCGGCCGCGGACGCCCGCGACGACCTGGGTGCCCCGCCGGTGGGCGACCCACCACCGGACGCGCTGCCGGCGGCCGCGGGAGGCGCCGCGGAAACCGCCGTGTCATAACGGGCGGCGGCGAATCTTCCTGCCGAAGACGACCTTGGCTGCGATCCTGGCCAGTCGGGCCATGCCGACGTAGGTCATCGGGTTGAACATCGTGGGCCACGTCGTCCGGATGAGGTGCTCGGTCAGCGGCCGGCGGTTGAACCGGTCGGTGAGCCAGCGCAGCGTCATCGGGGCCGACAGCGGGTGCAGGATCATGTGCTCGTTGAATGCGTCCCGGTGGTAGGTGACCCGGGCGCCACCGGCCGAGTAGACCTCGGCGAGCACGTCGATGTCGTTGACGTCGATCAGGTAGTCGTGCACGGCCTGCACGAGCAGCACCGGCGGCGCCGGCGCCGCGGCGCCCAACTTGATCTGGTCGAAGATGTAGCTGACCTCGGGCGTCGACAGGATGTCTTCGAGTGGTTCGTCGAGGTAGTCGCCCACGTTCTTACGCGCCATCCGCACGACGGCTTCCACGGTCGTCATCGCCTCCAGCGACTCCAGCAGGGCGCGGCCCTCCTCACTGGCGTGCTTCTTGATGATGCGGTCCAGGTCGGGGTAGGTGCGGACGAGCGAGGCCACCACCATCGCGGGCAGGCCCGACAGGAAGCTGCCGTTGAGCCTGCGGAAGGTGTTGCCCAGATCGCCGACGGGTGAGCCCAGCACCGCCCCGACGATGTCGAGCTCGGGTGCGTACTCCGCGCACATCTCGGCGGCCCACGCGCTGGCCAGCCCGCCGCCGGAGTAGCCCCACAGGCCGATCGGCGCGGCCGGCGACAGTCCCAGCCGGTCCGAGCTCAATGCGCCCCGGACGCCGTCCAGGATGCGGTAGCCCGGTTCGTACGGCGCACCCCACAGGCCCAGCACGCCCTCGTGGTCGGGCACCGAAACCGCCCACCCCTCGGCCACGGCGGCCGCAATCAGGAACAGTTCCAGCTGGCCGATGGACCCGAGGGCCCTCGCCCGGCGTCGCAGCGCGTAGGACGGGAAGCAGCGGGACGACACGGCGTCGATCGCACACTGGTAGGAAAGCAGCGGGCAGGTCTGCCCGGGAGCGACCTCGGCCGGCACGATCACCGTGGTCGCCGTCGCCTCCGGCTCCCCGTTGAGGTTCATGGTCCGGTAGAGCAGCTGGACCGCTCCGACGTCCTGCGGCACCAGGCCCAGGAACGCCAGTTCGACGTCGCGCGAGCGCAGCACCGTGCCCGGCTCGGCATGCTGATAGCCCGGCGGCGGCTGGTAGAACGGGTCGTCTGAAGGCAGCAGCGGGCGCACGTTGCGCTGCAGTTCCTCGTGCGGCGGCCGGTCGATCCACTCCGCGCCGCGCGCACCCGCAAGATCGCCGAGCTCGACCATTGGGGATCCCTTCTTGGGCAACCGGCATTGTCGCCTACGATCGGGCGGTAGCCAAAACGGCATCGCCGTGAGCGTGCGCCGGTCCGCACCGGATGATAGGGCCGCCCAGCGGCGGCGATGCCGTCCCCGGCGCCCCGCAGGGCGCCGGGGCGAAACATCAGGGCTGGCCGGGCGGCCGGAACGCGGCGAACTCGTCGGTGATGCGAAGCTGGGAGTCGACGAAGTGGTACAGCGCGGCCGGGCGCCCACCGCTGCGCCCCGACTGCGCCATGGTGCCGGTCTGGCTGATGACCCCGCGCCGGACCAGGACCCGCTGCAAATTCGTCGCGTCGACCGGGTGGCCGAGGGCGGCGCCGTAGATGTCACGCAGCGTGGAGACCGCGAACTCCTTGGGCGCCAAGGCAAACCCGATGTTCGTGTAGGACATCTTGGCCACCAGCCGGGTGCGGGCGTGGGCCACCATCAGGCCGTGGTCGAACGCCGTCGGCGGCAGCGAACCCACCGGGTGCCAGCGGGTGTCCGGCGGCAGCTCGGGGGTGGCGGGGGAGGGCACCAGGCCCAGGAACGTCGACGCGATCACCCGGGTGTCGCCGGGCACCCGGCGCGGGTCGGAAAAGACCGCCAGCTGCTCAAGGTGGGCCAGCTCGCGCAGGTCGACCTTCTCGGCCAGGAGGCGCCGGACCGAGGTCGTCATGTCCTCGTCGTTGCGCAACCGCCCGCCCGGCAGCGACCAGGCGCCCATCTGCGGATCCCTGGCCCGCTGCCATAACAGCACGTTAAGCTGCGGTTTCTCTTTTCGAGCCCCCGTCTTAACCCGCTCGGCCACGCGGCGAACCTGGAACACGACGGCGAGCACCTCATGCGCGGTGTTACCATGGGCCATGTTTTCGATTCTAAGTCGAAAACCTCCTAGTCGAAAGGAGCCGCCGTGATGGTGCTGAAGGGCATGGACACGTTGGCGGAAAGCACGATCACCGACATCACCGATTCGCCCTCCGGCTACACCGGGGTGGACGCCGACGAGCGGTGGGCCGCCGAGATCCGCCGGCTGGCCGCGGCGCGCAACGCCACCGTCCTCGCGCACAACTATCAGCTGCCCGCCATCCAGGACGTCGCCGACCACGTGGGGGACTCGCTGGCGCTGTCGCGGATCGCCGCCGACGCGGCCGAGGACACGATCGTGTTCTGCGGTGTGCACTTCATGGCCGAGACGGCCAAGCTCCTCAGCCCGGACAAGACCGTGCTCATTCCCGACCAGCGGGCCGGGTGCTCACTGGCCGACTCGATCACCCCCGACGACCTGCGTGCCTGGAAGGACGAACACCCGGACGCCGTGGTCGTCTCCTACGTCAACACCAGCGCGGCGGTCAAGGCGCTCACCGACATCTGCTGCACGTCGTCGAACGCCGTCGACGTCGTCGCGTCCATCGACCCCGACCGTGAGGTGCTGTTCTGCCCGGACCAGTTCCTGGGTGCGCATGTCCGCCGCGTCACCGGCCGCACCAATCTGCACGTCTGGGCCGGCGAATGCCACGTGCACGCCGGCATCAACGGTGCCGAACTCGCCGACCGGGCCCGCGCCAACCCCGACGCCGAGTTGTACGTGCACCCCGAATGCGGTTGTGCGACATCGGCGTTGTACCTCGCCGGCGAGGGCGCCGTCCCGCCGGAGCGGGTGAAGATCCTGTCCACCGGCGGCATGCTGGCCGCCGCCAACGCCACCCGGGCCCGCACGGTGCTGGTCGCCACCGAGGTGGGCATGCTCCACCAGCTGCGCCGGGCGGCACCGAACGTGGACTTCCAGGCCGTCAACGACCGCGCGTCCTGCAGGTACATGAAGATGATCACCCCCGCGGCCCTGCTGCGCTGCCTGGTGGAGGGCGCCGACGAGGTGCACGTCGACCCCGACGTCGCCGCCGCGGGCCGGCGCAGCGTGCAACGGATGATCGAGATCGGTCAACCGGGCGGTGGGGAATGACGGCCGCCGTGGCGTGGACGGCGGCCGCCGACGTGGTGGTCATCGGCACCGGCGTCGGCGGATTGACCGCCGCGCTGGCCGCCCGGCGCGCCGGCCGCACCGTGGTGGTGCTGTCCAAGGCCGACCGGACGCACGCGGGGACCGCGACGCACTACGCCCAGGGCGGCATCGCGGTGGTGCTGCCCGACAACCCGGAAAACCCGGACTCGGTCGACGCCCACGTCGCCGACACCCTGGCCGCGGGCGCGGGCCTGTGCGACCCCGACGCGGTCACCTCGATCGTGGCCGACGGCTACCGCGCGGTGACCGAATTGGTCGGTGACGGAGCGCGATTCGACGAAGCGGCCCCCGGCCGGTGGGCGCTGACGCGCGAGGGCGGGCACTCCCGGCGCCGGATCGTGCACGCCGGCGGCGACGCCACCGGCGCCGAGGTGCAGCGTGCGCTGGACCACGCCGCGGCCGCGCTGGACGTCCGCACCCGCCACGTGGCCCTGCGAGTGCTGCACGACGGCGGTGCGGTCACCGGGGTGTTGGTGGGCAGTCCGGACGGCCACGGGATCATCAGCGCGCCGTCGGTGATCCTGGCCTCCGGCGGGCTCGGGCATCTCTACGGCGCCACCACCAACCCGAGCGGAGCCACGGGCGACGGGATCGCGCTGGCGTTGTGGGCCGGCGTCGCGGTCGGCGACCTCGAGTTCATCCAGTTCCACCCGACGATGCTGTTCACCACCGCCGGCGGCCGGCGGCCGCTGATCACCGAGGCCATTCGCGGCGAGGGCGCGATACTGCGCGACAGGCAGGGCAACTCGATCATGGACGGCGTCCACCCGATGGCCGACCTGGCCCCGCGCGACGTGGTCGCGGCCGCCATCGACGCCCGGATGAAGGCCAGCGGCGACCCGTACGTCCTGCTCGACGCCCGCGGCATCGACGGATTCGAGGCGCGCTTCCCGACCGTCACCGCCGTGTGCCGGGCCGCGGGCATCGACCCTGTCCGGCAACCCATGCCGGTCGTCCCGGGGGCGCATTACAGCTGCGGCGGGATCGTGACCGACGTGTACGGCCAGACCGAGCTGCCGGGGCTGTTCGCCGCCGGCGAGGTGGCCCGCACCGGGATGCACGGCGCGAACCGGTTGGCGTCCAACAGCCTGCTGGAAGGCCTGGTGGTCGGCGGACGGGCCGGCAAGGCCGCGGCCGCGCACGCGTCGGCGGTCGGCCGGGTGCGGGCCCGAGCGCCCGAGCCTCTGGTTTGTGCGGCACCGCGGCGCGAGGACCTGCAGCGTGCGATGAGTCGCGATGCCGCGATCGTGCGTGACGCATCCGGGCTGAAGCGGTTGTCCGAGATCTGGTCGGGAGCGCCGGTGCGGCACGTGGCGGGACGCCGCGACTTCGAGGACGTCGCGCTGGCGACGACGGCGCGTGCGGTGACCGCCGCGGCCCTGGCCCGAACCGAGAGCCGGGGCTGCCACCACCGCGCCGAACACCCCGCCCCCGCGACCGACCGGGCCCGCAACAGCGTGCTCCGGCTGGCCGAGGACTCCTCGGTACTGGTCGAGACGCTGGCGGCGGTGGGGTGACGATGCTGTCGGACGCCGAGCGGGCCGCCGCCCTGGCCGTCATCCGGCGAGGCCTCGACGAGGATCTGTGCTACGGGCCCGACGCGACCACGTCGGCGACGGTGCCCGGCGACGCGGTGGCCGCGGCGTCGATGGTGCCCCGGGAGCCCGGCGTGGTCGCCGGGCTGGACGTCGCGTTGCTGGTGCTCGACGAGGTGCTCGGTGCCGGTGGCTACGAGGTGGCGCACCGCGTCGACGACGGTGCCCGGGCGCAGCCGGGGGAGGCGCTGCTGACCGTGCGGGCGCCCACCCGGGGGTTGCTGACGGCCGAACGGACCATGCTGAACCTGGTCTGTCACCTGTCGGGCATCGCCACCGCGACCGCGGCGTGGGTGGCGGCCGTGGAGGGCACCAGGGCCAGGATCCGCGACACCCGCAAAACCCTGCCCGGCCTGCGGCTGCTGCAGAAGTACGCGGTGCGGGTCGGCGGGGGCGTCAACCACCGGTTCGGGCTCGGCGACGCGGCCCTGATCAAGGACAACCACGTGGTGGCCGCCGGATCGGTGGTCGACGCGCTGCGCGCCGTGCGCGAGGCCGCCCCGGGGCTGCCCTGCGAGGTGGAGGTGGACTCCTTAGAGCAACTGGACGCGGTGCTGGCCGAGAAGCCCGAGCTGGTCCTGCTGGACAACTTCCCGATATGGCAGACGCAGGTCGCCGTCCAGCGCCGCGACACCCGCGCCCCGACCGTGCTGCTGGAGTCCTCCGGAGGCCTGCGCCTCGACACGGCGGCGACCTACGCGGCGACCGGGGTGGACTACCTGGCCGTCGGAGCGCTGACCCATTCGGTGCGGGCGCTCGACGTCGGCCTGGACATGTAGACGAACGCCGGACACCGGACCCCGCGTCGCGACGCCCGACCTCAGGTGACGCCCGACCTCAGGTTATGTCGCCGACGAACACCCCGAGGCGGCGCAGCTGCATGCGCGCCATCCTCGGCAGGTTCTCCGCGTCGGGGCCGCCGGATCCGGCCGGCAGAATCCGCGGGTTGGTGAGGTGCACCATGCGGTTGCGGCCAAGCTGCACGTCGGCTTCACCGGCGGCCAGCACATTCTTGACCCAGTCGGTTTTGCCGTGGCCCAGGGCGATCGCCAGCACGTTTCCCTTGCGGTAGGGGGTGATGACGGTCTCGTAGGCCTTGCCGGAGGTGCGACCGCGATGCTTGATGATCGCCGTGCCGGGCAGAAAGCGCGCGATTGGCTTGACCGCCGGGTTCATGTATTTGATCTGGAAGCGCTCGAACCAGGGCGGGAAGATCATCGGGACGTCCGGCGCATTGTTGGGATGATCCTGTGCGGACATGAGGCTCCCTTCCACAGCGGGGGTTCATCGGAGCGGGCGTTCACCGGCACTGTACCGCTGGTCAACCGATCGAGTTGTTCTGGGACAATGGGCACCGTGACTGCCCCGCCCGCACCCGTGATGGCCCGCATCGACCTACGGGGCACCGAGTTGACGGCTGCCCGGCTGCGGGCGGCGTTGCCGCGCGGCGGCGTCGACGTGGAGAGTGTGCTTGCCGAGGTGCGGCCGATCGT